>NZ_CP107902.1:656000-984000 GCF_036013935.1 Streptomyces sp. NBC_00461
CCATGCAGTTGCCGCCCCCGACGTCGACGACTGGGCGTCGTTCGTGCGGCTGTCCGGTGCGATCGTGTGCCGCTCGATCGTGTGCCGCTCGATCGTCTTCGTCGGCCTGAGCGCCTTCGTCTCGCTCTACGTCCGGCAGCGGACGGGCGGCGGCGAGGCGGCCGGCACAGCGGCACTGTTCGTGTTGTACGGGGGCGGCGCGCTGGGCACGATGGCCGGGGGCCGGCTCGCCGACCGGTACGGACGCATCGCGGTGGTGCGGCGGTCGTACGCCCTGACCGTCCTGGCCGTCGCCGGCGTGATCCTCGTACCCGGCCCGGCGGTCTATCTGTTCGTCGCCCTCACCTCGGCAGGGCTGTACGTCCCCTTCGCACTGCACATCACGCTCGGCCAGGACTTCCTGCCGCGACGGCTGGGCACCGCGAGCGGGGTCACCCTGGGCCTGACGGTGAGCGTCGGCGGGCTCGCCGCCCCGGACCAGGGTGCGCCGGCCGACGACACCTCGCTGCGGACCGCCCTGGTCCCGCTGATCGTGCTGCCCGCCCTGGGCCGACTGCTGTTGTGCGGCCTGCGCGAGCCCGTCCCGGCGGTGGAGCCGGCGCCCGTACGGCAGCCACCCCGCCGACGCCCCGCGCCACCTCGGCGTGAGCCGGCGTCGGGTCAGGCGGTGCCCGCCTGCGCGACCGGCTGCTCCTCCGCGTCGTCGTCGAAGGAGTGGGAAAGGAAGTCGTCGACCATGCGGTGGAAGAGAGTGGCCAGCTGCCGCAGCTCCTCCGGCTTCCAGTCGGACAGGGCCAGTTGCATGCCGCGGGATCCCGCGTCCCGGACGCGGACTATGGCCTGTTGTCCGGCGTCGGTGAGCTGGATGCGCTGGGCGCGGCGGTCGTCGGGGTCGGGAACGCGGGTGACGTAACCGGACTTCTGCAGTTGCTGCACCGTGCGCGTGACGTGGGACGCCTCCACTCCCAGCCGGTTGGCCAATTCCCCCGGGCGCAGCGGCTCCGAATCGGCGACCTGCCGCAGCAACGCCACGGCCGCGCGGTCCAGCGGCACACCGGCGAGGGCCATCAGCCGGTCGTGCTGCCGGGCGCGCGTACTCAGGTAGGTGATGCGGGTGAGCGCTCGCTCGATCTCGATCACCTCGTCCGAGGCGGGGGTGTCGGGGATTTCGGGGAGCGGTGGAGGGGACATGCGATCAACTTTACCATATTGTTGCGTAACTCAAGTAATCTGGTGTGCGTGCTGCCGGCACGGCCCCCATCGTCGACGCGGCGGGTGAGCAGCTCACCCGCAAGGACCCTTGGCGATCCGGCCACCGCCGAGCCGGCCGCAGGGTGCCCGCCCCCCGTCTGACCTCCCCGGCTTCCCTCCGAGAGCGTCGCTCGTGTCGCGGGACACGGGCGATCCTCACCCGTCGTTCCTGGCGTGCATCGCCCACCATTGCTTCCAGGACCCGACCGGAAAGACGCGATGAGCATCCCTTGGCAGCGCTATGCGGACGACCACGTCCGCTTCGTCGACACCATGATCCTCACGGACGACGGCACGTGCGCCGTCGTCCCGACCGCCGCCCCGGGGCACGGCTTCGGGCTGATAGGCAAGCACGAACGCGCCCACTCCGTCGGTGGCGCCCTCCAGGTCCGCCACCCGCTGGAGGACGGATTCGAGGTCGCCACCCGCCTCCTCCTGTAACCCGCCGCTCCCTGCCGTGACGAACTGCCCGGCGCCAGGGAACCGCAGCCATGAGACGAGAAGAACGGACACCATGACCCTCCGCGTGCTGCTCGCCGACGACCACGCCCTCCTCCGGGCCACGTTCCGGATCCTGATCGACTCCTGCGACGACATGGAGGTGGTCGCCGAGGCCACCAATGGCGGCGAGGCCGTAGCACTCGCGCGCGTGCACCGCCCCGACCTCGCGCTGATGGACATTCGCCTGCCAGGCACCGACGGCGTGGCCGCCACGTCCGCGATCTGCTCCGACCCCGATCTGTCGGGCACGCGCGTGCTGATCCTCACCACGTTCGAGATCGACGAGTACGTCGCCCAGGCGCTGCAGGCCGGCGCCAGCGGGTTCCTCGGCAAGGACGTGACCGCCGACGCGTTCCTCGACGGCATCCGGACGGTGGCCGCGGGCGACTCGCTGCTCTCCCCACTCGCCACGCGCGCGCTGATCACACGCTTCCTGGCCGCCCCCGCGCAGAAGGAACGCCCGATGGCCTCCGCGGACCTCTCCGCCCTGACCACCCCTGAGCGCGAGGTGATGGGCTGGGTGGCGGAGGGCCACTCGAACGAGGAGATCGCCGAGAAGCTCTCCGTCAGCCCGCCCACGGTGCGCACGCAGGTCCACCGCACCATGACCAAGCTGGGCGCCCGCGACCGCGCCCAACTCGTCGTCATCGCCCACCAATCGGGCCTCACGACGGTGTCGCCGCCCGCGGATCGATGCCCGCTGACAACTGACATCTGACATCCACACCGACATCCAACGGCCGGCGGCCAGCATCTGACGGCTGACGGCCGACATCTGACCGCTCACGGCTCACGGCTCACGGCTCACGGCTCAGCCTGCGGAGAGTCTGTCCAGCCACTGTTCCAGCAGCGCCGACTCGGCGGGCGTGAACACTGGGGTCTGATGGGCGCGCAGGCGGGCGGCCAGCGTCGCGGCGGCGACAGGGACGGCCTTGTCCCGCTCGCGTGGCTGGCCCGTTTCGGCGGGACGGGTCAGCGAGTCGAGCACACTGTCACGCAGTCGCTCGGAGAACTGCGGGTCCGGGTACTGCTCCGGTCTGGTCAGCATCGACAGGGCCGCGCCCACGTTGGCCGACATGATCATCTGGGTGGCGAGGGCGGGCGGGACGGTGAGCCGGCCGTTGGCGGCGCAGCGTTCGAGGATCCCGTGCAGCAGGGCGTGCGCCTCCTGGGCCGCCGCAGGCGGAGCCGTCAGCTCGGGCGAGTACATCAGGCGGTAGTGGTTGGGGTGTTCCAGCGCGAAGCGCATGTGGCTGTCCCAGCCGCTCCGAAGGTCGGCGACCGGGTCGTCGCTGGGCCGGGCGGCCCGCTTGGAGGCGAGGTACTCCGCGAAACCGCGGTCGACGACGGCGGCAAGCAGCCCGGCCTTGTCGCCGAACAGCCGGTAGAGCATCGGCGCCCCCACCCCGGCTGCCTCGCAGACCGCACGCGTCGAGACATCCGCGACCGGCGCCTTGGCCAGCAGGTCCGTGGCGGCTTCCAGGATCTTTTCCCTCGCATCCATGCGTCCACGGTACGCCATTCGTAGCGCCGATACGAAAGGGGCTGTACCGTCGCTACGAATTCGTGTTATCGTCGATACGAACTAGCCGTAGCATCGATAACAGAAGCGAAGGACGCAGTCATGACCACTCAGCCTCAGACGGACCGGCGCGCCGCGATCGTGACGGGCGGATCGCGCGGCATCGGACGGCAGGTCGCCCAGCGGCTCGCCGCCGACGGGTTCGCCGTGGTCGTCGGATACGCGGGAAACAAGGACGCGGCCGACGACGTCGTACGCACCATCGAGGCGGCGGGCGGCACCGCGTACGCAGCCCGCGCCGATGTCGGCGACGAGACCGAGGTCGGTGCCCTGTTCGATCTGGCGGAGGCCACGTACGGCGGCGTGGACGCGGTCGTCCACGCCGCCGGCCGGATGCCCCTCTCCCCCGTCGCCGAACTCGACCTCGGTGAGCTCGACGCCGTGTACCGCACCAACATCCGCGGCACGTTCGTCGTCGACCAGCAGGCCGCCCGCCGGCTGCGCCCGGGCGGGGCGCTCGTCAACTTCTCCACCTCTGTGGTGGGTCTCGCCTTCCCCGGTTACGGCGCCTACGCCGCGAGCAAGGGTGCGGTCGAGGCGCTGACACTGATCCTCGCCCGGGAGATGCGCGGCCGTGACGTGACGGTGAACGCCGTCGCGCCAGGTCCCACGGCCACCGAGCTGTTCCTCGACGGCAAGGACGAGGAGACCGTCACCCGCCTGGCCGCGCAGCCCCCGCTGCAGCGACTGGGGACTCCGGAGGACATCGCCAACGTCGTGTCCTTCCTCGCCGGCCCCGAGGGCCACTGGATCAACGGCCAGGTGCTGCGGGCCAACGGCGGCATCATCTGACGGCGCGCCACGTCCTTCGAGAGTCGAGAGGAACAGTGAGAACAATGAGAAACGGTGAGGAACAGTCATGAGTGACAGCAGGGTCATCCTCGTCACCGGCGCCTCCAGCGGTTTCGGCGCCCTCACCGTCCGCGCGCTCGCCGGGCGCGGACACACGGTGTACGCGGGCATGCGCGCCCTCAGCACACGCAACGCCCGGGCCGCCGCGGACCTCGCCGCCCACGCGTCGGAGCACGGAGTCGAGCTGCGGTCCGTGGAGCTGGACGTGACGCGGCAGGACAGCGCGGATGCGGCCGTCGTCCGCGTCGTCGACGAGCAGGGCCGCCTGGACGTGGTGGTCCACAACGCAGGGCACATGGTGCTGGGCCCGGCCGAGGCGTTCACCCCCGAGCAGCTGGCGGACGTCTACGACACGAACGTGCTCGGCACCCAGCGCGTCAACCGCTCCGCGCTGCCCCAGCTGCGCCGCCAGGGGCAGGGGCATCTCGTGTGGATCGGCTCGTCCAGCACGCGCGGCGGCTGCCCGCCCTTCCTCGCCCCGTACTTCGCGGCGAAGGCCGCCATGGACGCCCTCGCGGTGAGCTACGCCGCGGAACTCGTACGGTTCGGCATCGACACCTCGATCGTCGTGCCGGGCGCCTTCACCTCGGGCACGAACCACTTCGCCCACGCCGGAGCACCGGCCGACGCCGACCGGGCCGCCGCCTACGACAGCCGGTACAAGGCGCTGATGGAGGATGTGAACGAGCGGCTGGCCGGGCTGATACCGCCGGACGCCGATGTCGGCGACGTGGCGAAGGCCGTCGTACGGACCGTCGAACTGCCGCCCGGCAGGCGGCCGTTCCGGATCCACGTGGACCCGAGCCGCGACGGCAGCGAGGTCGTCTCCGCCGTGGCCGACCGCATCCGTGTCGAGTTCTTCCGCCGGGTGGGTCTCGATGATCTGCTGACCCCGGCAAGCAGTCTGTAGGCAGCTTCGTTACCTGCGGACAGCGCCGTTCAACAGCCCCGTTCAGGGGAAAGCGGCGCGCGGAGCGAATGGCGGCGGGCCGCACCGTCGACAGTCATCCCGTGACGCTCCCCCTGATCCCGCCCATGCTCGCCAGAGCCGGCAAGCTGCCGCCCACCGCACAGGACGCCCGCTGGGCCTACGAGACCAAGCAGGACGGCCAGCGCGTGGTGGCCTACCTCGAAGGGGACGGCAGCGTCCTGCTGCGGGCACGGTCCGCGGAGGACATCACCGGTGCGTACCCCGAGCTGCGGCCGCTGGGCTCGGCGCTCGGTACGACACCGGCCGTGCTGGACGGGGAGGTACTGGCGCTGGACGACCGTGGACGCGCCGACTTCCAGTTGCTGCAGTCCCGCATGGGGCTGGCGCACGCGCCCGGCAGGGCGGCACGGCAGGCGGCGAATGTGCCCGTGCACCTCGTCCTGTTCGACGTGCTGCACCTGGGCGGACAGGACCTCACGGCGCTCCCGTATGCCCGGCGGCGGGGGCAGTTGGAGCGGCTAAGTCTCGACGGTCCGTTCTGGTCCACCCCGGCCGCGCTGGTCGGGAACGGTGATCAGGCCCTGCGGGCCACCCGTGAGCACGGTCTGGAGGGCCTGGTGTGCAAGCGACTGGACTCGGTGTACGAACCCGGGGTGCGTTCCCGGGCCTGGATCAAGATCCGCAACATGCACAGTGAGGACGTCGTCGTGGGCGGCTGGCTGCCAGGCAGGGGGCGACTGTCGGGACTGCCCGGCGCGGTCCTGGTCGGACAACGGGCGGCGGGGCGGCTGCGGTACGTCGGGAGCGTGGGCACCGGCTGGAGCGAGGCCGAGCGTGCGCAACTGGCGGCGCTGCTGGGGGCCGCCGCGACCGACGTATGCCCCTTCGACCCCGTACCGCCGGTCGTGGGAGCCAACTGGGTGGTGCCCCGGCTGGTCGGCGAGGTCCGCTACAGCACCCGTACCCGGGCCGGAATGCTGCGCCAGCCGTCGTGGCAGCGGCTGAGACCCGACCTGGCGCCCGAGGAGTCGTCGGCCGACATCCCGGACGATCCGGATGGGCCCATTGCCTGACACCCCGTCATCAACCGAACATTGGGCTGCGCTTCACCACTGGTACGCCTGCGACCTCTTGGCCCGGAAGTGAAAACCCGGGATGCTGAACTCCCTTGCCCCCCACAGCCGTTGGGCTGCGCCCGGACCAAGAGGAGGACGCAGTGTCGTCGCAGAAGTCCAAGCTGCATCGCAGGAGATGGCTGACCGGTCTGGCCGGCGCCGCCACGCTCGTCATCGCCTTCCCCGCCGCCGCCTTCGCCGCCCCGCCCCAAGCGCTGCCCGCGGCCGCGGACGCCGCGGAGTTCACGTACCAGCCGGCTTTCGACTACGACACGGACGGCTGCTACTCCAGCCCCGCCATAGGCCCCGACGGCACGATCAACGGCGGCCTCAAGCCGACCGGCGCCCTCAACGGGCAGTGCCATGACGCCTCCGACCTCGACAACACCAACAGCTACTCGCGCTACAAGTGCAACAACGGCTGGTGCGCGTACATGTACGGCCTGTACTTCGAGAAGGACCAGGCCCTCGCCGGCAGCAGCATCGGCGGGCACCGGAACGACTGGGAGCACGTGGTGATCTGGGTGCAGGACAACCAGATCAAGTACGTCTCGACGTCCAACCACGGCTCGTTCACGGTGCATGCGGCCTCCGAGGTCCGTTTCGACGGCTCGCACGCGAAGATCGTCTACCACAAGGACGGCATCAGAACGCACTGCTTCCGGCTGGCGAACACGAACGACGAGCCGCCGGAGAACGACAAGCACACCTGGCAGTATCCGCCGCTGGTCGGCTGGGACGGCTACCCCGCGGGCCTGCGCGACAAGCTGAGCACCTACGACTTCGGGAGCGCCAACTTCGGTCTGAAGGACAGCAACTTCGCCGCACATCTCTCGTCGGCGAAGCCGTCCGGAATCGCGTTCGATCCCAGCGCCTGATCGCGCCACCCTTCACGGGCCCGCTCGTTCCACAGCACCCGGGGTCAGACTGGCTCCGGGAGCCAGGAAGGGTGGATCATGCCGGGCGAAAGACGGACCGGACGTGGGCGGCTGCCACGGCGGGGCTTTCTGGCCGCGGTGGCGGCCCTCGGCACGGCGAGTGCGGGCGCCACGGCCCAAGGGAACGGGTACACCATGCCCACTCTCCGCTTCGCCGACCCCGCGACCAGGAGCAGGCTCGGCGACCTCTACACGCGAGCGCTGACGGCTCTGGCCGACCGTCACACCATCCACGCCGACCCGACGGTGTACGACAGGGCGGGGCTGCTCGCCCACCCGCCCGGGACGTTCGTACGGGCCGGTGGCGGCTACCCCTCACCTCAGCGGTGGACGCGGGACGCGGCCGTCAACGCGTGGAACGGCGCGAGCCTGCTGGCGCCGGCCGTCGGCCGCAACTCTTGTCGGTCGTCGACCGCGGCCCGCACGGGCTCGTCGTGCAGCAGGACGATCAGTGGTGGGACCAGGTCGTGTGGATCCCGGCCGCCTTGCACCACTACCGCGTCACGGGCGACCGGGACTTCCTCGGCCGCGCCTTCGAGACCTCCTTCAACACCCTCGCCGCCCGCAGGGCCCGCGACTTCGACGCCGCGTACGGCCTGTTCCGGGGGCCCGGCTTCATGAACGACGGCATCTCCGGCTACCCCGGTCCACCCGCCGCACCGGGCGTGCGCTCGTCCTTCGTCCTCGACCATCCCGGCACGGAAGCCCTCATGTGCCTGTCGACGAACTGCCTTTACCACGGAGCCCAGTTGGCACTGGCGAGCATGGCCGAGTCCCTCGGCGAGCCGCAGCGGGCCGCGTCCCTGCGGTCCGACGCGGCACGTCTGCGGGCCGCGGTCGACCGGCGTCTGTGGCGCGAGGAGGCCGGGACGTACGCCTACTTCGTCCGGGCCGACGGTCACGTCGACACCTCCCAGGAGGGCGCCGGCCTCGCCCTCGCCGTCCTGTGCGGCGTCGCCGACCGCACCCGGGCGGGCCTGATCCTCGACACCGCCCACTGGCAGCCCCACGGCATCGTGAACGTCTGGCCGCATTTCCCCCGCTTCGACGACCGCAGACCCGGGCGGCACAACGTCATGGTGTGGCCGATGGTCCACGGCCTGTACGGCAACGCCGCCGCCGACGCGGGCCGCACCGATCTCTTCGCCCGCTCCGTGGAGCGGCTCGCCGCACTCGTCACCGGCAGCGGCGGGAACTTCTACGAGCTGTACGACTCGGTGAGCGGCGCCGTCGACGGCGGCTGGCAGGAGGGCGGCAGCGGGCAGCCCGAACACTTCGTCTCCCAGCCCGACCAGGCCTGGTCGGTGACGGCGTATCTACGGATGGTCCACGAGGGGCTATTCGGGCTGGCCTTCGCCGAGGACAGGCTGCGGCTGCGACCGTGCCTCCCGCCGCAGTGGGGTGCGGTGAGCCTGCAGGGGCTGCGCTACCGGGGCATGACGCTCGACGTCGCCGTGAGCGGGGGCGGCAGCCGGGTGCGGTCGTGCACGATCGACGGGCGAGCGGCCGAACCCGTCCTGCCCGGTGACGCGACCGGTCACCACACGGTGGACGTGGTCCTCGGCGGGTAGCTCGACGACGTCCGCCGGCCCGCGTTCTCGCAGCCTCGTGAACCGGCGCGCGTCCTGCGTGAGTCGGCGGTCGCACCCTGCCTCTTCACCCGACCTACCGGCCGGTATCGTCGGCGTGCAGCGCGTTCTCCGGGACGAGAGACGGGACCCTTCCATGGCCAAGCACTGGGCGGACTTCCAGTACGAGATCTATCTCAACGGGATGTCGGGCGCCGTACCCAGGCTGCCCACCGACCTGACCCGGCTGGAGGAGCTGACCGAGCAGCGCCTCGGGCCCGGACCGGTCGGCTATGTCGCGGGAAGTGCGGGCGACGGCAGCACCGCACGGGCGAACAGGGCGGCACTCGAGCGACGCCGGATCGTGCCGCGGATGCTGCGGGACGTGCACGAGCGGGATCTGTCGGTCGAGGTGCTGGGCCGTGCCCTGCCCGCCCCGCTGGCACTGGCGCCCGTCGGCGTGCTGTCGATCATGCACCCGGACGCTGAACCGGCAGCCGCCCGCGCCGCCGCCGCGCAGGGGGTGCCGTACATCCTGTCCTCGGCGTCCAGTACGCCGATGGAGCAGGTCGCGGAGGCGATGGGCGATTCGGAGCGCTGGTTCCAGCTGTACTGGGCCAAGGACCGTGAGGTGACGCGGAGTTTCCTGAACCGGGCGAAGGCGGCCGGGTTCACCGCGCTGGTCGTCACCCTCGACACGCCGTTGCTGGCCTGGCGCCCCCGCGATCTCGACCAGGCCTATCTCCCCTTCCTGCACGGTGTCGGCACGGCGAACTACTTCTCCGACCCGGCCTTCCAGGCGGGCCTCGCCAAGCCGGTGCACGAGGACCCGAACGCGGCCGTGCTGCATTTCGTCGGCATGTTCGCCGACCCGGGCAAGACCTGGCCCGACCTGGCGTTCCTGCGGGAGAACTGGGACGGCCCGATCGTTCTCAAGGGCATCCTGCACCCGGACGACGCACGGCTCGCCGCCGACGCCGGCATGGACGGTGTGGTCGTCTCCAACCACGGCGGCCGTCAGGTCGCCGGATCCGTCGCGGCCGCCGACGCGCTGCCCCGGGTGGCCGAGGCGGTCGGAGACCGGCTGACCGTCCTGTTCGACAGCGGCGTGCGCACCGGGGACGACGTCTTCAAGGCCCTCGCGCTCGGCGCGCAGGCGGTGCTGGTGGGGCGGCCGTACGTGTACGGGCTCGGCCTCGACGGGCAGGCGGGCGTCGAGCACGTGATCCGCTGCCTGCTCGCCGAGTTCGACCTCACGCTCGCCCTGTCCGGACACGCCGCTCCCGCCACGATCGGGCCCGCCGACCTCATCGAGGAGTCCGCATGACCACTACCCCGAAGAACGTTCTCGCCGTCGTCGCCCCGCACGTCGGCGGCCGTGCCGCCGGTGCCGGACTCGCCACCCTCTTTCCCGGCGAGGCGAACGTCATCGTCGTCGAGGCGACCGACGAGGACCCGGCCGCCCTGCACACGGCGCATGTGATCATCACCGCACTGTCCCCGGTGACGGCCGAACACCTGGCCTCCGCACCGGACTTGGAGCTGGTGCAGTGCGCGAGCCACGGCTTCGACTACGTCGACGTGGAGGCCGCCCGGGCCCAGGACGTACCCGTGTGCAACATCGGCTCCAGCGGCGCCGAGTCGCAGAACGTGGCCGAGCAGACCTTCGCCCTCATGCTCGCGCTCGCCAAGCAGCTGATCCCGGCGCACTCCGCGCTCGTCGAGGCCGACTGGGCGCTGCCCCGGCTGCAGCGCTCGCTCACCGAGCTGTCCGGCAAGACGCTCGGCATCGTCGGGCTCGGGCACATCGGGCAGGAAGTCGCCCGCCGCGCGGTCGCGTTCGACATGAGCATCGTGTACGCCGGCCGCCGCAGGCTGCCCGAGGAGACGGAGGCCCGGCTAGGCGGGGCCCGCCACGTCCCGCTCGACGAACTGCTGCGCACGGCCGACTACGTCTCGCTGCACGCCCCGCTGACCACCGGGACACGGCATCTGCTCGACGCCGGGCGGCTCGCGCTCCTCAAGCCGACGGCGTTCGTGATCAACACGGCGCGTGGCGCCCTCATCGACCAGGACGCCCTCGCGGACGCGCTGGAGAAGGGCGCCCTGGCCGGGGCGGGCATCGACGTCTTCGACCCCGAACCGCCCACCCAGGCCCTGCGTCTGCTCAGGTCCCCGGGCGTGGTGCTCTCGCCGCACGTCGGCGGGGTGACCCGCGAAACGCTGGTCCGCATCGCGCTGGCCGCCGTGCAGAACGTGGCCGGCTTCCTGGCCGGCGGGCAGCCGAAGGACGTCGTGGGCTGACCCCGGTCACATGGTCCGCTCCGACAGTCGCGCGGCGCGCACCACGGGGCTGTCGGTGCCCGTGATCGACAACGAGCCCTCGTCGGCCGACGCCGTCGGATCTGCCAGCCAGCGCTGCGCCGAGGAACCCTCGCGGGCCTTGACGACGATGTCCGCACCCGGGTCCTCGGCGGTGGCGGTGAGGGCGAGCTGCTTGTCCCAGCGGGGCAGCAACTCCCCCTGCGCGGTGAGGTCGTAGCGCATGTCGTCGCCCCGCTTGTCCTTCTCGGCGGCGCACTTGCCGAGGACGACCACGCCGGCGTCCACATGCGAGTCCAGGCACAGGCCGGAGTCCGCCACGCTGCGCACCAGCCCGTTGCTCTCGTACGACCACTGCTGGGTGCGTGCGTCCGAGCATGCCGCCAGCTCGGTCCCGGCCCCGTCCTTCACCGCGCCCCTGATGTCGAGGCACAGGTCCGCGCCGGCGTTGCGCAGCCTGGACTGGCCCGGCGCCGTGGGGAGGTGGGCGGTTCCGGGTGACGACTGGGAGCCGACGCCCGGCGTGGTCCCGCCGTTCGCGCCGTTGGAGGCGGCCGGGTCGACGCCGTCGTCGTGCGAGAACAGTCCGGCCGCGAACACGGTCGCGAGCAACCCGGCGGAGGCGACGCCCACTCCGGTCAGCAGGGCCCGCGAGTTCCGTGGCGCCCCGGGAGACCTGCGGCCCGGCAGCGGGATACGGGGCATGATGCGCGGGCGTCCGCCGCCGTGCCGTGCGGACGAGCTGCGCGTGCGCTCCGGCTGCTGTGTGCGGCCGGGTCGGGTGTCGAGGTAGCGGAGGGCACCCCAGCCGAGCACCGATTCGGCCAGGAGTACGCCCAACCCGCCCTCGAAATGGCTCAGTTGCTCAGCGGCGAAACGGCAGTAGGGGCACTGGGCCAGATGTTGCTGGACATCCGGCAGCAGGGTCCCACCCCGGCGAATCGGAACGTCGAGGAGGCGGTTGTAGAACCGGCAATCCTTGCTCGGCGCGAGTTCCCGATGGGCATGTACACAACCTTCGCGGAACTTTTCACGCGCCTGTTCGAGTGCCGCCGACGCGGTGTCGGTATCCATGCCGAGCAGGCCGGCGGGTATGGAAATGGGCTCCGCCTCGACCTCGGTGTGCCAGAGCAAACACCGGGAAAGTCCGGGAAGGGCGTGGAATGAACGCTCGGCCAGCTTGCGATTCTCGGGCGTCATGGACTTCGCCGTACGCATACCGCGCCCGCCGGCCGGTTTCATCAGCTCCGGCAGAACGTCGGATATCCGGTCCTCGGCGGACCACACACGGACCGTCTCCCTGACGGCCACCAGGAGCCGGGGGCGCACCGCGAGCGCGGCCTCGCCCAACGCCAACCGGTCGAGGACCTGGTGAAAGGTGGCCGCGGTCACCATGGAGGCGACATCGGTTTGGGAGGCGAGGCAGATGTCCGCGTAATCGCGGGCGGGCTGCCAGTGCCGCGCCATGAGCAGCGCGACGGATTGGGCGACCTCACCGTCGGGACGGCCCCTGAGCCGGGTGGCGAGGTTCTCGTCGGATTCTCCGGGAACCCTGCCGGGCGGCGGGTAAGGGGGTCGAGGTGGGTGGGGGGTGGGCACTGAGCGGATTCCTTCCCACGCGCATGGGCCATACAGGGGGCGTGAATTCAGGTATGTCCATTCGACCCGGTTCGGATAGGCCGATCGACACCCGGCCATTACACCTCCCGCACGGGTAGTTCACTCTTGCACAACTTACTCACGACCAACAAGGCACTCAGGCAACGTCCGCCTCTTTGAAAGTTGGTCAGAAGCGGCGACAACTCGTCTCACCCGCATGACCTTTCGTCATTCCATGCGCCCCGTGTGAAAGAGGCGCACGCGCCGGAGCGTCACGCACGCTCCCGGCGCGCACCACCCCGTAGTGCACTGGGTACGGCCCTTCTCGGAGGCCCTGCGCAGGATGGCGGCTCTCCTGCGCCGCACGGGCCGCCGACCTTGTTCCTCCCGCCCTCGGTCGGCGGCCCCGGGGGCGGGTCGATGGCTCTCAGATCTGCCAGGAGCGCAGCCGGTCGGCCGCGCCGTAGACATCGGCCTTGTTGGACATCAGATCGCGGGCGAGGTCGACGAGGGCGCCGTAGGGCGGGTCGATGCCGACGCCGCTGACGAACATGTACGCCACGGCCGTCGCGCAGGCGAAGCGCGCGTTCGCAGCAGGCAGGGGCCTGAGCAGGGCGAGGGTGTGCAGCAGGGCGGCGGCTCGCCAGGCCGGGTCGGAGTCCACGCCCAGGCGCGGCGGGTCGACGCGGTGGCGGGCGACGGCGGCGACCAGCGCGGAGAAGTCGTTGACGGTGGGCTGGTCCGGCAGGACCTCTTCGTGGCGCTGCAGCAGCCAGGGCACGTCGATGTGGATGACGGGTGCCATCGGTCAGGCGACCCGCCCCTCGCTCGTGTGGGCCGGTTCGTCGTCGGGGAAGGCGGCCGCGAACTCGTCGGCGTGGGACGCGAAGAAGCGGCGGAAGGCTTCCGCGCCCTCCTGCAGCGCACGGTGCCGGGCTATGTCCGCCGCGGCGGCCTCGCGCACGAGTGCTTTCATCGACGTACCGCGCTCCTTGGCGATCTGCCGCAGGTCCTCAAGTTCGCGGTCGCTGAACTCGACATTCAGGGCTGGCATGCCTTCACGGTACCGCTGGGGTACTTACTCGTAAATATGTGCAGGTCACAGCGCCTCGGGGCCGGTACCTTCCAAGCCCGAACCGGCTGAGGACCAGGTCCGATTCCCGCCGGTGACGGGCTGCGCCGCGCAGCAGACTTGAGCCATGACGACGTACACGAAGATCGACAGCCCTGTGGGGGAACTCCTTCTGGTGGGCGAGGGGACGACGCTCACCTCGCTGTCCGTGCCGGCGCAGCGCAACGCCCCCGTCGTGCGTGCCGACTGGCGGCGCGACGACGAGGCGTTCGGCGAGGCCGCCCGGCAGCTCTCCGCCTACTTCGAGGGCCGGCTCATCCGCTTCGACCTGAGCCTCGCCCCTGAGGGGACCGAGTTCCAGCAGCGCGTGTGGCGGGCGCTCGACGAGATCCCGTACGGCACCACGACGACGTACGGGGCACTCGCCTCGCTGCTGGACGTGCCGCGGGCCGAGATCCGGGCCGTGGGTGCCGCGATCGGGGCGAACCCTCTGCTGGTCGTCCGCCCCTGCCACCGGGTGATCGGCGCCGACGGTTCGATGCGCGGGTACGCGGGCGGTGTCGAGCGCAAGGTGCGTCTGCTCACGCACGAGGGTGCACTGCAGCAGATGCTGGTGTGAGGGGAGGAGACGGCATGACTCTCACCGAGGCCCAAGCGCGCAGGCGCGTCGCGAGCACCGAATGGGCGGCGCTCGCCGCCGAGTTGGACGTGCACGGCAGCGCACCGACCGGTCCCCTGCTGACGGCCGCCGAGTGCCGCGAACTGGTCGCGCTGTACGAGAAGCCGGAGCTGTTCCGGACCACGGTCGACATGGCGCGGCACCGCTTCGGCTCCGGCGAGTACCGGTACTTCACCCACGATCTGCCGGCAGCCGTCGCCTCGCTGCGCGCCGCCCTGTACCCGCGTCTGCTGCCGGTCGCGCGGGACTGGGCGGCCCGGCTGGACCGTCCGGCGCCCTGGCCGGACTCCCTGCAGGAGTGGCTGGAGGCGTGTCATGCGGCCGGTCAGGACCGCTCGGCACAGATTCTGCTGCGCTACGGGCAGGGCGACTGGAACGCCCTGCACCGTGACGTGTTCGGCGACATGCTCTTCCCGCTGCAGGTGGTCGTCGGTCTCGACGACCACGGCAGCGACTACTGCGGCGGCGAGTTCCTGATGGTCGAGCAGCGGCCCCGCGCCCAGTCCCGGGGTACGGCGACCGCGCTGCGGCAGGGCCACGGTCTGGTCTTCACCACCCGGGACCGGCCGGTGCGCACCAAGCGCGGCTGGTCGGCCGGAGCGATGCGGCACGGCGTGAGCACCGTCCGCTCCGGCCGCCGGCACACGCTGGGCATCGTCTTCCACGACGCCGCCTGAGCAGCCGTGGCGAAGTCCTGTGCAGTACCGCGCCCCTCAAGGGGCACGGGGAACTGCGCGGCCGTCCCCCACCGGCCCGCCCTGTTCGTCAACGCGTTCACAGAGGTGCGCTTGGGCGTCAGGCTCCGCCCCACAGGCCCCGGCGCCGGTACCTCCCCTCCCACAGAAGGCGGTTGAGGATCCGGGCCGGCGGCGGCAGGGCGCCCAGGAAGCGGGCTCGATCGGCCGGCGGGGCGCCGTCGATGATCCAGGGTACGAACACCGAGGCGCCGCGCAGGCCTTGGGTCCTGCGGATGCGGCCGGTGAAGGCGGCCCAGTCGGCTGCCGTCAGGACGTCCTGCATCAGCGGCAGGGCGCTGTCCTCCTCGTGCTTGAGGTGGTCGTCGAGGGTGGCCGTCAACGCCCGTACGAGATCCGGCAGTTCGGGCGCACGGTCGGCCAGTGCGGTGTCGACCGCCGCGAGCAGCGGGTCGATGCGGGAGTGTTCGGCCTCCATGTCGTCCAGCAGGGCGAGGTCGCGGGGGCGGCCGGCGGCGCGTTCACGCACCCGCGGCCACAGACCTCCGTCCTCGGTGGTGTGGTGGATGTGCAGCTGGCGCTTGAAGTTCTCCCAGCCGGCGCGGACCTGGGGCGAGCCGGCCCGCCCTTCGGCGACGGCGGTCGCGAGGCGCTCCAAGTCGCGGCGGAAGGCGTCGTGGGAGGCGTACATCGGGGTGAAGTCGATCGTTTTCTGCGGGCTGTCGGTCATCGGCTGGCCTCTTCCAGTTCGGGATCGGACACGGGCAGGGCATGGGGGTTGGCGGACGGGCCGCGGTGGCGCCGTACGGCGAGACAGGCGAGCGATCCGGTCAGCAGCACGGCTGCGGAGACGTACACGGCCGGGCCCATGGCGTCGACGAAGCCGTGGCCGAAGACCTCTCCGCCGAGGGCGCGCATGCGTTCGGCGACGTCCTGCGGCACCCCGTGCGGCACGCCGCCCTGCTGCCGGGCGCCGACATCGGACTCGCCCCCGGAGAAGGCGGCGACGAAGGAGTCCCGGTACCGGGCGGGCAGCCGGCCGGCGCTCTCGCGGGCCCGGTCCGTCAGCGCGGAGGCGAGCTGGTTCTGCAGCACCGCGCCCACGACGGCGCCGGCGAGCACGGAGCCGACCTGCCTGAGCGCGTTGGTCACGCCTGAGGCCGCTCCGGCGAGCCGGGGCGGGACGCCCCGCATGACCTCGGTGGCCATCGGGGCGAAGGTGCAGCCGACGCCGAGCCCGGTGAGCAGGAGCGGGAGGGCGATGCTCAGCCATCCCGACCCGACGTCCGCGACCGCCACCACCCACGTCAGACCGGCCGCCCAGGCGAGCAGGCCGCCCATGAGGATGAACTTGCCGCCGATCCTGTCCGCGAGGGCGCCGGCGGGCCCGGCCGTCACGAAGGAGCCGATGGCGACGGGGAGCAGGACCAGACCGGACTTGAGAGCGCTGAAGCCGAGCACGGACTGCAGGTAGATCGTCAGCGGCAGGAACATGCCGACGACGCCGAACGACACCGTGACGCCGACGAGGTTGACGAGGGTGAAGTTGCGGTCGCGGAAGAGGGCGAACGGGACCAGTGGCTCGCCCGTCTGCCGGCCGCGTTCGTGCAGCAGGAACGCGGCGAACAGGACGGCGGCGGAAGTGAACAGGCTCCAGATCCAGCGGTTCCAGTCGTAGCGCTGCCCCTCGGTGAGCCCAAAGGCCAGGCAGAACAGGGCAGTTGAGGCGAGGACCACGCCGAGGGTGTCGAAGCTGTGGCGTACCCTGCGCTGTGCGCCAGGGATGATCGCCACGGTCATCACCAGCACGATCACGCCGAACGGCAGGTTGACGAAGAAGATCCACCGCCAGCTCAGGTGGGTGATCAGGGCCCCGCCGAGGATCGGCCCGAGCGCTCCGGACACGCCCGCGACCGCGCCCCAGATCCCCATCGCCACACCGCGCCGGTCGGCCGGGAACACCTCGGCGATGATCGACAGGGTCTGCGGCATCAGCAGCGCCGCGCCCAGCCCCTGCACCGCCCGGAACGCGATCAGCTGGGCGGGGTCCCGGGCCAGGCCGCAGGCGAGGCTCGCCAGGGTGAACAGGGCGACTCCGGCGGCGAAGAGGTTGCGTTTGCCGCGCAGGTCGCCGAGGCGCCCCCCGGTGATCAGCAGGACGGCCAGCGCCAGGGTGTAGGCGTTGACGACCCACAGGATCTCGTCGAGGGACGCGTCCAGGTCCTCGCCCAGTTGCGGGATCGCGATGTTCACGATCGTCAGGTCGAGGAGCGTCATGAAGAACCCGAGAGAAAGGGTGGCGAGAATCGCCCACGGGTTGCCGTGCCACTTCTTGAACACGATGTCGGTCTCCTAATGTCGGACTCGCGTTCAAGAGGGCGGGGCGGCGGGCGAGTGTGACACGGTGGGATTTTCCTGAGACGTGGGTCACATTTCGCCCCTTGGATGTCACATTCCGACCCCTGGGCGGCCTCGCAGTAGTGAGTACGCCACCGGGGAGGCCCACGTATGTCCGAACGCTCTGTGACCGATGAGGCGACCGATGTCTTCATGGACCATCGGGAGCTGTTGTTCGGCCTCGTCTACAACATGCTGGGCAGCGTCGCCGACACCGAGGACGTGCTGCAGGAGACCTGGCTGTCGTGGTCGGGCCGGGGCGCCGCCGGCGTCGCCAATCCGCGTGCCTACCTGGTCCGTATCGCCGTCAACCACGCCCTCCAGCGCCGGGCCTCGATCACCCGCCGTCGCGAGACGTATGTCGGCCCGTGGCTGCCCGAGCCGCTGGTCGCCGACGACGCGAACGCCGACGACCCGGCCCTGCGGTCCGAGTCCGTGTCCATGGCGATGCTGGTGGTCCTGGAGTCACTGACCCCGCTGGAACGGGCGGTGTTCGTCCTCAACGAGGTGTTCGGGTACGCCCACACCGAGATCGCGGAGATCATCGACCGCACCCCCGCGGCGGTACGGCAGCTCGCGCACCGCGCGCGCGGCCATGTCCATGCCCGGCGGCCGCTGTACCAGGCGCATCCGCGGGTACGGCGGGAGGCGACCGAGCGGTTCGTGCGGGCCGCGTTCGGCGGGGACATCGCCGCGCTGATGGAGATCCTGGCGCCGGACGTCACGGTGTGGACGGACGGCGGCGGCAAGCGCAGGCCGGCGGGGCTGCGTCCGGTGCACGGCCGGGACAAGGCGGTCCGCCTCATCACGTCGTACGCGGCTCGGCGCGGCCCGCAGAACCTCGACCTGCGCTACCGCCGCGTCAACGGCGACGACGCCGCCGTGCTGTTCGAGGGCGACTCCCCGTACGCCGTGATGGTCATGGACCTCACCCCCGAGGGCGACCGGGTGTCCGACGTCTACATCGTCACCAACCCCGACAAGCTCACGCACGTGCACAAGGACGAGGACGAGGACCAGGCCGAGGTCGAGGGGGCGGAGGCGGAGGCGGAGTGAACGCCATGGAGACCCCCGGCAGGGGCGAGCGCGTCGCCGACTGGCTCGACGGCCGCCTCGGCATCCACTCGCTCGGCAGGAAGTACCTGCGCAAGGTGTTCCCGGATCACTGGTCGTTCCTGCTCGGCGAGATCTGCCTGTACAGCTTCGTGGTGCTGGTCCTCAGCGGCGTGTACCTCACCCTGTTCTTCCATC
Source organism: Streptomyces sp. NBC_00461 (assembly GCF_036013935.1). Classification (NCBI taxonomy): domain Bacteria; kingdom Bacillati; phylum Actinomycetota; class Actinomycetes; order Kitasatosporales; family Streptomycetaceae; genus Streptomyces; species Streptomyces sp. NBC_00461. The sequence goes on from NZ_CP107902.1 coordinate 674,754, forward strand.
CGTCGATGAACGAGGTGACGTACCACGGGAGTTACGTCCCGCTCAACGGCGTGCGGATGTCCGAGGCGTACGCCTCCACGCTCGACATCAGCTTCGACGTGCGCGGCGGCCTGCTCATCCGGCAGCTGCACCACTGGACGGCGCTGGTCTTCGTCGCCGCGATGCTCACGCACATGATGCGGCACTTCTTCACGGGTTCGTTCCGCAAGCCCCGTGAGATCAACTGGGTGTTCGGCTGGACGCTGCTCCTCCTGGGCCTGTTCGAGGGCCTGTTCGGCTACTCGCTGCCGGACGACCTGCTGTCGGGGACGGGCCTGCGCTTCGTCAACGGCGCCCTGCTGTCGATGCCCGTCGTCGGCACCTATCTGTCGATGTTCGTGTTCGGCGGCGAGTTCCCCGGTCATGACATCGTGGCCCGCTTCTACTCGCTGCACATCCTGCTGATCCCGGGCGTCATGGCCGCGCTCGTCGTGGCGCACCTCATCCTGGTCGTCCACCACAAGCACACCCAGTTCGCGGGGCCGGGCCGCACCGAACGCAACGTCGTCGGCACGCCGTTCATGCCGGTGTACCTGGCGAAGGCGGGCGGATTCTTCTTCCTGGTCTTCGGCGCCCTCTCGCTCGTCGCGGCCGTGGCGACGGTCAACCCGGTCTGGGTCTACGGTCCCTTCCGCCCCGACCAGGTCTCCACGGGCGCCCAGCCCGACTGGTACCTGGGCTTCGCGGAGGGGCTGGTCCGCGTCATGCCGGGCTGGGAGATCACCCTGTGGGGTCACACGCTGGTACTGGGTGTGCTGGTACCGGTCGTGGTCTTCCCTCTCCTCCTCGTCTTCATCGGGATCTATCCCTTCCTGGAGTCCCGGGTGACCGGCGGCCGAGGGGAGCACCACCTCCTGGACCGCCCGCGCAACCGCCCCGTCCGCACGGCGATCGGCGCGTCCTGGATCAGCCTCTACCTGATCCTGCTGGCGGGCGGCGGCAACGACATCGTCGCCACCCGCCTGCACCTGTCCATCAACACGGTCACCTGGACGGTCCGCGTCGCGGTGTTCGTCCTCCCGGCGGTCGTCTTCGTCGTCACCCGTCGCATCTGCCTCGGTCTGCAACTGCGCGACCGCGAGTTGGTGTTGCACGGCCGGGAGACAGGCGTGATCAAGCGGCTGCCGCACGGCGAGTACGTCGAGGTGCACCAGCCGCTCGATCAGGCCGAGTTGCACACCCTGACCGCCCATCGGCGGCAGGCAGAACTCGTGGAGCGCGAGCCTCAGCCCTGATCCGCCACGAACGACGCCATCCGGGCCAGGGCCGCGTTCCAGTTGATGGCCGTCTCGTTCGTCGACCAGGACTGGATGTCGTCGATGTAGCAGAACTGGCCTGTGCAGCCCTTGAGTTTGCTCTGTGCGTAGGGGTCCTGGATGGACGAGTTGGGTCCGCCGGCCAGGGTGCCGTGCGGCGGGTTCGGAAGGTTCGGATCGAGTTCGTGCGCGTACCAACGACTGTGCTGGTTATGGGAGTTGACCTCGCCGTAGCCGGTGACGTACGAGATGTTCAGCGCGTTGCGGCCGAGGATGTAGTCCATGCTCTCGACCGCGCCGTCACGGTACTTCGGGGATCCCGTGAGGTCGTACGCCGTCGCGAGGACCACGGCGTTGTTGAGGACCTGGTGACTGGAGCCCCAGTCGTAGACGTTGTCCGCGGGCGCGTACGGCATCCCGTACGGCTGTGACCTGAGTGTCGCCAGATAGCGGTCGGCGCCCTCGACGACCGACCGGCGCACCCTGTCCCGGCCGGGCAGCTTGTTCGGCACCGTCGCCAGGTCCAGCCGTCCGGCCGCGGCCGTCCTGCCCCAGTCGAAGCCGAGGCTGCCGAAGATGTCGGCCGTGTTCACCGGGGAGTTGAGCACGTAGTCCGCGAACTGCTTCTGTCCCGTGGTGAGGTACAGCTCCGCGGCCGCCCAGTAGAACTCGTCGGTCGCGTTGGCGTCGTCGTAGGTGCCGCCTCCGATGCCGTCACTGGCGGAGGCGTACAGGGCGGGGTGGGCGAGGGCCGCCGACCAGGCCTTGCGGGCGGCCGTCAGTGCCTTCGCCGCGAAGGCGCGGTCGTAGGGACGGTACAGACGGGCCGCCTGGGCGGCCGTCGCCGCCAGGTTGAGGGTGGCCTGGGTGGACGGCGGGTGCAGTTCGCGCTTCTGCGGGTCCTCGCTCGGCAGCAGGGGCAGGCCGGTCCACTGCTCGTCGTGGATCTTGTGATGTGCCATGCCGGCCAGCGGCTGCCCGTCGGGCACCTGCATCTTCAGCAGGAACTCCAGCTCCCAGCGGGCCTCGTCGAGGATGTCGGGCACCTTGTTCCCGCTCTCCGGGATGGCGAGGGTGCCGTCCCGCAGCTTCCCGGACTCCCCGGTGCGGGCCAGCAGTTCGCGTTCGTAGGTGCTCAGCAGCTCCCAGGTGGCGATACCGCCGTTGACCACGTACTTGCCGTGGTCGCCCGCGTCGTACCAGCCGCCGCTCACGTCGAGGGTGTAGTCGCACACGCCCGGCTGGCAGGGGACCTTGGTGTCGCCCTGGTTCGGTGCCACGCCGAGATGCCCGGCGGCACGCGCGTACCCGGGCCGCAGGTCGTCCCGTATCGCGATGCCACTGCGCTGTGTGTAGTAGTACTTCACCGAGTCGAGCCTCAGCTGCTCGTACGCGCTGGTGCCGATGTCGAACGGGCGGCTCGCCTCCCCGTCCGCCACCAGCGTGAACCCCTTGCCGTGCCTGTGGTAGGCGCCGAAGTCGATGGAGTGGACGTTCTGCCCGGAGGAGACGTCGGCCCCGCGCGGCACGGTCAGGCCGTGGGCGACCGTCGCCCCTTCGGCGTTCTTCAGCTGCCAGGGCAGTTTCGAGGTGGCGTCGGTGACGAGCGTGGCGTTCTTCGGGCCGGAGGGCAGATAGGCGACCTGGTTGACGCGCACCCGCGGCCCCGTGTCCGGCTCGTACACCTCGGGCGGCACCCCGCCCAGCAGCGACACGTCGTCCATGCACATCCGCCAGGCGTCCGCGCTGCCGCCCGCCTGGAGGGCGACCTGGCCCTGGGTGGTGTCGACGGGCGAGGTGAAGGTGTACGAGTAGGTGTCGCCGGAGACACTCAGCTGCGGGCTCACCTCGAAATAGGTGTCGTACGGCGCCACTTGGAGCCCGACGACCGCCCGCACCACGTGTCCCCCGGGTGAACCGGACGCCTTGAAGCTGAACTTGTACGACTCTCCCTTCACCAGGGTGACGTCGTTCTGGCCGACGGCGGCGTCCCAGCGGTTGGCGGTGCCGCCGGGCACGTCCGCGCAGAGCTGTCCGTCGGAGAGGGCTGCGGTGACGTTGGTGGTCGTCCACCAAGGGGCGCTGGTGGTGTCGAAGGTGCCGTTCTTCAGCTGCTCGACCTCGTCCGCGGCGGCCGGTCCGGCCGGTAACGCGGTGAGCGCCGCTCCCAACAGGGCGGTGATGGTCAACAGGACGGTTCTGCGTCGTTTCACGTCTGGGCTCCTCGGGCGGAGGGGCGGGTGACGCTCACCATCACTATGGGAGCGCTCCCAGATGCGGACGCAGCTCATGTTTGTTCGCACCATGACATCCCGTCAACGGTCCGGACGGGACTGGTTTTCCGCCCGGACCGTCACGACCCGCTCAGCCGGCGGGCGCCTCCAGCTTGCTGATCCGCACCGCACCGGCGGCTTCGCCCGGGTGAGCGCTGGTCAGCGTGAGCCTCAGCCGGGAGCCGCGCGCGGCGTCGAAGGTGATGACCGTCGGCGCGTCCGTGGCGGTGGCCCAGTCGACCGCCGCTCCGGTGACGGGCACGTACCGGCGGCCGTTCCACACGGCCGCCTCGACCGAACCGGGCAGGCTGTGTGTCGCGTCCACGGTGAAGGAGACCTCCACGCGGCCGAAGGTGCGGGGCCGGCCGTAGTCCACCAGGACCCAGTCCTGCGTCCGGGCGCCGTTGAACGCGGGCAGCAGGGCCGTGGCCGACTTGGCGAAGGCGTTGGACCAGCCGGTGGCCGCGTCGCCGTCCAGCATCGCGGCGGGGAGCGTGTCCGGGCGGCCCGAGTAACTGGCGTCCGCGGACGGGTAGTTCGGGGGCGCCGGGTGCGCCGGTGCGAAGGCGGGCGCCGGGGTGGTGGCGACCGACCCGGCGTGCGTGGTGGGCACGGTCGCCGTGCCCGAGCGCAGTCCCTCCACCCGCGCGGTCACCTTCAGGATGCCGGCCTTGGTGCCCGAGCGCACGATCGCGAGCGCCTTGCCGTGGAAGGCGGTGCGGGTACGGGCCTGGTAGCGCTCGGCGCTCTCCTCACGTCCGTTGTCGAGTCCGGCGATCGAGCCACCCTTCACCTCGAAGGTGATCAGGTGCTCGGCGTCGGGCACCACCACTCCGCGGGCGTCGACGACGTCCGCGGTGACGAACACGAGTGAACGCCCGTCCGCGGCCAGGGACGTGCGGTCGGCGGTGAGCCGTACGGCATGCGCCTCGTCCGCCGTGCGCAGCACGTCGGTGGCGACCACCTTGCCGCCCTTGCGGGCCACCGCCTTCAACTCGCCCGGCCTGTAGGGCACTTTCCAGATGAGGTGGAGCTTGCCCGCGCTGCCGTTCGGGCTGGTGTAGCTGCCGGGGAAGGGGCCCGTGGTGAAGGTCCTGTCGTCGCCGGTCGCCTCCGTGGTCTCCAGATACGTACGGCCGTCCGTGGTCCTCTTGGTGTCGAAGGAGCGCGTGCCGAGGGACTTTCCGTTGAGGAACAGTTCGACGTCGGCGACGTTGGAGTACGCCCACACCTCGACCGTGTCGCCCTCCTCGTGGTTCCAGCTCATGGGCAGCAGATGGACCATGGGCTCGCCGGTCCACTGGCTCTGGAACAGGTAGTACATGTCCTTGGGGAAGCCGGCCGTGTCGACCGCTCCGAAGAAGGACGCCTTCACCGGGAAGACGTCGTACGGGGTGGGCTCCCCGATGTAGTCGATGCCCGACCAGAGGAACTGGCCCGCGAACCACTTCCGGTCGCGGTCCTTCTTGTGCCCGTACTCCCCGCTCATGGTCCAGGAAGCCAGATTGTTGTCGTACGAGGAGGTCGCGCGCCTGCCCGGGGTGTGGTTCTCGCCGGTGTTGAGGTGCTCCGGCTCCTGGTACGCACCACGCGTCGAAGTCTCCGAGGAGGACTCGGACTCGAAGAGGAACAGGTGCGGGTAGGTCGCGTGCAGAGCGTCCACCGACCTGGCGGTGTTGTAGTTGAGGCCGAGCCCGTCGAGCTTGGCGAGCATCAGGTCGGCCGCGGAACCCTTGGCGGGCACACCGTGGTACTTGTTCGAGCCGATGACCAGCGGCCTGGTGTCGTCGGCGGCCTTGATCGCGCCGATGATCCGGTCGGCCATGGCGAGGCCCGCGGTCGAGGTGGAGTCGGGGATCTCGTTACCGATGGACCACAGGACGACGGCGGGCGAGTTGCGGGCGGCGAGGACCATCTCGGTGGCGTCCTTCTCGCACCACTCGTCGAAGAAGCGGCCGTAGTCGTATGTCGTCTTGCCGGTCCGCCAGCAGTCGAAGGCCTCCACCATCATCACGATCCCCAGCTCCTCGCAGACCTGGATGATCTGCGGCGAGGGCGGGTTGTGGGAGGTGCGGAAGGCGTTGACGCCCATCGACTTCATGATGGTCAGCTGTCTGCGCACCGCGTCGATGCTGATCGCCGCGCCGAGGGCGCCCTGGTCGTGGTGCAGGTCGACGCCCTTGATCTTGGTGGGGGTGCCGTTGAGCGCGAAGCCCTCGTCGGGGTCGAAGCGGTAGCTGCGGATGCCGAAGGTGGTGCGGTAGGTGTCGGCGGCTTTGCCGCCCACGCGCAGTTCCGTCTCCAGGGTGTAGCGGTGCGGGGCTTCGATGTCCCACAACTTGGGCCCGGGGACTGTGAGTTCATGGATCTCGGCCGCCCTGTCGGTCGTGTCCACGGTGGTCGCCCGGCGGGCCACCGTCCGCCCGCCGGGGTCCTTGACCGTCGAGCGGATCTCGACCTCGCTCGCGACGCCGGACTCGTTCACCACGGAGGTCCGTACGCGTACGACGGCCCGCTCCGGGGTGATGTCCGGCGTGGTGACGTGGGTGCCCCAGCGATCCACGTGCACCGGCTCGGTGACCACGAGGCGGGCCTCGCGGTAGATGCCGCTGCCCGAGTACCAGCGGCTGCTCGGCAGTTGGTTCTGCACCTTGACCGCGATCACGTTCTCGGTGGTGCCGTCGGTGTGCAGCAGGTCGGTCAGGTCGAAGGCGAACCCGGTGTAGCCGTAGGGGTGCCGGCCGGCCTGCGTGCCGTTGCAGTAGACGTACGAGTCCATGTAGACGCCGTCGAACTCCACCGAGATCCGCTTGCCGACGAACCCGGACGGCAGGGTGAAGGCGAGGCGGTACCAGCCGAGGCCGCCGGGGAAGAAGCCGGTGCCGCTGGTGGTGCCGTGCTCGGTGGTTGGGGTCTGCTCGATGCTCCAGTCGTGGGGGACCGCGACCTCGCGCCAGGCCGAGTCGTCGTAGCCGGGGTCGGCGGCCCGTGCGTAGGCGCCGGTCGGGTCGGTGATCCCGCCCGGGTTCACCAGCGCGAAGCGCCATCCGTCGCGCAGAGCGACGGTGCGGCGGCCGGATCCGCCCGCGGCGGCCTCGGCGGCCCGCGCCACCGGGGTGCCGAGAAGCGCTCCGGCCGTCGGCGCGGCCGTGGAAGCGATCAGGACCGATCTCCGAGTCACTGTCATGGCGGCTCCCCTTCATCAGGGCCCAGAAGTACTCACAACTGATCGTGAACAAACAGATTCTGACGCCGGGCCACGCGTGGCCGTCAAGGGTGCGGTGGCCTCGTTCTGCCCCACGGGACACAACGGCCGGATTTCCCCCTTGACCGTCCGGCCGCGTGCACGACGGGGTTCCCGTCCATGCGGGACGCGGACGCACTAGGCTGGAACTCATGTGACTCACCGGTTCACTGTGAGTGTTCGCGATGGAGTGGCGGAGATGAACCCGGAGTATCCGTTCGACGAGGCCGCGACGGCGCGGGCCGCCGTCGACGACTCGGGCACGCTCGTCGAGTGGAACGCGGGCGCGGAGAGACTGCTCGGCTGGCCGGCCGCCGAGGTCGTGGGCAGCCCCGCCGGGCGTCTGCTCGCCGACCGCGGGCCGCACGCGCCCTTCCCGCCCGACGGACTGCGCTGGGACGGCACCGTCGCCCTGCTCCACCGGGACGGACGTGAGGTGGCCGTGTGGCTGGTGGCCCACCACCGGCGGGCGGAGGACGGCGGCCCCGGCCGCTGGCACGCCTTCAGCCCACTCGACGGCAGCGGCCCCCGCCCCCCTGAAGACCCGCTGGCCGGCGCGGCTCCCACCCAGTCACCCTGTGCCGTCGCGGTCTACGACGAGCGGCTGCGGCTGCGCCACATCAACGACGCCATGGCCGACGTCATCGGGCTGCCCGAGGAGCGCATCCAGGGGCTGCGCCTGTCCGAGATCGGCGGCAGGCCGGAGAGCGAGGAGCTGGAGGAGAACATGCTGCGGGTTCTCGCCTCTGGGCGGGCGGCGGACATCCAGACGTACATGCGGACCGGCGGCGAGATCGCCGCGCACGCCTGGCTCGCCCGGATGGCCCCGGTCAGGGATGCCGAGGGCCGGGTGCGGGGCGTGTGCCTGGCCGCCCACGACTTCACCGACAACTACCTCGCCCGCGAGCGGCTGCAACTGGTCAACCAGGCGAGCGTGCGCATCGGCTCCACCCTCGACGTCACCCGTACGGCACAGGAGCTGGCGGACGTGTTCGTGCCCGCGCTGGCCGACCTGGTCAGTGTCGACCTGCTGGACCTGCAGGAGCACAGCGTCGAACCCCCGCCGCGGCTCAGCGCCCCGATCGAGATGCGCCGCGCCGCGCACGGCTCGGTCAACCCCGGCACGCCCGAGGCCGTCCTCAAACCCGGACAGCTGGAGGTCTATCCCGACGGCTCGCCACAGGCCGACTCTCTGGTGGCGGGCCGCACGATCGTCGCCTCGCTCTCCTCGGGCGCTCTCGACAAGTGGCTCAGCTGGCACAAGACGCGCGCCGAGCGGGTCAGGGACTACGGCATCCACGCCACGATGTCCGTGCCTATCCAGGCCCGCGGTCTCACCCTCGGGGTCACGGTCCTCACCCGGTTCCGGCGCCCCGACCCGTTCACGGCCGACGACGTACTGCTCGCCGAGGAGATCACCGCCCGGGCCGCCGTGTGCATCGACAACGCCCGCCGTTTCTCCCGCGAGCGCGAGACAGCCTTGGCCCTGCAGCGCAGCCTGCTGCCCCGCTCGTTGCCGCGCACAGCCGCCGTCGACGCCGCCTCGCGCTACCTTCCGGCGGCGCGGGCGGGGGTGGGCGGTGACTGGTTCGACGTGATCCCGCTGTCCGGGATGCGGGTCGCGATGGTCGTCGGGGACGTCGTGGGCCACGGCATCCAGGCCTCGGCCACGATGGGCCGGCTGCGTACCGCCGTCCGCACGCTCGCCGACATCGACCTCGCTCCCGACGAGCTGCTCACCCACCTCGACGACCTGGTGGTGCGGCTGTCGGCGGAGGCCGGCAACGACGGCAGTCCCGGTGAGGTCGGCGCCACCTGTCTGTACGCGGTCTACGACCCGGTGTCGCGGCGTTGCACGCTGGCCCGGGCCGGGCATCCGCCGCCGGTCGTGGTGCCGCCCGGGGGTGAGCCGCAGCACGTGGAACTGCCGGCCGGGCCGCCGCTGGGCCTGGGAGGGCTGCCGTTCGAGTCCGCCGAGCTGGAGCTGCGTGAGGGCAGCGTGCTGTCGTTCTACACGGACGGCCTGATCGAGACCCGCGAGCGGGACGTGGACGCCAGTCACCAGCTGCTGTGCGACGCGCTGGCGACGTACTCCGACTCGCTGGACGAGACATGCGACCGGGTCCTGCACGCCCTGCTGCCGACGGGCGGCGCCCTGGACGACGTGGCCCTGCTGCTGGCCCGTACCCGCGGACTGCCCGCCTCCCAGGTCGCGACCTGGGACATCCCCCCGGACCCGGCCCTGGTCGCGCCCATCCGCAAGCAGGCCGTGGAGCAGCTGGACACCTGGGGGCTGCAGGAGGCGGCCCTCACCGCCGAGCTGGTGGTGAGCGAGCTGGTCACCAACGCGATCCGCTACGGCGCCCGCCCGATCCGGCTGCGGCTGATCCACGACGGGGCCACGCTGATCTGCGAGGTGTCCGACACCAGCCACACCGCCCCGCATCTGCGCCGCGCCAAGACGTGGGACGAGGGCGGCCGCGGACTGCTCCTGGTCGCCCAGCTCACCGAGCGCTGGGGCAGCCGTCACACGGCGGACGGCAAGACGATCTGGGCGGAGATCGGCCTGCTCGACGAGGACTGAGCGCTCAGGGCGTGTCCGCCAGCCAGGGTCTGACCTGTCGGCGTGCCTCGTGCAGCCGCGACTTGAACGTGCCCAGCGGGATCCCGGCGCGCTCGGCCGCCTCCGCGTACTCCAGCCGGCAGATGTCGCGGTACACCAGCGGCTCGACCAGCTGGGGGTGCTCGCGCTCCAGCCGGTCCAGCGCCTCCAGCAGGTCGACGCGGGATCCGGCGATGACGCTGGTCGTGCGCGGGTCGGCGTGCCGCTCCGGGTCGATCGGGGCCGGCTGTTCGGCCGAGCGCCGCTTGAGTTCGCGGTACTTCTGGCGGCAGCAGTTGGCGACGACCGTGTAGAGCCAGGTGCTGAAGCGGCTACGGCCCTGGAAGGTGCCGATCTTCCGGGCGACCTGGAGCAGGACGTCCTGTGCGGCCTCCTCGGCGTCCTCGCGGCAGGGCAGGAACCGGCCACAGCGCCGCAGGACCTCCGGGCGGATGGCCTGGAGCAGCTCCTCCAGCGCCGCCGTGTCGCCTGCCGCCGCGTCGCGGGCCAGGGCCTCGGTCGGCGCGACCAGCGGCTCTCCTCGGAAACGATCCACGGCCAGGCATGATAGTCGTATGCACTCCGTCGAGCGGATCGGGCGCTACCGCCTCGAACGGCGCCTGGGCGCGGGCGCGTTCGGCACGGTCTGGCTCGCGCACGACGACGAGCTGCAGGCCCCGGTGGCGGTCAAGGTCCTCGCGGACAACTGGTCCCACCGGCTCGACGTCCGCGAGCGGTTCCTGGCCGAGGCGCGGATGCTGCGCCGGGCGGGTTCCGACCGGGTGGTGCAGGTCCACGACATCGGTGAACTCCCCGACGGCAGACCGTACTTCGTGATGGAGTACGCCGACGGCGGCACCCTCGCCGATCTGCTGGCCGCCGGCCCGCTGCCGGTGCCCGAGGCACTGCGTCTGACGGCGCTGGCCGCCCGCGGCGCCGCCGCACTGCACGCGGCGGGGATCGTGCACCGGGACATCAAGCCGACCAACGTGCTGCTGTGCACCTCACCCGAGGGTGTCTCCCGGGTACTGCTCGCCGACCTCGGGCTGGCCAAGAGCCTGGCTGAGGCGTCGGGCCTCACGCAGGCCGCCGGTTCCGCGGGCTACCGGCCGCCCGAGCAGGCCGAGGCCCGCGCGGGCATCGACGCCCGGGCCGATGTGTACAGCCTGGGCGCGGTCGGCTACCACCTGGTCACCGGCACGGTTCCGGGTGGGCCGGGCAAGGTCGTGCGGCCCGACCGGCTGCGTCCGGATCTGGCCCCGGCGGTCCGGCGGGCCCTGATGCGGGCGCTGGCGCCGGACCGTGGACGCCGCTGGCCCGACGCCGAGGCCTTCGCGGACGAGCTGGATCGGCTCGCCTCGTCCGGCCTGCGCCCCCGAAGACGCCGTACGGCTCTCGCCCTGACGGGCGCCGTGGCCCTCGTCGCGGGCGTCGGCGTGACCGTGGCGTTGGTCGAGCGGCAGTCCCCGGCCGCGGACGTGCGGGTCACGGACACGAGCCGCCGGGTCGTCGCCGAGGTGCCCGGCGACTGGGGCCGCCAGCTGCGCGACTCCGGGTGGGATCCGCGGGCGCTCGGCCTGCCCTCCGGCCATGAGCCGGGGCTCGCCGTCGCCGACCACCTGACCCGGTGGCAGAACCTGAGCGCCGACGTGAACGGCGTGTTCGTGGGCCTGAGCGAGCACGGCGACCTCACGGCCGCGGTGAACGCCCTCACCCACCCCGGCTGTCACTACGACGGCAGTCGCGCCTACGCCGGCCCGACCGAGCACGGCCGGATCCGCGGCTGGAGCCGCTGCCCGGGAGGCGGGTCGGTCACGGAGGCCGCGCTCGCCCCGACGGCCGGCGGCGCGCAGACTCGGGTGTACGTGCAGATCCGTCAGAGCGGCCGGGCCTCGGCGACCGACCGAGTTCTCGACTCCGTACGCACCGCAAGCTGACGCGAACCACTCGGGCCGCGCGCGAACTTTTCCGTCCCGGCACGCATCGGACCTGAGTGACGGGGCAGAGAGCGCCGTACGCACACGCCAGGGTGTGTGCGTGAAATCACCGGGAGTGTTGAGGACCATGACGAAGAAGTCCCCCTCCGTGCACCGGACGGCCCTGCTCGCGAGCGCGGTCGCGGTGCTGGGTGTGCTGACGGCCTGCGGCAGCAGCGGCGACGGCTCCGCGGCGAGCTCGCCGCGGACGCTGTCCGGTACGGCCGCGCCCGCTACCGGCGGCCACAGCACCGGCCGGGCCAGCGCATCCCCCTCCGTGTCGGGCACCGCGCAGGCCGGGGCCACCACGACCGCGTCCCAGGCCACGCCCAGGTCCACGTCCACGTCCGCGCGTGCCGGCGTCGGCGGTGGCGGGCGTTGTCACACCTCCGAGCTGCGGGCGAGCGTCGGGCGGAACGACCCGGGTGCCGGGCAGGAGAACTTCCCGATCGTGCTGACCAACACGTCCGCCCGCACCTGCACCGTGCGGGGCTACCCGGGTGCCGCGTTCGTCGACGCGTCGGGCCGGCAGCTGGGCCCGGACCCCAAGCGTGAGTCGGGTACGCCCACGACGGTGACGCTGACGCCGGGCAAGAGCGCCTGGGCAGGGATGACGTTCTCGAACCCCGGGGTCAGCGGCGCGCACACGGCCACTCCGGCCTCGCTCCTGGTGACCCCGCCGGACGAGCGGGACCACCTCTCGGTGAAGTGGACGGGCGGACCGGTCCCGGTGTCCGGCAACGCGTCCTCCGTGTTCCTGATGGTGTTCAGCCCCGGTACCGGCCCCTGAGCGGGCGGGGGCCCGGCGGGACCGTTCACCTCGACCTGCTTTCCTTGAAGGTGCCTCCCCGACCCCCCTGATCCACTCGGATCCGCTCAGATCCGCACAGATCCGCCCTGAAGGACCCCGCTCTGAACACCCCGCTCGCCGAAACGCTGTCCGTCGTCCTGCTCGTCGCCGTCCTCGCGTGGGCGGTGTTGCGCCCGAGGGGCCTGCCCGAGGCGGTGCTGGCGGTCCCGGCCGCCGGGGTGGTGATCGCGACGGGCGCGATCTCCCTGGACCACGCGCGGGCTGAGGCGGCGAGTCTCGGGCCGGTCGTCGGCTTCCTCGCCGCGGTGCTGGTGCTGGCGCACTTCTGTGACGTCGAAGGACTCTTCCAGGCGTGCGGGGCATGGATGGCCCGGCGGGCGGCGGGCTCGCCGGGGCGGCTGCTGGTGGCGGTCTTCGTGCTGGCGTCGGCGATCACGGCCGTGCTCAGCCTGGACGCCACCGTGGTGCTGCTGACACCGGTGGTGCTCGCCACCGCCGCCCGTGCCGGTGTGCGGGCCAGGCCGCACCTGTACGCGTGCGCCCACCTGTCGAACACGGCCTCGCTGCTCCTGCCCGTCTCCAATCTCACCAACCTGCTGGCCTTCGAGACGAGCGGGCTGAGCTTCACCCGGTTCGCGGCACTGATGGCGCTGCCGTGGCTGGTCGCGATCGGCGCCGAGTACCTGGTCTTCCGGCGCTACTTCGCCGACGACCTCACCGCGTCCCTGCACTCCCCCGAACCCGGTGAGACGCCCGAACTGCCCGTGTTCGCGCTGGTCACCGTGGCGTGCACGCTGGCCGGGTTCGTCGTAGCCTCGGCGGTCGGCATCGAGCCGGCCTGGGTGGCGGCGGCGGGTGCGCTGGTGCTGGCCGGCCGAGCGATGCTACGGCGGCGGGCCACCCCCCTCTCGGTGCTGCGGGCCTCCTCCCCCGCGTTCCTCGCGTTCGTCCTCGCGCTCGGCATCGTCGTGCGGGCTGTGGTGGACAACGGCCTCGCCGACGCGCTCGACCACGTGCTGCCCAGCGGGTCGGGGCTGCTCGCGCTGCTGGGCATCGCCGCGCTTGCCGCCGTACTGGCGAACCTGATCAACAACCTTCCCGCGGTGCTGGTCCTGCTGCCGCTGACCGCCGCGGCCGGGCCCGGTGCGGTGCTGGCGGTGCTGCTCGGCGTGAACATCGGCCCGAACCTGACGTACGCGGGATCGCTGGCGACGCTGCTGTGGCGGCGCATCGTGCACGGGCACGGCCAGGACGTGAAGCTCGGCGAGTTCACCCGGCTCGGTGTGCTCGCCACCCCGGCCGCGCTCGTGTCGGCCGTGGCGGCGCTGTGGCTGTCGCTCCAGGTCGCCGGCTGAGCCTGCAGGTCAGTGGCGGCCGCCGTGTCCGGCACCCGGGTCCGAGCCGTACCCGCCCCATCCGCAGTACGACGGGTTGTAGTAGCAGTAGGGGTTCTCGGGGTAGGAGCCGGTCGGCGTCGACTGTGGGGGAGTCGGCGTCGTGGACGGCGTCGGCGTGGGGCTCGGCGTCCTGGAGGCCCTGGGGGTGGGCGTGGCCGAGGGCGAGTGCAGGGGGCCGCTGTCGGTGTCCCAGTTGACCACCTGCATCTGGAGGTCGGCCTTGGAGGTGTCGAAGACCCAGCGCTGGGCGGTGCTGTCGTCGCGGGTCTTGACGACCAGCGCGCCCGAGCCGTCGGTGGCGGCAGGGGTCAGCGCCAGGTCCTGGTCCCAGCGCGGAACGAGCGTGCCCTGCAGGGTGAAGTCGTAACGGATGTTCCTGGCACCCGGCTTGGACGCGCCCGTGCACGGGGCGAGCTGCACCGAGAAGCCGAGGTGGGAGTCCAGGCACAGGCCGGGGTCCGCGACGCTGCGCAGACGGCCGTCGGTCTCGTACGACCACTGCTGGACGGCGGACGAGGAGCAGTCGGCGAGTTCGGTCTCGGCTCCCTCGACGGCCTTCTTGCCGATGACGGCGACGCACAGTCCGGAGTCGACGTTGTGCAGCCTGCCGCGCAGGGTGCCCTGGGAGCCCGTGCTGGTGCTGACCCAGGACGGGTCGGCGGCCGGTGTGCCCTTGCCGCTGCCCGGTGTCTCGGAGGGGTGACCGCCGTCGGCCGCGGTGCCGCCGTCGCCGGAACCGAGCACGGACCACAGGACCAGCGGGAGGACGATCAGCCCGCTCACCGTCACGACGGCCGCGGCGAGGTTGCGGCGGCGGGCTGCGGTGTGCCGGGCCGCCCTGTGGGCCGAGCGGCGGGCGGCGGCGCGGCCGCCGGGACGGGAGCCCGTGACGGGAGACGGGTACTCGCGGGTGAAGGGCTCGCCCGGTATGGGCGGGGCCGGGATCTCCTCGGGAAGAGCGCCGGGCTGCTCGGCCATGGAGGCGCGGGATTGCACGTAGGCCCGGGCGCCCCAGCCGAGCACCGCCTCCGCCAGGGCGAGGCCGATGCCGTGGTTGAACTGTGCGAGTTGGTCGGCGGTGCGGCCGCAGTGCCGGCAGCCGGCGAGGTGGGCGTTCAGGTCGGGGTCGATCTCGACACCGCCGCGCCGGTAGGTCACGTCGAGCATGCGCAGGTAGCGCCGGCATTCCTGCTCGGGGGCGAGTTCGCGGTGGACCTGGAGGCACTCCTCGCGCAGGCGTTCACGGGCCCGCTCCAGTTCGACGCGCGCGTCCTCCTCCTCAAGGCCCAGCAGGCCACCGGGTATCTCCAGTGGCTCGGCCTCGACCTCCACGTGCCACAGCATGCAGCGGGCCGACTGGGGAAGCCGCTGGAAGGCCCCGGACAGCAGGCGCCGGTCGGCCGCCGGGAGCAGCCGGGCCGCGACGCGGTCACCGCCCTTGGAGCACAGCTCGGGGTGGAGGTGTTCCCGTCTGTGGTCGTTGTCCCACTCCGCCGCGATACGGCGCACGGTGACCAGCAGTTGGGGGCGCCAGGCGGACGTCGGCCCGTTCTGCCGCAGGGTCTCGCCGAAGAGTCGGGTGAATGCGGCGGTCGTGAGCATTCCCGCGGAAGGGACACCGTCGGTGCACAGCCGGGCGTAGGCGAACGCCGCTTCCCAGTGCCGGTCGAGCAGCTCACCGACGGGCTGCAGCGCGGGCGTCGACCCCGTCCACTTCTTGAGCTCGGCGCTCAGTTGCTCGTCGGTGACGTCGAACCGGCGGTCGGACATGGGGGAATTCGACAGGCCGGCGTCATTCACGGCTGCATTCCTCTCGGCGGCATGCGCATAAAGTCCATACCAATGGGTATGGGGACCCGCCGCCTGTGCGACAGTGTCCGCCCGTACAGGATTCGGCAGCTCGAACGCCCCACCTGGGGAAGCTCTTTTGGAGCGTAGGTAGAACGGGGAGCGGCCTCGTGCGCCCAGCAAGAAAATGCATTGTCCGTGCGCCGACAGGGCACACCTTTACACAGGTCAGGGAGGCCTAACAAGAGATCTCGCGGTTTTGTGCTTTGCCTGCCCGCCGAGGGGATTTGACGAATAGTCAATCCTGTCGGGGTCGTAATCGGGAATGGGATTCAGCCGGCTCGCGGTGCGACCTCCCTCCGCCAACCATTGAACGGCCGTCCCGCCGCACATCCGACGGGTCGTTCGGCGCACATCGGCTCAGGTTTCAACCATTGAGCCGCCCCTCCGGTAGGCGCCTGGCGGCGCACCGTAACGCGTGTGGAAGACGCGGCTGAAGTGGAAGGGGCTGACGAACCCCGAGGCCGCGGCCACCCGGTCCACGGGCAGATCCGTACTCTCCAGAAGCTTTGCGGCATGGCGCAGACGCGCCTCGCGCAGCGCCCGCATCGGGGACTGCCCGGACTGCCGGGTGAACAGGTGGGCGAACCGTGAGGGCGACAGCGACACGCTCTCGGCGAGTGAGCGCACGGTGTGCGGTGCGCCGGGGTCCGCGGCAATCAGCGCCTCGGCGTGCCGCACCCGGGGGTCGGTGCCGGGAGGGGGCGACGGGAGTCGCGCGGTGGCGGCCGTGAGCAGGACGATCTCCTCCAGCGAGGACAGGGCGAGTTCCCGGGCCGCGGTGCCGTGCGCGACCGCGACCCGGTCGTCCGGTGCGGTGGCGGGCGGTGCGTCGGTTCCCGTCCAGCGGGCGTCGGCGAGCATCCGGCGGAAGGCCGCCCCGACCCGGTCGTGCAGGGTGGCCGGGGTCGGCGTGACGACGAAGAGTCCGTCGCCGGTGTCGTACGGGCGCAGCCACGGCGACCAGGCGGGGCGCGCCTGGCAGTGCACCCACCAGAACTGCCAGCTGCGGGCGCCCGGTTCGACGCCGTACTCGTGCCGGACGCCCGGGGCGAGCACCACCAGGTCTCCCGCGCCCGCCCGTGTCTCGGCCGCTCCCTGGCGCAGCCGGCCGTGCCCGCCCGTCGTCCAGGTGAACAGCCAGCTGTCGGCGCCCCGCGGCCGGTCGACGCCGTACCCCTGGAGCTGGTCGTAGCGGCCGACCACGACCAGGCCCGGCGGCGGCGCAGCAGCCTCGGGCAATCCGTCAGCGTTCACGGGCATCCTCCTCGGGCGTACGGCGGCCTAGCGTGATGAGCCGAGGACACCTGACCGAGGAGTGGACGCATGACAGCCATGGACATGGATGCCGCCGGCGCCTCCATCCTGACCCAGGACGGGCTGAGGAGGTTCGAGGAGGACGGGTTCACCGTCGTCCGCGGGCTGTTCGGCCACGACGAGATCGACCGGCTCCGCGCGGAGTTCGCGGCGCTGCACGCGGCCGGGCCGGTGCCCGGGCACTTCCAGCCGCGCACGTCCGAGGATCCGCTGGCGGCGTACCCGAGGGTGATGCACCCGCACGAGATCAGCGAGACCGCGCGGCGCCTCCTGCTCGACGCCCGGCTGCGCACGGTGCTGGAGGCTCTGCTCGGCGAGGAGGTACTGGCCGCCCAGAGCATGTTCTACTTCAAGCCGCCGGGCGCCCGGGGGCAGGCCCTGCACCAGGACAACTTCTATCTGCGGGTCGAACCGGGCACCTGTGTGGCCGCGTGGGTGGCCTGCGACGTGATCGACCGGGACAACGGCGGTCTGGAGGTCGTCCCCGGTACGCACCGGATGGACCTGTTCTGCCCCGAGGAGGCGGACGCCGACGTGTCGTTCGCGCGGGAGTTCGTTCCCCCGCCGCCAGGCCTCGCGGCCGTGCCGGTCGACATGGCGCCGGGAGACGTCCTGTTCTTCAACGGCAGCCTGGTGCACGGCTCGCAGCCCAACCGCACGCCGGACCGTTTCCGCCGCTCGTTCATCGGTCACTACGTGGGGCGGTCGGTGGAGCGCATCGGGCGCTACTACCGCACGGTGACGATGGACGGTGAGCGGGTGCTGCTGGCGGAGAGCGAGGGTGCGGGTCCGTGCGGCACGGAGTTCGAACCGCACGGGCCCCACTAGGGCCTGTTGCGAAAGTGGCGTCGTCGCCCGAAGGGCGGCCGCGCGGCGTCCGGTCCGTGCTCTCGGCGGGCCGCCCGGAAGCCCTCGTACTGGGCGTACTCGGGCTTTCGGGCGGTGCGGCGAGTGGGGGCACCTCCCACGCCCTTAAGGCAGTGGGGGAGCGTGCCGGGCGTCGTGCGGCTGGGGGCACCCCCCTCTGGGGGAGCCACTTTCGCAACAGGCCCTGGGCGGGCGCTAGAGGCCGACCCCGGCTCGGGGACGGTTGCGGGGGCGGACGGTCATCCGCAGGGTGCGCGGCCGTACGGTGAGCCGGGCGACCTGGCGGATGACCTGGCCCTCGGAGAGTTCCAGACGTACCGAACGCAGCAGCGTCGCGAGCGCCGTGACCATCTCGGTGAGGGCGAGACGGTCCCCCATGCACTTGTGCTTGCCGTCCCCGAAGGGCAGGAACGCGCCCGGCGGAGGCTCCTGCGCGGGGTCGGTCCACCGGTCCGGGTCGAAGGTGTGCGGGTTGGGGAAGCGCTCGGGGTCGCGGTGCAGGGCGTGCTGGCAGTAGGCCAGTTCGGTGCCGGCGGGCAGCGTCCACTCGCCGAGCCGGGTCTCCTCGGTGGTGCGGCGGGTGACCAGCCAGCCGGGGTGGTGCAGCCGCAGGGTCTCGGTGATCACCCGGTTCAGGTACGTCAGCCGGGTCACGTCGGCGAGGGCGACCGGCCGTTCGCCGAGGACCTCGTCCAGCTCGGCCAGGACCCGGGCCTCGATGCCGGGGTTGCGGGCAAGTTCGTACAGGAGCCAGGACAGCACCGACGCGGTGGTCTCGGTGCCCGCCACTGCCAGGGTGAGGATCTCGGAGCAGATCTGATGCCCGGTCAGCGGCTCGCCGGTCTCCTCGTCGACGGCGCGCAGCAGCATGGAGAGCATGTCCCCGGTGTCGTGCCCGGAGGCCTGCAGTTCGTCGACGGCGGAGTTGATGGTGGCGCGTACGCCGGCCCGGGCCCGGTCGAAGCGGCGGTTGAAGGGCAGCGGCAGGCGCTCGGTCCAGTCGGGCAGCATGATGCGCACACCGACGTCGTTCAACACCACCGACAGGTCGCTGCGCAGTCGGCGGAAGACGGCGTCGTCGAGGCTGCCGGCGAACACCGTCTTGGCCAGCATGTCGAGGCTGAGCCCGACCATCGCCTCGCGTACGTCGAGGGTCCGCCCGGGCTCCCAGCCGGCGACCGTGGCGGCCACCTCGGCGCGCATGATGTCGACGTAACGGCCGATCTCGGCGTGGGCGAACGCTGGTTGCACCTGACGGCGTTTGCGTACGTGGTTCCGGCCGGTGGCGGTGACGACACTGTCGCCCAGCAGCTGGCCCAGCTTGTCGTAGAGCCGGCCCTTGTCGAGGGTGGGCGCCAGGGCCCTGAGCATCTGGTGGATCAGGGCTGGGTCCTGGACCACGACGGTGCGCGTCCCGGGTTGCAGGACGATCTCGACGAGTGGTTCCCGTGTGTCGCGCAGCGAGTCGATGAAGCCGAGGTTGTCGCGCATTCTCAGGGCGTGGCCGATGAACGGAAGCGATCCTGCGGCCCGGGGTATGGGGGGAGGCGCAGTGGACGTCACGGGTCATCCCTTCACGGCAATCATGGGCGCCCTATGACTTCCCTGAAGTTTCCCCAGCGCAATCCTGTCATGAACGTGTCCTGCGCCACGTGGGACGAGCTGGTGGGGGGAAGGGGAGCCCCTCCCCTCCCCACTCCGGCCGGACGAGCTTGGTCACCTGGGCCCTGCTGTATTGAGCCGCAGCGTTGTTCACGCGGCTGATCGGTGGCCGGCCATCGAATGCGGTGGGGCAGCGATGGTGGTGGTAGGTGTGCAGGAGGTCTGCCAGGGCGTCGGTGCGTTCGGGGTTGCTGGTCCAGGACACAGGTAGGCCCAGTACCTGCCGGGGCACTCGTCAGCTGTGACCGACGATGGGATGCGGCGCGTACGGCTGCTCCAGCTCCTCGATCTCCTTGTCGCTGAGCTCGACTTCGACGGCGGCCACCGCGTCCTCGATGTGGTGCGGCTTGGCGGCGCCGACGATCGGCGCCGCCACCGTGTCCTGGTGCAGCAGCCAGGCGAGGGCGACGCGGGCGCGCGGGACGCCTCGGTCGCCCGCGATGCGGGTGACGGCCTCGACGATGGTCCGGTCGCTCTCCGGGTAGAGGCGGCTGCCGAAGTCGTCGTTCTCGCTGCGCTCCGTCACGGTGCCCCAGTCCCGGGTGAGCCTGCCGCGGGCGAGCGGGCTCCAAGGCAGGACGCCGACGCCCTGGTCGGAGCAGAGGGGCAGCATCTCGCGCTCCTCCTCGCGGTAGAGGAGGTTGTAGTGGTTCTGCATGGACACGAACTTGGTCCAGCCCTGCCGCTCGGCGGTGTACTGCATCTTGGAGAACTGCCAGGCGAACATCGAACTGGCCCCGATGTAGCGCGCCTTGCCCGCCTGCACCACGTCGTGCAGGGCCTCCATCGTCTCCTCGACGGGGGTGTGCGGGTCGAAGCGGTGAATCTGGTAGAGGTCGACGTAGTCGGTGCCGAGGCGGCTCAGGCTGTGGTCGATCTCGGCCATGATCGCCTTGCGGGACAGGCCGCCGCCGTTGGGCCCGGGCCGCATCCGGCCGTGCACCTTCGTCGCGAGGACGATGTCGTCGCGGTTCGCGAAGTCCCGCAGCGCCCTGCCGACGATCTCCTCACTGGTGCCGTCGGAGTAGACGTTGGCCGTGTCGAAGAAGTTGATCCCGGCTTCCAGTGCCTGCCGGATCAGGGGACGCGAGGCCTCCTCGTCGAGGGTCCACTCGTGCACACCGCGGTCGGGCAGGCCATAGGTCATACAGCCGAGACAGACCCGCGACACGTCCAGGCCCGTCGAACCGAGCTTCACGTACTGCATCGTTGCTGCTCCTGCCTTCGGGATGGGTACGAAGGGGAGCGTACGACTTCACCCGTCCTTCCAGTACCACGCCCACTTGACGCAGGGCCCGCGTCGGCGTTTTGATCTTCTGCGCAGCCGCTCAGCGGCATGCAGAGGTACGCCCAGCCGGTAGCGGACGAGGTCCAAGTCCGGCCAAAGTCGCCAGGTTCGCACTGACAGCCGGTCCGAGGCGGGGTCGTACCCGCGATTGATGGAGTGGACATGCCCACCAAGGGTGTCTCTCGTGTCGGGGGTCTTGGGACGGCCGTCGGCGCCTGTGTACTTCTCGCCGCCGCGTTGTCGGCGTGCGGTTCCTCCGGAGGGGAGTCGGCCGGCACGTCGAAGCCGTCCGCCGAGCTGCAACTCCCGCCCCGCCGCGCCGGTTTCGACTACCAGATCGGCGGCGCCTATCCCCCGCCGCCGGGCACCCGCGTCGTCAGCCGTGACCGTACGGCCTCCCCGGCGCCCGGCCTGTACAACGTCTGCTACGTCAACGCCTTCCAGTCCCAGCCGGACGAGCGCACCTCCTGGCCCTCCGACCTGCTGCTGCGGGACGGGCAGGGCAAGGTGGTCGTCGACGGGGACTGGGGAGAGGCACTGCTCGACATCCGGACGCCGGCCAAGCGGCAGCGCGTGGCGGCCCGGGTCAACCGATGGATCGACGGCTGTGCCGCCAAGGGCTTCGACGCGGTCGAGCCGGACAACTACGACAGCTACACCCGCTCCCGGCACCTGCTGACGGCGGACGACGCGACCGCCTTCGTCACGCTCCTGTCCCGGCACGCGCACGCCCGGCACCTGGCGATCGGGCAGAAGAACACGGTGGAGCTGGCCGGGCTGAGGAAGCGGACGGGGCTGGACTTCGCGGTGGCCGAGGAGTGCGCGGAGCACGACGAGTGCGGGGCGTACGCGAAGGCGTTCGACGACCGGGTGCTCGTGATCGAGTACTCGGACACCGGGCTGCGCAAGGCCCGTACGGGGTTCGGCGACCGGCTGAGCATCGTCCGGCGGGACGTGATGGTCTCGACGCCCGGCAGCGACGACTACGTGCGCAGGGTCCGGTGAGGGCGATGACGTACGGGGTGTCACGTCGTCGACTGCTGCTCACGCACCTGTACTTCACCGCCGTCGGCAGCCCCTGAACGCGCATCAGCCCCCGCCCAGCCGGTCCAGCGCCCGCTCCCACCCGAACTCCGGTCGCCCACCGTCCTCCCCCGGCTCACCGGAGTACGGCTCACCGAACCGGACGCCCATGTCGCGCAGGCGTGTCAGGCTGTCCTGATAGGCGGGGTGGGCGGCCAACGCGTCGGCGACGCACGGCAGTACGGCGACCGGGACCCCCAGACCGTACGTCTCGCACAGAGTGGCCACGGCCAGGGTGTCGGCCAGACCCGCCGCCCATTTGTTGATCGTGTTGAAGGTGGCGGGCGCGACGACGACGGCGTCCGGCGGCGGGAAGGGGCGCGGATCACCAGGGGTGCGCCAGGCGGAGCGTATGGGACGGCCGGTCTGTGCCTCGACGGCCCCGGTGTCGAAGAAGCCGTTCATGGCGACCGGCGTCGCGATGACGCCGACCTCCCAGTCCCGCTCCTGCGCGGCGGTGATCAGCCTGCCGACGTCCGCGGCGATTCCCGCGGCGCAGACGACGACGTAGAGGAAGGGCTTCTCGGCCTGCCGGGGTTTCCCGGCCTGTTCGGTCATCCGCGCACACTACTCAGCGGCATCATTACTCGATCGGGAAGGACCGCCCCAGCTCGGCCTCGGGCCGCGGGCCCTGGATGCGGCGCTCCTTCTCCTCGATCGCCACGTCGTTGATGCTGGCCTCGCGCCGGGTCATCAGGCCGTGCTCGTCGAACTCCCACAGTTCGTTGCCGTAGGAGCGCCACCACTGGCCGTCGGCGTTTCGGCACTCGTACTGGAAACGGACCGCGATGCGGTTGCCGTCGTGGGCCCACAGGTCCTTGCGCAGTGCGTACTCCTGCTCGCGCTCCCACTTGCCGGTCAGGAACCGCACGATCTCGGCGCGGCCGGTGACGAAGGTGTCGCGGTTGCGCCACACCGAGTCCTCCGAGTAGGCGAGCGCCACCTTGTGCGGGTCGCGGGTGTTCCAGGCGTCCTCGGCGGCCTGGACCTTCTGCGCGGCGGTCTCACGGGTGAACGGGGGCAGGGGCGGACGGTCGGCCATGGCTTCCTCCTCGGCGGGTGGACAACAGTATCCGGAGCGGCGGGGCTGCCCGGCGCCCTGGCCGGGCAGCTGTTCCTGCCGGCCGAGGGCGCCCTGGCCGACGCCGGGTTCGCCGAGCGCACCGAGCCCGCGCGCCGGGCCCGCGCGCCGGCGCGGCTGCTGCTGTCCCGCTGAACCTCAGCCCTCGGACACGGTGATGGCGCCCACCGGACAGGCCCGGGCGGCCTCCCGCACCATCGGATCCCCGCCGCCGTCCTCGCGGCCCGGCAGCAGCGTGCTGAATCCGTCGTCGTCCTGGGTGAAGACGCCCGGGGCGGCCATCGCGCACTGGCCGGCCCCGATACAGACGTCCTTGTCGATGTCGATGTCCATGTGCATGGCCTGCAGCCTCTTACCAGGTCACG
Source organism: Streptomyces sp. NBC_00461 (assembly GCF_036013935.1). Taxonomy (NCBI): domain Bacteria; kingdom Bacillati; phylum Actinomycetota; class Actinomycetes; order Kitasatosporales; family Streptomycetaceae; genus Streptomyces; species Streptomyces sp. NBC_00461. The sequence continues at coordinate 697,863 of NZ_CP107902.1, forward strand.
GGGAGTTCCAGCATCCCCTGGATCGTGTCGCCGGGCTTGAAGGGGATCTCGTCCGCCGGAGCGGCGAGGCGCAGCGTCGGCAGCCGGTCGAAGAGGGTGTGCAGGGCGATCTCCAACTCGGCGCGGGCCAGGTTCTGGCCGAGGCACTGGTGGATGCCGAAGCCGAACGCGACGTGGTGGCGGGCGGAGCGATGCCAGTCGAGGGTGTCGGGTGCGGGGTAGACGTCCTCGTCGCGGTTGATGACCGAGGTCGCGAAGATGACGCCGTCGCCCGCCCGGATCGTCGTGTCGCCCGCCTCGATGTCCTCGGTGGCCCGGCGCAGCAGCCCGTCCGCGATGGACAGCATCCGCATCAGCTCCTCCACCGCCGAAGGCACGAGCTCCTTGTCGCCGCGCAACTCGGCCAGCCGCTCAGGGTGTTGGAGGAGGGTGAAGGTGCCCAGGGAGATCATGTTGGCGGTCGTCTCATGACCGGCGACCAGCAGGATGGTCGCGAACGAGGTGACCTCCGTGCGGTCGAGCACTCCCTCGCGCAGCTGCTGGTGGACGAGTTCGTCCAGCACGCCGTCGCCGGGCTCGGCCTGCTTCTGCTTGTGGTCGATCAACTCGTCGAAGTACGCGTCGAGTTGGTCGCGTGCGTCCTGCACGTCCTCGACCCTGGGTCCGCGCAGCAGCCGGCGTGACTGTCCCTCGAAGAACTCGTGGTCGGTGTAGGGGACGCCGAGCAGGGCGCAGATCACCATCGACGGCACGGGCAGCGCGAAGGCGCTCACCAGCTCGGCGGGCGGCCCCTGGGCCACCATCGCGTCGATCCGCTCGTCCACGATCCGCTGGATCTCGGGGCGCAGTTCGACGGCCCGTCGGAGGGTGAAGCTGGGGACCATCATCCGCCGCTGAGTGCGGTGTTTCGGGTCGTCGACACCGAGCAGCGCGACCCTCCGGTTCTTCACCGCCGAAAAGCGTTCGGTGGGTGCCGGGAAGTCGGGATGGGCGCGGTCCGTCGACAGCCGCTGGTCGGCGAGCAGATCGCGGGCCAGGGCATGACCTGTGATCAGCCAGGCCGGACGGCCGTCGTAGAGGGTGATCCGGGACAGCGGGCGGGTGGCGCGCAGGGGCTCGTAGGCGGTGGGCGGGTGGTAGGGACAGGTCCGGTCCTGGGGGAACGCGACGGGTTCCGTTTCCGTCATGGAAAGACCTCGCAGACGAAGAGCGTGCGTCGTGCAGATCTTCATTAGATGCCCGGGGCATCTATAAGGCGACGTGAAGTTCGGCCAGATCGGCGGCCTGGTCAATCTGGCCGGGGATACTCGCTCACGCATCGGAATTCGGTTGTGGGCGGGCCATGGCCGCGTCCACAATCCGGTCATGCCTACGACCTTCGCCCCGCTGCCGCTGACCGCCACCGCCACGCCGGCGCGGTTCCAGCAGCAGTCCGGCCGACACCGGAGGCCGACGCTTCCCGCGTCGTGACCGCCGCGCTCGTCGCGGGCCTGGTCGCGGGCTACGGCATCGCCGTTCCCGTGGGCGCGGTCGCGACCTACCTCGTGTCCCTGACCGCCCGTACCTCGCTGCGGACCGGCACCGGCGCGGCGCTCGGCGTCGCCACCGCGGACGGGCTCTACGCCCTGCTGGCCACGCTCGGCGGCTCCGCGCTCGCGGCCGCGCTGCGGCCCGTACTGGGGCCGCTGCGCTGGGCCTCGGCCGTGGTGCTGGCCGCCCTGGCGGTGCGGGGCGCGGTCGCGGCGCTGCGGCAGTACCGCGGTCACCGGCTCACCGCCCGTTCCGACCCGGCTCCCCCGAGTGCCGTACGGGCATATCTGAGCCTGTTGGGGATCACGCTCCTCAACCCCACCACGGTGATCTATTTCGCCGCGCTGGTGCTCGGCACCCGCACCTCACAGGCGGCGGCACCCCTGGAGCAGGGCGTGTTCGTCGCGGCGGCCTTCGCCGCGTCCGCGAGCTGGCAGCTGCTGCTTGCCGGGGGCGGCGCTCTGCTCGGCCGGGCGCTGACGGGCCGGCGGGGGAGGCTGGCGACGGCGCTGCTGTCGAGTGGCGTGATCACGGCGCTCGCGGTGCGGATGGTGGCTTGATCTTGACAGGTGTGTGGCCGAAGGCCGGTGCGGTATGGATGAATCCTGCGCGCACCGGTGTTCACCACGGTGCCAGTCAGCCGTACGACACGACGATGGGACGGATGCCATGCCTCTCGAGGGCGAGTACGAACCGAGTCCGGCGCAGTGGGTGCGGGATCAGGTGGAGCTGTACGAGAGCTCCGGTGGCACGAAGGGGACGACCCTGCGGGACACCGGGCTGCCGGTGATCGTGCTCACGAACCGCGGCGTCAAGAGCGGCAAGATCCGCAAGACGCCCCTGATGCGCGTCGAGCACGACGGCCGCTACGCCGTGGTCGCCTCGCAGGGCGGTGCCCCCGAGCACCCGGTCTGGTACCACAACCTCAAGGCCGACCCCCAGGTGGAGCTCCAGGACGGACCGGTGAAGCGGGCCTATGTCGCCCGCGAGATCAGCGGCGCCGAGCGGGACGAGTGGTGGGAGCGTGCAGTCGAGGCCTATCCGCCGTATGCCGACTACCAGGAGAAGACGGACCGGCAGATCCCGGTCTTCGTCCTCGAATCGGGAGAGAAGTGATCGGGGCCCGGGTCGGGGGCCGGATCACCGGGCCCTGAACCGGGCCGGAACCTGCCCCTCAACCGGGCCGGGCCCCGTCCGTGAGACGGGCCCGGAAAAAATTCTTCGATCGAGCACGCATGAAGCGGATGGCACCGGGCACGCGTGCGTCAGGCCCCGCCGCGTTCCCCCGTCGCGGCGGGGCTTTCCAGTGCCTCCTGCGCCGGCCGGTCGGTGATGTCGAGGAAGATCTGGTCGGCCTCGGGCACGGTGCTCGCCAGGGAGCGCTTGATCCGTACGGCGACCTCCTCGACCCGCTCGCTGTCCAGCCCGGGTATCAGGTCGATACGGGCGGCCACCAGGACCGTGTCGAGGCCCGTCTTCATCGTGAACAGTGCCTCCACGCTGTCGATCTCGGGCTGCGCTTCGAGCAGCGCGCGGATCCGGGCCGCCGTCTCCGGGTCGGCGGACTCCCCGATGAGCTGGTCGCGCGCCTCGCTGCCCAGCTGGTAGGCGACGAAGACGAGCAGCACGCCGATCGCCAGCGACGCCGACGCCTCCCACACCACCTGTCCGGTGACCATGTGCAGTGCCATGCCCGCGGCGGCAAGCGTCACGCCGAGCACCGCCGTGCCGTCCTCGGCGACCACCGTGCGCAGTGCGGGGTCACGCATACCGCTCCTGCCGCCCTGTTGGCGTACCTGATGCAGCGCCCTCAGCAGTGACGCGCCCTCCGCGACGAACGCGACGCCGAGCACGATCAGGCCCGCCACATAGCCGCTCAGCTTCTCGTCGGCACCGTTTCTGAGGGCCTCGACGCCCTGGAAGAAGGAGAAGCAGCCGCCCATGACGAAGATCCCGACGGCCGCGAGGAGCGACCAGAAGAACCGCTCCTTGCCGTAGCCGAAGGGATGCCGCGTGTCGGCCGGGCGGCGGCTGCGGCGCAGCGCGGCCAGCAGGAAGACCTCGTTGAGGCTGTCGGCCACGGAGTGCGCGGCCTCCGAGAGCAGAGCCGGTGATCCGGCCAGCAGGCCGCCGACGGCCTTCGCCACCGCGATCAGGAGATTCGCCGCGAGCGCCACCAGCACGGTGACGCGAGTCCTGCGGTCTGTCTTGTTGTCCGAAGATGTCCCGCTCACCTTCGCCGACTGCCCCTCTCGGGGCGGCTCACACCGTGCGGGTGGCCGAATTCGGGGAACGCGTCCCTGAGGGACACGCACCTCAGGGAGGAAACATGAGCGGCGGGGGCAACAGCGCGTACGGGAGGAAGTCGTTCAGGCGGTCCAAGAGCCACTTCACGGACCGGATCACGGCGGACGGCCGGGACGGGTGGCCGGTGGAGGCGGGCCGATACCGGCTGGTGGTCAGCCGTGCCTGTCCGTGGGCGAGCCGGGCGCTGGTCTCCCGCCGTCTGCTCGGACTGGAGAACGCCCTGTCCCTCGCCGTCGCCGACCCGGTCCAGGACGACCGCAGCTGGCGCTTCACCCTGGATCCGCAGGGCCGTGACCCGGTCCTGGGCATCCGTTTCCTCGGCGAGGCCTACGAGCGGCGGGAGAGCGGCTACCCGGGAGGCGTGAGCGTGCCCGCGATCGTCGACATCCCCAGCGGGAAGCTGGTCACCAACGACTACCAGCAGCTCACCCTCGACCTCGCCACCGAGTGGACCGACCTGCACCGCGACGGGGCACCCGACCTGTACCCGTACGCCCTGCGGGACGAGATCGACACGGTGATGTCGGACGTCTACGAGGACGTCAACAACGGTGTGTACCGGGCGGGTTTCGCCACGGACCAGGAGGAGTACGAGGCCGCGTACACCGGAGTGTTCCGCCGTCTGGAGCTGCTCACGCAGCGGCTTGCGCGGCAGCGCTATCTCGTCGGCGACACCATCACCGAGGCCGACATCCGGCTGTTCACCACCCTGGTCCGCTTCGACGCGGTCTACCACGGACACTTCAAGTGCAACCGTTGGAAGCTGGCCGAGAACCCGGTCCTGTGGGCGTATGTTCGTGACCTCTACCAGACGCCCGGCTTCGGTGACACCGTCGACTTCGACCACATCAAGCGGCACTACTACCAGGTCCACACCGGCATCAACCCGACCCGGATCGTGCCTCTTGGGCCGGATCCGTCCGGGTGGCTGACGCCTCATCACCGCGAGGAGCTCGGCGGCCGGCCGTTCGGCGACGGGACGCCACCGGGGCCCGCGCCCGCGGACGAGCAGGTCGCGCCGCGGGGCCGGCCCTGACCGACACACCGGCCCCGGCCGACTAAGGAGACAGACGTGGCGAAGACCAAGAAGAAGAAGCTGAAGCTGCCTCTCGCCTACAAGCCCCTGGGTTTCGCTCTGGGCTGGGTCAGCGGCTCGCTGGCCGGGCTCGCGTTCCGCAAGACGTGGATGGCGCTGCGGCACGAGGAGGACGCGCCCGACGCCCTGGACCAGGAGCGTGGCTGGGGGGAGATCCTGCTCGCCGCCGCGGTCCAGGGTGCCCTGTTCGCCGTGGTGCGCAGTGCGGTGGACCGCACGGGCGCGAAGGCCATCGAACGTTCCACCGGCGTCTGGCCGGTCGCCGACAAGGGCGGCCGGGACTGACGCCGGCCGGGGGCCCCGGCGGGGTGGCCTGTGAGTCGACCTGTGAAGCCGCCGGTGGAGTGGCCTGTGGGGCGGCTCAGCCCTGCTTGGGTGCCGTCGGCGTGACGCGGAGCAGAGTGAAGGAGTGGCCGGCCGGGTCGGCGTACCCGCGTTGCTCGAAGGGCCCGGAGGCGTCCTTCGTCTCCAGCGGGCGCCCGCCCAGCTCCACGACCTTGCGCTCCGCCTCGTCCAGGTCCGCCACGACGAAGTCCAGGTGGGCCTGGAGGGAGTTCTCGGGGCGCGGCCAGCTCGGCGGTACCGCGTTCACGTCGCGGCGGAAGGCGAGCCGGAAGCCGTCGACGCCCCTGATCTCCACGCGGTTGGCGGTCGCATCCGTCTCCTCGGCCTCCAGCAGCTCCTTGTAGAACACGGCGAGTTTCTCGGGCTCGGCGCAGTCGAGCACCACGTAACCCGCTTCCACCAATGGCATGTCTCCTCCGAACGGTGCGGAGCGCGGGGCGTGGTGCCCCGCCGCTCCTGTACCTCACGGATATCCCGGTCCGGCCATTTCAGTCGGCGACCAGCCAATTCCCTTACCGGCGCGACGAGTTGGCGGGCGTCAGGTCTCCCTTCCCGCCCGGATCTCCGCCAGCCGCGCCGCCGCCGCGCTCAGGAACAGGTCCAGTGCGACCGGGTAGGAGCTGTGGCGCATCTCGGCCACCAGATGGCGGGCGGTGGCGGCGATGTGGGGGTGTGTGTCGGCGGGGAGCCGCGCGTAGGTGGCCCGCCACACGGCCGTCTCCGCCTCCCGGGCGGCCTTCGGCAGGGCGGAGCTGGCCGAGTCGAGGGCGCCGAAGGCGAGGGACTGGTCGACGAAGGCGTGATAGATGCGCACCGCCTCACCGTCGGGGAACCCGGCGTCGCGCAGCACGCCGAGGATGGTCTCCACGGCGTGGATCTCGTACACCCGTCCAGTCACCCGGTAGGAGCTGAGGACGGATGCCCGCGGATGGGCGAGGGAGCCCGCGTGCATGCGCAGACCGAGGTCCCTGAGGTCGGCGCGCCAGTCGCCGGTGGGGCGCCAGGTACGCAGGGTGCTGCCGATGAGTTCGTCGGTGACGGCGAGCATCAGGTCGTCGGTGTGCCGGAAATAGCGGTACAGCGAGCTCGGGTCGGCACCGAGGGCGTGGCCGAGGCGCCGGACGGACAGGGCCTCCGCGCCGTGTTCCTCGATCAGGCGCAGGGCGGTGGCGACGATCAGCTCCTCGGACAGGACGACGCCCTGCTTGGTGGGGCGTCTGCGGCGCCGGGCATCGGGCGGGACGACACGCTCGCTCATGGACTGCCTCCCTGGGGACGGTGCCGGTGCCCGCACCTTATGACAACACCGTTGACGTGTTAAGCCCCCGGGCAGTTTCATGTGCGGTCACCGGGGCCGACCAGGCCCCACGGTGCGAGCGGAGACCCGGCCATGTCCGACACCCCCTTCGGTGCAGATCCACCAGCGCGGCCCGCGCTGCGCAAGTCCCTCGGCGTCCTGGACGGCGTCGCCATCGCAGCGTCCAGCACGGCGGCGACCACCAGCATCGGTATAGGCCTGGGCGTCACGGCCGGTGTGGTGGGCCTGCATCTCCCGGCGATCATGCTGCTGGCGTTCCTTCCGGTCCTCGGCATCGCGGGCGCCTTCTCCCGGCTGAACCGGGTGGAGCCGAACGCGGGCAACGGCTATGTGTGGGTGGGTCGTTCGCTCAGTCCGTGGCTCGGTTTCATGGTCGGCTGGGTGACCATCGTGGCGACGCTGGCGTTCCTCGCGTACACGACGGCGGTCACCGGGTCGGCAATGATCCAGCTCGCCGGGGAGGCGGGGCTGCACCGGGTGGCCGGACTCGCCCTGGACCCGGGCTCGACGGTGCAGACGACCGCCGTCGGCATCGTCGTCCTGATCGCGGTCACCATCACCGCCGTCACGGGCGTGCGGACCGCGGCGCGGCTGCAGTCCGGGCTGCTGATCTTCGAGTACGTCGTCCTGCTCGGGTTCTGCGGATACGGCATCATCCACGGCCCGCACGCCTTCAGCCTGAGCTGGTTCGACCCGTTCGCGATCCCGTCGGCGAAGGCGCTCGCGCAGGGGATGCTGCTCTCGGTGTTCTGCTACTGGGGCTTCGAGACCGCGTTCAGTGTCAACGAGGAGGTGCGCGAGCCGCGCGACGCCTCCCGCGCCGGCCTCATCACCCTGGTCACCATGCTGATGCTCTTCCTGCTCGGCTCGGTGGCCTTCCAACGGGTCCTGACCGAGCCGGAGCTGGCCGGGCACGGCGCCCAGGGCCTGGCGTACTTCGGGGACCGGCTGGCCTCCCAGCCGGTGGCGGCGCTCCCTCTCGTGGCCCTGATGTTCTCGGCGGTCGCCTCGCTGCAGGCCGGCGTGATTCCCACGGCCCGGGCGATGTTCGCGATGAGCCGGGACCGCACCCTCGGGCCCGTGTGGTCCAAGGTGAGCCCGCGCTACGGGACGCCGGCCGCCGGCACGCTGCTGATCGGCGCCCTGGCGACCGTGATCGCGGCACTCGCCCTGGTCATTCCGCGACTCTCGGACATGATCATGGCGACGGTGAGCGCTGTCGGCATCGTGGTCGCCCTGTCGTACGCCCTCACCGCGCTCGCGGCGGCCGTCCGCTTCCGCTCGCTGCTGCGCGAGGACTGGCGGGAGGGCATACGGGCCGTCGTGCTGCCGACGCTGAGCGCGGCGGCGCTGCTCGGCCTCGGCGGCTATCTCGGCTGGTCCTTCTACACCTCCACCGACCATCTCGAACTCCGCGCGGACAACGGCTGGTTCCTGCTCCTCGCTCCCGTGGTCATGATCGCGTCGGGCTTCGTGGCCGCCGCGTGGGCCAAGTGGGTGCGCAGGTCGACGTACTTCCGCACGGGCGACGGCACGGACGCCGACGCGCCGCAGCTGCTCGCCACATCCAGCTGACCCCCACCAGGAACGGACCATGCACACAGATCTGATCTTCACCGGCGGCCCGGTCCTCACTCCCGCGGGCCGCACCGCCACCGCCGTGGCCGTCACCGGCGACCGCATCACCGCCGTCGGGCACGACGAGGTCCTGGATCTCGCCGGACCGCGAACCGAGGTGGTGGACCTGGCGGGGCGGTTGCTGCTGCCGGGCTTCCAGGACGCGCACGTCCACCCGGTACCGGCCGGTCTGGAACTCTCCCAGTGCGATCTGACCGGGACCAGGACGGCAGAGAAGACGGTCGCCGCCATCCGCGCCTATGCCAAGGCGCACCCGGACCAGGAGTGGATCACCGGGGGCGGTTGGTCCATGGAGGCCTTCGAGGGCGGTACGCCGACGAAGGAGCTCCTGGACGCGGTCGTGCCGGACCGGCCCGTCTACCTGCCCAACCGTGACCACCACGGCGCCTGGGTCAACAGCCGTGCGCTGCGCCTTGCGGGCATCGACCGGAACACGCCGGATCCGGCCGACGGGCGGATCGACCGGGACGCGGCGGGAGATCCGAGCGGCACGCTGCAGGAGGGCGCGATGCAGCTCGTCGGGCGTCTGACGCCGCCGGTCACCCCGGCGGACCGGCTGGCGGCCCTGCTGTACGCGCAGCGTCATCTGCACGCGCTCGGCATCACGGCCTGGCAGGACGCTCTCGTCGGGGACTTCCTCGGCATGGACGACCCGTCGCAGGCGTATCTGACCGCCGCGCGCGACGGCTCGCTGACCGCTCGTGTGGTCGGCGCCCTGTGGTGGGACCGTGAGCGCGGGGCCGAGCAGATCCCCGAACTCGTCGAGAGGCGGGCGGCGTCGAGCCATGGCCGGTTCCGCGCCGGCAGCGTCAAGCTGATGCTGGACGGGGTCCCCGAGACCGGGACGGCGGCGCTCCTCGACCCGTATCTGGACAAGTGCGGCTGCGCCACCGCCAACCGCGGCACGAGCTTCATCGACGCGGGGCAACTCCCCAAGTACGTCACCGAGTTGGATTCTCTCGGCTTTCAGTGCCACTTCCACGCGCTGGGCGACCGGGCCGTACGCGACGCCCTGGACGCCATCGAGGCCGCGCGTGAGGCGAACGGGCCGAGCGACACCCGGCCGCATCTGGCGCACCTCCAGGTCGTGCACCCCGACGACGTGGCGCGCTTCGCCCGGCTCGACGCCACGGCCAACATCCAGCCGCTGTGGGCCGCGCACGAACCGCAGATGGACCAGTTGACCATTCCGTTCCTGGGGTCCGAACGGGCCGGGTGGCAGTACCCGTTCAGGGCGCTTCTGCGCTCGGGGGCCCGGCTCGCGGCGGGCAGCGACTGGCCGGTCAGCAGCCCCGATCCGCTGCAGGGGATCCATGTCGCGGTCAACCGTCTGACACCCGACGGCGACGACGCCCCGGTGTTCCTGCCGGGCGAGCGCATCAGCCTCGCCGAGGCCCTGACCGCGTACACCGCGGGCTCGGCGCATGTGAACCACCTCGACGACACCGGGCGGGTGGAGGCCGGGGCGTTGGCCGATCTGGTGGTCCTGGACCGCGACCCGTTCGACGGGCCGCCCGAGGCCATCGCGGAGACACGGGTGGCGCTGACCTATGTAGGAGGGGAGGGAGTGTACGCAGCTCAAGAGGCGTAGGCAGTAACGGATGTCACGGTGAGGTCACGCGTAGATCATTTAGGCTCTGGGCAGTCTCCTACCGCTTCTCGGTTCAACTTTCGGCCGTAGAAGCTGAGTTCGAGTCACGGGCGGTCGACATGACCGCCCGTTCGCAGGGCGGGGGGCTCTGCATCACCGTCTCCCGGAAGGAAGCGCATGCCTCAGGACGTCAAAATCGACCTCCCGTTCCCGGCCCAGCCAAACGCCCCGCTCCAGCCCGCAGAGGCGGGGAACGCTCTGGCCCGCCTCCTGGTAAAACGCATCGATGGGAGCACGGAGCAGTACCGAAGGTCCCAGAACGCCGCTCAGCAGCGGCTGGACGCACTCGGATCCCGCCACTCCAGCACCACGCTGCAGGTGGAGGGAGCCCTCCATCTGGCGCAGCCCACGTTCCTTCCCCCCGACGAGGAGGGCTACGCCAGGTTGAGGCACCTCGACGCCAGCCTGCGCACGATCGAAGCAGCCTTCCCCCAGGTCAGCATCGATATTGAGGTCTGCCGACTGACCTGCACGATGCTGGAAGGGGCTTGGCGGAGCCGGGCACTCACCCCGCCCCGCGAGGCGGAGCAAACGACCGTCTGCTCCTGCCCGCTGTGCCGTCGGCTGCCCACGCCCCCCGCACGCACGCTGGGTGACTACAGTTGGCGGCAGAGCGCCGGTCGTCCCCTCGCCATCAAGACCTGGCCGTACCGCCGGGAACTCGACAGCGTCCTGACCGGTGGATGGTCCTGGACCCGGCAGATGAACGACCTTGAACGAGACCTTGGCCACCGCCACCGCTTCGAAGACGACATCCTCGTCTTCCACGAATACAAACGCGTGATCGAGACCATCGATACAACGCGCCTCACCCAACTCGTCGAAGGCCGCTTGGCCGAGAATTTCAGCACCAACAGCGCACGGGCCCTGATCAGCGGACTCTTCGCAGCCCACAAGCGATCCGTCGACGAATACTGGCTCCAACAGCACCACGCGGGCCGCGTCACGCTCCCCCAGACCAACCCACTCAGCCAGAGCACCTACTCAATCCTGCAGATGCTGGACTGCCTGTTCTGGCACGTCTCACCCGACACCGAACTCTGGCAGGAAGAACACCTCGCCTCCCTGCTGCTGTGCCGCGTCATCGACGACATGACCGACGTACGAGCCGACGCCCTCACCGGCGAGATAAGCAACTTCTGGCTCGCCGACATGCCCACCCACGCCAAGGCCTTCTACGCCGCCTGCGCCATAGCCCTCGTCAAGTACGGCTGCACGCCCGAGGCGCACACCCCGATGTGGAACACCTGGCTGATGGCCACCACCATCACCTGGATGGGGCTCACGGGCCGCCACGCCCTATGGTTCGACGGCATCACCCAGGGCCTCCCTCCGGCCGAGGATTGCCCGCTTTGCGATCTGCAGCCCAACGCATGCAGCGGCATCCTCACCCACGGCGCCACCCTCACCATCGCCCCGCGGCCCACCGCACCGGCACTGAGCACCCGGACCGCCGAGCTGTCCGCACGCTGCCGCGCCCAATACCCCAAGACATGGGCCCTCTTTGACGCCGAACTCCATGCCTTCGAAGCACTGCACGGCCCCTGGAACGGCAACATCGACAGCACATGGGAGATCCTGCGCCGCACCTACATCGCCGCCGTGGAGGCATCCAGCGCCGCACCGTCCCTGGCCCGCGCTCGTGATGTCCAACAAGACGCCGGCGTAGTCGGATCTGAAATGTTTCACACCCTGCACGACCCTCAGACCGGGAGGGAAGACACCACACTGCTCGCCTACATGTTCGCCGGCGCCCACCCGCATTTCCTCTGGAACGCCACGGGATACCGTCCCACGGGCGTCGAAGGCGACTGGCTCGACGGCTGATGCCTCAATCCGTTCCAGAAACCCGGTAGCTGGCGGGGGGGACGTCGCGCCACGTCGGCCACGAGTTCGAGCACGACCTCGCCGGCCCTGAGCTGGCATTTCTGCGGCCGGCCCGCAAAGGGGAACCGAACGGGCCGGATCGCACCTGTTCAGACCGTTCCGACGGACCATCGGATCGACCAACCAGACCTTCAAGGGCCGGCCCAACCTGAAACGACGCGGCGGCAGGAGCCCTGCCGGAGTCACCGTCCGCGTCCTGACCACCGGACCGGCCGCTACGCCGCCGCCAAGGAGGACCCGGTGCCCGCGGCCGAACTCCCCGGACGCGGCTCGGTGGACGACCTGCTGAGCGTGCGAGCGACCGCCCGCACCCCCGCACGGCGCTGCCCGGCCGGAAACCGGCCGGGCAGCGGTCCCCTGGCGTGGCCTAGACGGTGAACTCGACCGGCAGACTGTCCAGCCGAAACTCCCACGTGGAGGCGGTCGAGCCGAGTTCCTCCGGCGGTACGGCCAGGCGCAGGCCCGTCAGCCGGTGCAGCAGGACGTCCACGCCGACCTCGATGATGGACTGGCCGATGCTCTGCCCGGGGCACTCGTGGGGACCGGAGCTGAAGGCCAGGTGCGACTGGTTGCCCTGGACCGCGACGCCCTCGTCCCGGATCTCCGGGTCGACATTGCCCGCGGCGAGGCCGAGGAGGAGCAGGTCGCCCTCCTCGATGTCGTGCCCGCCGAGTTCCAGCTCGCTGGCGGCGAACCGCCCCGGCAGGACAGCCAGCGGCGGGGTGTTCCACATGACCTCCTCCACCACGGCGGACACGTTCAGCTGACCGCTGATCAGCCCGGACAACCGCGCCGTGTCGGTCAGGAGCAGCTGCAGCACCCGGGCCAGCAGGTTACTGGTCGTGGTGTGGGCGGCGATCAGCACCAGGCGCAGATGGCTGACGACCTCGTCCTCGTCCAGCGCCGCCGGGTGCTCCAGCAGGGCGGTGGTGAAGTCCGAGCCCGGTTCGGACCGCTTGCGCTGGGCGAGTTCGCCCAGGATCTGCATGATGCGGTCGTTGTGTACGAGGGCGTCCGCGCCGCCCTTGAAGACCTGGGCGCACGACTCGACCAGGCGTAGCCCGTCCGCCTTGGGAAGGCCCAGGATCCGGGTGAGCACGAGCATCGGCAGGTGCTCGGCGTAGTCGGCCACCAGGTCGGCGTGCCCGGCGTCGGCGAACTCGTCGATCTGCTGGTTCGCGAAGTACGTGGCGTGCCGCCGGATGCCGCGGCTCGAGGCGGCCAGCAGTCCGTCGGTGACCGCGCCACGAAGCCTGCGGTGCGGCTCTCCGTCCTGGGAGACACAGTCGGGCCGCCAGCCCAGCATCGGCACCAGTGGCGAGGTCTCCGCTATGCGGCCCTCTCGCCAGTCCCGCCAGATGCGGGCGTCCCGGCTGAACTGACGAGGGCTGTCCAGCACCCGCCGGTTGTCGCGGTAGCCGAGCACCAGCCAGGCGGGAACGTCACCCTCCAGCAGCACCGGCGCGACAGAGCCGTGCTCCTTGCGCAGCCGTTCGTAGATGGCCTGCGGGTCGGTGGCCGCGTCCGGGCCGTACAGGCGCGTGACTTCTGCCCCGCCGTGCGCGACAGGGCACCCGCGGGGCGCGTCGGGGCCGTTTAAAGTCTGGTCGTTCATCGGGGCTCCAGTGCGACGGGGGAGCGATCCTTCAAGTGACGTATCAGCGCGACGAGCACGTCACGGCTGGAGGCCCGGTCGCGGGCGTCGCAGGCCACGACCGGGATGTGCTCGGGGATGTCCAGGGCGTCCCGGATCTCCTCGACCGGGTAGTCCTTGGAATCGGGGAAGACGTTCAGCGCGACGACGAAGGGGACGTTCTGCCGCTCCATCTCCTCTATCGCGCGGAAGCTGGAAGCCAGACGCCGGGTGTCGACCAGGACGACCGCGCCGAGCGCGCCCTTGAACAGGCCGTTCCACAGGAACCAGAACCGCTCCTGCCCGGGCGTGCCGAACAGGTACAGCATCAGGCTGTCATTGAGGCTGATCTTGCCGAAGTCCAGGCTGACGGTGGTCTGGGTCTTCTCGGCGACGCCGATGAGGTGGTCGACGTCGGCACTGGCCTGGGTGAGCGTCTCCTCGGTGGTCAACGGCTTGATGTCGCTGACCGAGCGGACCATGGTGGTCTTCCCGGTGCCGAAACCGCCGGCGATCATCACCTTCACCGAGCGGGTGCCACCGTCCGCCGGGCGGCCGGGGTGGTCAAAGCCGTTCAAGTCCACTGAGTACCTCCTCAAGGAGCGCGAGGTCGGGCCCGCGGCCGGCGCCGTGTGCCGGGATGGGGTCACGGGCTTCGACGCGACCTGCCTCCAGCAGATCCGCCAGCAGCACCGCGAGAATGTTGAAGGGCAGTCCGAGGTGGGCGCCGAGTTCGGCCACCGACAGCGGATCGCGGCAGCGCCGGAGGATGTCCTCGTGCTCGTGCTGCATACCCGGTACGGGGGCGGTCCGGGAGACGATGAGGGTCGCCACGTCGAGACTCGACGCCGAACCGCCCGGTCCGCTGCGTCCCCCCGTGAGGACGTAATAACGCTCAAGACCGGACGGCTCCGTGGGCCGGCGGGGAGCACTCATCCAGAGTGCTCCTCCACTCGCGGAGTGGTGCCGAGGAGCTCACCCATCCTGCGGGCCATATCCCTCATCTGGTGTCCGAGCAGGCCCTGGTCGAGGCCCTCCCGGGCGAGGACACCGAGATACGTCTCCACACCCGCCCGTACGACGAAGAGGTGGCCGCCGTCGACCTCGATCATCGCCAGCCGCAGCTGGCCCAGCGGTCCGCCGTGCCGGGAGAACTGCTCGGCGACCGGCTGGGCCAGGGCCTGCAGTCCGGCCACCACAGCGGCGAACCGGTCCACGTCGTCGGGGTCTTCGGCCCCAAAGGAGGTGATGGCCTTGCCGTCACTTGAGGCGACGAGGGCGAAACGGATCTCCGGGATGGACTCCACCAGATCGCGCAGCGCCCAGCTCACGTCGGTTCCCTGTTGCGTCATGTGGACTAGTCGCTCTCTTCAGTGCGGTGCTCGGTGGACTGGCTGCCGGCGGGCGCCGTGTCCTCCGTGGTGTACTCCTCGCCTGTCTCGCGGCCGGCGGTGGCGAAGGCCGCCAGGCCGGTGAACGAGGCGTCCGGCGGGACGGCGGGGACAGCGGTCTCCTCCGTCCGCTCGGTGCGCTCGACCGGCTGGCGCCGTGCCGCGTCCTCCCCCTCGTGCCGCTTGCTGCGGCGCCGGGGCAGTCCGCCGGGCGTGGTGTCCACCGTCACGGCTGCCTCGGCCACCGGCTGGGCGGGGGCCGGCTGGGCGGGTGCCGACGTGCGCACGGGGGCGGCCGCGGCGGGTTGAGCCGCTGGGGCCGCCGCAGTGGTGGAGGCGCCCGCGGGCAGCGGGCTGAAGTACTTGTGCGGGACCACGACCACCACCGAAGTACCGAGCCAGGGCGAGTCCGCGAAGGTGACGCGGATGCCATAGCGGCGGGCGAGGGCACCCACGACACGCAGACCGATGTTGGCATCCTCGGAGATACCGCCGATGCCGGGTCCGGCCGCGGTGCCGGTGAGAGCCTCCTGGGCCTCGCGCTTCTTCTCCTCGCTCAGACCCTTGCCGGAGTCCTGGATCTCGATGCCGACACCGTTGGGCACCTCCTTGCCGGAGACGAGCACGGGCTCGCTGGGCGGCGAGTAGCGGGCCGCGTTGTCCAGCAGCTGCGCGAAGATCAGCGTGAGGTGGTCCACCAGGCCGCCGTCCACGCCGAGTTCGGGCAGATGGCGGACCTCGATACGGTGGAAGTCCTTGATCCGGCCGATGCCGCCGCGCACCACGCTGAGCAGGCGCTGCGGCTCCTGCCACTGCCGGCCCGGCCGGTCCGAGCCACCGAGCACACCGATGCTCGCGGCGAGCGAGTCGGCGGGGCCTAGCTCCTGGTCGAGTTCCATCAGGCCGCGGGCCACGGAGGGCAGCCGCCCGTGCTCGCCCTGCATCTCGTGCAGCCGGCCACGGAGCTTGCCGGTCAGCACGTGGATACGGTTGCCGATGCTGATGACGGCCTGCTCGGCGGAGGTCGAGCGGTTGAACTCCTCCTCGACGCCGATCAGGGCCGTGCGCAGCGCCTTGCGAAGTTCGGCCTGCAGGTCGGCGCTGACCTTGGCGCACTGGTTGGCCGCGGGCAGCAGGTCGTCGATGGCGTCACCGGCGCGAAGCTGCCGCAGCGCTTCGGGCAGCTGCTCGTTGGCGAGCCGGGCGACCGCGTCGTGCTGGTGGGCGAGCTGCTCCCGCCAGACCTCGCCCTGATCGGCGAGCTGGGCCTCGTACGACGTGGCCTGCTCGGCGAGGCGTGCCTCGAAGGCCCGTGCCTGTTCGGCGAGTTGGGCGTCGTACGACGAGGTCTGCTGGGCCAGCTGCGCCTCGTAGGCGCCGGACTGGTCGGTGAGCTGTGCCTCCAGCGCGCCGCGGTCGGCGCTGAACTTCCGCTCCAGGCCCGCGACATGCTGCTGCCACTGCTGCGAGTGCTCGGCCTGCGTGGTGCGGAAGGCACCCTCGGTGCGGTTCAGCTGCGTGCGGGTGCGAATCAGCAGCCGTACGCACACGGCGCTGGCCGCGGTGGCGGCGACACCCGCGGCACCGGCGGCTATTCGCTCGGAGCTCATGAACGTTGCGGCAACCGTCCCGCCTCCTAAGGCCAGCGGCATCAACCACCAGCTGTACCAGGCGACAGGGGCCCGCGCCGCCGGCGGCGGAGTGGCGAGTTCCATCTGCATCCTTACGAGCAACACGATCGAACAGGGGGAGTGTGCAAGGGGGAGCTGCACTGATGCATGCATACGCACCACGAAAAGACCGTCAACGAACAAGTCAACTCGCAGCGCCGATCGGGAGCTTATCGGGTTTGAACCCGAAAGGATCAATCTCGAACGCCTGCGGAAGTGAGGGTTCCATCACTCTCAGACAGCAGCTCACACATCGATAAATACCTTTGCCTACCTGAGGGGCGTCGTCGCGGCCGCGATTGACTTCCTGGACAGGTGTCCATCTATAGTGGACACCTGTCCAAGAAATGGAGTCCGATGATGGAGACGGTTGCGAACGTGCTGGTCGGTCTGGTGGCCGCCCTGCACGCCTACATCCTGGTGATGGAGATGTTCCTGTGGCAGAAGAAGCCCGGGCGTGCGCTGCACGGGTTCGACCGGGAGATGGCGCGGGCGACCGCACCGATGGCCGCCAACCAGGGGCTCTACAACGGCTTTCTCGCGGCCGGTCTGGTCTGGGGTCTGATCGCGGCGGACCCGACCGGGTTCCGGGCGCAGGTGTTCTTCCTGAGCTGCGTCGTGGTCGCTGGTGTCTACGGCACCGTGACGGCCAACCGCCGCATCCTGTTCGCTCAGGCGCTGCCCGGCGCACTCGCCCTGGCCGCCGTCCTGATCGCGCGGTGAGCCGCCCCGCACCCGAGGACCCGCGGGCCGCACGCACCCGGGCGCGGCTGCGGGAGGCACTGCTCGCGGAGTGCGCCGAGCGGCCCCTCGTGGAGGTCGGCGTGGCCGCCCTGGTGCGCCGGGCCGGGGTCGGCCGGGCCACGTTCTACGTCCACTACGCCGACCTGGAGGCGCTGGCGGTCGACGCGTGCGCGGACGTCGTACGGGAGGCCGTGGAGGCACTGCACTCCTGGCAGGGACGGCCGGACCCGGTGCACGCGCCGCCCGCGCTCGCCGAGTTCTTCGGCTCGCTCGCCCCGCACGCCGGCCTGTACCGCGCGCTGCTGACCCCGGGCGGCGGCGGGCCCCTCGGCCGGGTGCTGCACCGGGACCTGCGCGCCTACAGCCTGCGCGAACGCGAACGGGCGGGCGCGGCGGACGCACCCCTGGTCGCGTCGGCCGTGGCCGCGACCTTCGCCGGTGTCCTGGCCGACTGGCTGCACGGGCTCCTGGACGCCGACGCCGCCCAGATCGCCGACGAGGTGTGGCAGCTGCTGGTGGCGCTGCACGCCAGCCGGTGACGGGTCACGCGCAGCCCCCCTCCTTCACCAGCGGCCAGGCCTCCACGCCGTCGGACGTACGGACGTAGGCCTTCGCCGGATCGTCCGTCAGCCACAACTGCCGGTCGCGGAAGCGGTATCCGGTGTCATGGGCGTCGGCCGGCATACGGACGTCTCCGTTGTACGGGGAGGTGAGCATGCCGTCGGGGAGTACCCGGTCGGGATCGCGGGCGTACAGCTTGCCCCGCTTCCCCTCCCCCAGTTCCAGGAAGTGCGCCTTCTCCCAGTCGCAGTGTTCTGGTCCGGCCGAGCTGTTCACCTTGGTGATCGGCAGCCGGTTGCCCTGCCGGTCCTGCCAGATCTCGTACCACTGCTTGTCCGTGTAGCTCTCCGGGAGTTCGGACGGATCGCAGGACGCGCTGGTCTCCGGGCCCCAACCGGGCCGGTTCTTCCGGTCCTTGGCCACGACCACGGCGACCTTGGTCCTGCCGCCCACGTCGAAGGAGTACAGGACACGGTCCGGCTCGCTGCGCTCCGCGCGGTAGCCGTGACGGGGAACGTCGGGCTGCTCGATGTCGAAGTAGGCCCTGAGGCCCTCCTCCGGCGTCGCCCCTCCGTCGCCCTCGCTCCACGGCTCGCTGCCGCCGCCCGAGTAGATCTCCCCGTCGCACTCCAGCGCCCGGCCCGCGGCGCCCGACTCGATCCTCGTGGCGCGGGCGCTGTCCTCGTCGAGGTTCTTCGTCGGCACGTGCAGCGGCCCGCTGTAGGGCACGGCCGGAGCCGTCCCGTCGACGACGAGAACCCCGGCCTCACCGTTGCCGCAGGCCACCGCCGCCGAGGCCACCAGCACCGTTGCCACCACGAGCCTTCCGCGCATTCCCCCACCCCTGTTCCGTTCACCGTTGTCCGGTCCTTCGACGCGACAGCGGTACGGAACGTTCGCGGCTAGCGGGCCGCCGCCTGGAACGTACGCCGGTACGCCTGCGGCGAGACCCCGATCGCCGCGTGCAGGTGCTGGCGGAGCGAGGCGCCGGTCGCGAAGCCGACGTGAGAGGCGATCTGGTCGACGGACAGGTCGCTGGACTCCAGCAGGTGCCGGGCGCGGGAGACACGCTGCTGGACGATCCAGCGGCCGGGGCTGAGGCCGACCTCGTCGTTGAAGCGGCGGGCGAAGGTGCGCCGGCTCATGCGGGCGTGGCCGGCCAGCCCGGTCAGGGTGAGCGGTTCGTCCAGGTGCTCCAGGGCCCAGGCGCGGGTGGCCGCGGTGCTCGCGGCCCCGCTCTCGGGGACCGGCTGCTCGATGTACTGGGCCTGGCCGCCGTCGCGGAAGGGGGGCACCACGCAGCAGCGGGCCACGAAGTTGGCCAGTTCGCTGCCGTGGTCGGTGCGGACGATGTGCAGGCAGACGTCGACGCCTGAGGCTGCGCCGGCCGAGGTGAGGACGCGCCCGTCGTCGACGAACAGGACGTCCGGGTCAAGGTCGATGTTCGGGTACCTGCGCCGGAACAGGTCGACCACGTGCCAGTGCGTGGTGGCCTTGCGGCCGTCGAGGAGACCCGCCGCGGCGAGGACGAAGGCGGCGGTGCAGATGGAGACGATCCGCGCGTCCGGGCGGATCCGCGCGAGCGCGGCGGCCACCTCGGCAGGCAGCTCGGTGGGGATGTGCGAGGGCGTCACGGAGGCGACGACGACCGTGTCGGCCGTGGCCAGGATCTCAGGGCCGTGATCGACACCGATCGTGAAGTCCGCGCTGGTGCGCACCGGTTGCCCGTCGACGGTGCAGGTCAGCACCTCGTACCGGCCGCAGGCCGCACCGAAGATCCGGCTGGGGATGCCCAGCTCGAAGGGGTAGACGCCGTCCAGGGCCAGCACGACGACCCGTTCCACCTGCCGCTCACCAGTCATGGCACGATCCTATCGAAGCTTGGCAATCGTGCCATTTTCTTGTGGGGCGACCCCGGGCACGCTGGTTCACCATGAGCACTGTGAACACGATGCGAGCCATCAGCCAGGACACCCTCGGCGGTCCCGAGGTCCTGAAGGTCGTCGAGCTGGAGCGGCCCGAGCCGCGTACGAACGAGGTACTGGTCCGGGTCCGCGCCGCCGGCGTCAACCCGACCGACTGGAAGCACCGCGCGACGGGCGGTTTCCTGGGCGAGCCGCCCTTCGTCCTGGGCTGGGACGTCTCCGGCGTGGTCGAGGCGGTCGGCATCGGAGTCGTCCGCTTCCAGCCCGGCGACGAGGTCTTCGGCATGCTGTCCTACCCGTACGGCCACGGCTCGCACGCCGAGTACGTCAGCGCCCCGGCTCGCTGGTTCGCGCCCAAGCCGGCCTCGCTCGACCACACGCAGGCGGGCGCGCTGCCACTGGTCTCGCTGACCGCCTGGCAGGCCCTGGTCGAGTACGCCGACCTGCAGCCGGGGCAGCGGGTGCTGATCCATGCGGCGGCGGGCGGGGTCGGCCATGTTGCCGTGCAGATCGCCAAAGCCCGGGGCGCGTACGTGATCGGCACTGCCAGCGCGGGCAAGCACGGGTTTCTGCGCGACATCGGCGTGGACGAGGCGATCGACTACCGGGAGACGGACTTCACCGATTCCGTGAAGGACGTCGACGTCGTCCTGGACACGATCGGCGGCGAGACCTCCACGCGCTCGCTGCGTGTGCTGCGGCCGGGCGGAGTCGTCGTCTCGATCCTGCCGGTGGGCTCGGCCGACTTCCACGAGGAGGCCGAGCGGCTCGGGGTCCGCTCGCTGCGGATGCTCGTGGACGCCTCGCACAGCGGCCTGAAGGCGATCGCGGAGCTGGTGGAGGCGGGGAAACTGCGCCCCGCGATCGCCGGCACCTTCCCGCTGGCCGATGCCGCCGAGGCGCACGCGCTCGGCGACACCGGCCGGACCACGGGGAAGCTGGTCCTGACGGTCGACTGACGGTCGAACCGACCGTCTACTGACGGTCTGTCAGAACATGAGCACGGGCTTGATCGCCTTGCCCGCCCCCATGTCCCGCACCGCCTGGTCGATGTCCGCGAACGGATAGGTACTGATCAGGCGGTGCAGCGGCAGTCGCCCTTCCTTGACCAGCTGGACCAGCGCCGGAATGAAGGTCTGCGTCTCGGCGTCGCCGAGGGTGAGGCCGACGACCTGCTTGCCGCCCAGCAACCCGTTGACGTCCAGGGCGACTTCGCTGCCGAACGGCGGGGCGCCGACGACGACCAGGGTGCCGCGCGCGGCGAGCGCGTCGACGCCCTGGCGCAGCACGGCGACGCTGCCGGTGGTCTCCACGACACCGTCGGCGCCCTGGCCGCCGGTGATCTCCGCGAGCGCCTCGGCCAGGTCGCTCTCGCCGACGTTGACGGTGTGGGTGGCGCCCAACTCCTTGGCCAGTGACAGCCGTTCGCCGATCTTGTCGACGGCCACGATCCGGGTGGCGGGGGTCAGGGCGGCGGCCATCACCGCGGACAGGCCGACGGCGCCGGCGCCGAGGACGACGACGGTGCTGCCCGTGACCGGCTTCAGCACGTTCCAGACGGCGCCCACTCCGGTCTGCACCCCGCAGCCCAGTGGCGCGATCGACTCCAGCGGTACGTCCGCGTCGACCTTGACGAGGCTGCGCTCGTCCACCAACGCCCGCTCGGCGAAGGAGGACTGACCGAAGAAGTGGCCGCCGAGCGGGGCGCCGTCCCGGCTGATGGTGCTGGTGCCGTCGGCACGGACACCGCCGATGAGGTTCAGCGGCAGCCAGGTCGCGCAGTACGCGGGGTGACCGCCGTGGCAGTTGCGGCACTCGCCGCAGGAGCTGAACGACAGCACGACGTGGTCACCGGGCGTGATGCCGGTGACGGCCGGACCGACGGCCTCGACGACGCCGGCGCCTTCGTGGCCGAGTACGCCCGGCAGGGGGAAGGGCAGGCCGCCGCTGGCGACTCCGAGGTCGGTGTGGCACAGTCCGGTGGCCACCATGCGGACGATCGCCTCGTGCGGTCCGGGCTCGTCGAGCTCGACGTCGGCGAGGGTGAAGGGTGCCCCGCCGGACTCGACGACCGCGGCACGGGTGGTGATGGACATCGTACGAACTCCCTGTGTTTTCAGGCGTGTTCAGCCGAGAAGGTCGAGCGCGGGCTAGTCGAGCGAGACGACGACGGACTTGACCGTGGTGTACGCGGCCAGGGCCTCGGGCCCGTACTCGCGGCCGAAGCCGGAGTCCTTGACGCCGCCGAAGGGCACCGCGGGGTCGAGCATGGCCCAGTCGTTGATCCAGACGATGCCCGCCCGGAGCCGGTCGGCGACGCGGTGGGCGCGGACGAGGTTCTGGGTCTGGATGCCCGAAGCGAGGCCGTACGGCGTGGAGTTGGCGAGGTCGACCGCCTCGTCCTCGCTGTCGAAGGGCTGCACCGTGAGGACCGGGCCGAAGATCTCCTCCTGGACCGCCCGGGAGTCGTTGGACAGGTCGGCGATCACCGTGGGCTTGTAGAAGTAGCCGCCGTCGAGGTCGAGCCGCTCGCCGCCGCAGACGATGCGGCCGCCCTCCTTGCGGGCCAGGTCGACGTACTCCTCGACCTTCTTCAGGTGCTTCTCCCCCGCCATCGGTCCGACGACGGTCTCCGGCTGCCGGGGGTCGCCGACCGGGACGCCGGGCACGGCCTCGGCGAGGATGCCGAGCACGGTGTTGTGCACCTGGCGCGCCACCAGCAGACGCGGGCCGCCCATGCAGAACTGGCCGGTGTTGAAGACGAAGGCCTTGATGATCGCGCCGACGGCCTTCTCCAGGTCGGCGTCCTCGAAGACGATGTGGGCGGCGTTGCCGCCGAGTTCCATGGTCACGGGCTTGAGGGCCTCACCGGCCGTGGACGCCACGTGGCGGCCGACCGCGGTGGAGCCGGTGAAGGCGACCTTGTCGATCCCGCGGTGGCGCAGCAGCGCCTCGCCCGCCACCGGGCCGGTGCCGGTGACCACGTTGACGACGCCGTCCGGGACACCCGCCTCCTTGAACAGCCGAGCCATGTAGAGGGCGCTCAGCGGTGTCTCGTCGGCCGGCTTGTGCACCACCGTGTTGCCGGCCGCGAGCGCGGGGCCGATCTTCGAACCGGCGAGGATCAGTGGGAAGTTGAAGGGTGTGATCGCGGCGACCACGCCGAGCGGCTCGCGCTTGGTGTAGGCGAGCGCGTTCATGGGTGTGTCGCGGATGGAACCGTCCAGGGAGTGGGCGAGGGCGGCGAAGTGCTCGTAGTCGTTGGCCGCGTTCGTGATGTCGACGGCGTGGCACAGCGAGATGGGCTTGCCGACGTCCAGGCTCTCCAGGCGGGCGAGTTCGTCGGCGTTCTCACGGATCAGTTCGGCGACGCGATGCAGGATCCGGCCCCGCTCGCGTCCGCTCAGCCCGGACCAGGTGCCGTCGTCGAAGGCCTCCCGTGCGGCGCGCACGGCCGCGTCCACGTCGGCGGCGCCCGCCTCCGCGACGGTGGTGACGACCGCGCCCCGGGACGGGTCGACCACCTCGGTGCGCGCTCCGTCGGCCGCCTCGCGCCACTGCCCGCCGACAAACAGCCGTCCGGGTTCGATCTCGAAGGTGGTCATCACCACTCCTCAGCCTCATCGCTAAGATTTCAACAAACAGGATTCCTGTTGGTTCGCAGTCTCATTACAGACAGGTTTCCTGTCAATGCTCTAGGCTGAACCCATGCTGCACTCCCAGGCTACGAAGACATCTCCGTCCCTGCTCTACATGGTCAAGCAGGTGGAGCTCGTGGTGCGCTCCCACCTGGACGAACTGGTCAAGCCGTCCGGGATCACCGCGCTGCAGTACACCGCGCTCACCGTCCTTGAGCGGCACGACGGGCTGTCGGCCGCGCAGCTGGCCCGCGACTCGTTCGTCACCGCCCAGTCCATCGCGGATCTCGTACGGTCCCTGGAGAACCGCGGGCTGGTGCGCCGGGAGCGCAATCCGCGCAATCGGCGAGAGCTGCTGATCCTGCTGACCGACGCCGGCCGGGAGCTGCTCGCACAGCAGGCGGCGCCCGTTCGGGAGCTGGAGGAGCGGATGGTCCGGGATCTCACCGCACACCAGTCCGAGCAGTTCCGCCAGGCACTTTCCAAGGCCTGGCACGCCCTGTCGTAGCCCCGCGACGCCCTTCACGGGGCGGCTCCGCGCAGAAGCCGTCTCGCAATTCAAAGACATATGTCAATCGAACATGCTCAAATTCATTCCAACGAGGGTAACTTGCAGGGCGGAGAACGGATTTACGCTCACTCGGGACCTGGGGGCTCGTCTGCACTCGTACGCTCGCTGCACGCTGTCACCCCGGCCCCCGGTGACCTGCAATCCCGCAGCGGACGGAGCAGGTTGGAGGCGATGTCGTGGTGCACCAGGAACCTGCGCCGCTCACCCGGCATCTCCGTGTCCACCAGGACCGGGGCCACACGGTGCTCGAACTCCACGGCGAGATCGACATCGCCGCGGCCCTGGAGGTCGCCCCCTATCTGGACCGGGTGACGGCGCATCCCGATGCCCGCCTGGTGATCGACCTGACACAGGTCGACTTCTTCGACTGCTCCGGGCTACGGCTGCTCTACCGGGCACGTGCCCGCATGCTCGACCAGGACGGAGAACTGCGGCTCGTGTGCACCCACCCGCTCACGCTGCGCATCATGCGGGTCACCGGCCTGGCCCGGCTGCTGCCCGCGCATTCGTCCCTGGACGCGGCCCTGGGCCAGCCGGAGGCCACGTCCGGGTCGTTATGACGGCCGTACGCGCCACTGCACCCCCTCCTCTCGTCTCCTCTTGGCCTATTCGCTTCGCGGCTCGCCGAACAAGGCGCTGACGGACTCGCCGTTGTGAATGCGGCGGACGGCCTCGGCGAGGGCCGGGGCGATGGACAGGATCCGCAGTTTCTCGGTGCGCTCCTCCTCCGGGACCGGCACGGTGTTGGTGCACACGATCTCCAGCACGTCGGGCTGCTCGCCGATCCGCTTCAGTGCCCCGGCCGCGAACAGACCGTGCGTACAGGCCACCCGGATCGACCGCGGCCCCAACTCCCTGAGGCGCTCCAGGAGTTCCAGGACGGTGCTGCCCTTGGCGATCTCGTCGTCCAGCACGATGACGTCCCGGCCCGCGACGTCGCCGATCACGGTGCTGATGGAGACCTGGTCGTCGGCGTACCTCTGCTTGGCGCCGGCGGCGACCTGGGCGCCGATCATCCGGGCGAAGGCGGCCGCCTCCTTGGCGTTGCCGAGGTCCGGCGAGACGACGGTGGTGCGGGTCAGGTCGTACTGCCGAAAGTGCGCGGCCAGCTCACGCAAGGCGTGCAGGTGGTCGACCGGTACCGAGAAGAAGCCGTGCACCTGCGGCGAATGCAGCGTCATGGTGAGGACGCGGCTCGCGCCGGCGGCGACCATCAGGTCCGCGACGAGCCGGCCGCCGAGGGAGATCCGGGGCGCGTCCTTCTTGTCGGAGCGGGCGTACGAGTAGTGCGGCATCACGACGGCGATCCGTGCCGCCGAGGCGCCGCGGGCCGCGTCGCACATCAGCAGCAGCTCGACGAGATGCTCCTGCACCGGTTTGACCAGCGGCTGGATGAGGAAGACGTCCCGCTCTCGGCAGTTGGCCTGGAGCTGCACCTCCAGGCAGTCGTTGGCGAACCGGCTGACCCGGGTCGGACTGAGCGGCACGCCGAGGTGCGCACAGACTTCGGCCGCCAGGTCGGGGTGGGCACTGCCGCTGAACACGGAGATGTCTCGCACAATCCGCTCCTCGCATGATCATTCCGGGGGACGGATTCATGCTACTGACCGGAAAAAGCGGTCGCGGTGCGCCGCTGACCGCGCGCCATCGTGCCGGCGTACGAGTTCCGTCACCTCAGGAGACTCCACGCACGGACCGCTCGGAATCGACCGGCTCGGCGGCGTCCACGGCGGCGACATCTGTACGGACGACGGCGACACTCGTACGGACGGCGGCGGGATCGAGCGCCGCCGTGGCATCACCAGGTGGTCGCGGGTGTCGGGGGACCGAGAACTACCGTCCCCTCAGGGCATGTTCACCATGACACCGGCAGCCTTCGCGGGCTTCGTGTCATCTGGCCCTGCCGCCACTCGATCGTCTCGGGCGTGAACTCGGCGCGCAGATGAGGGAAGCGGGCCGCGAGGTGGTGCAGGGCCAGGCCCAGTTCCAGGCGGGCGAGCCAGGCGCCCAGGCAGTGATGAGGGCCTGCGCCGAAGATCACGCCGGGTGAGGCCGACGGTGTGAACAGGTCCGGCGGGCCGGGCGGGAACACGTCGGGGTCGCGCCCGGCGGAGTTGGTCTGGACGGCGACCACGCTGCCCGCCGGGATCGTCACTCCACCGACGTCCGTGTCCTCCACGGCCCGCCGGATGAGGCCGGGCAGCACGCGCCCCTCGCTCAAGGGCACGACACGCAACAGCTGCTCGACGGCGACAGCTGCCGCCTCCTCGTCCTCGGCGAGTCCGGGCCAGGCCTCCTGCCGGTCGGTGAGGAGGTAGACGACGATGTTGCCGAGCGCCGTCATGGTGGTCTCGTGGCCGGCCACGACCAGCCCGCACACCAGGCGCACCAGCTGTCGCTCGTCGATCCCGAGGCTGTCGCCCGCCGCCACCAGGCCGCTCACCAGGTCGTCGCCGGGAACCCTGCGCCGCTCGGCGACCAGGTCGGCGCCGAACGCCCCGAACTCCCCCATGGCGGCGACTACTTCCTCTCGTGTGTGCGCGCCGCCCGAGAGCGCGTGGTCGGCCCAGTGCCGGATGCGTTCCCGGGCCGGCCGGTCGAGGCCCATCAACCGGCTGATCACCGACACGGGCAGCGGGCGCGTGAACCCCTCGATGATGTCGGCGGGTCGCTCCTGCGTGCCGAAGTCGTCCAGAAGTGTCTCCACCACCGAGGCCACCCAGGGCCGCCAGCGGGCGACCGCGCGAGGTGTGAACGCCCGCTGCACGGTGCCGCGGAGCCGCTGGTGCGGCTCTCCGTCCAGGTTGACCATGCCGTCCGGGTCGTCCAGCAGGTTCGGTACGGCGAGCAGCGGCGGGGCGTCCGCGGTGTGCAGGGAACTCCTGTTGAAGCGGGGGTCCATGAGCACCTGCCGCACATCGGCATACCGGGTCACGAGCCACACCGGGGTGCCGGTGGCGAGGGTGCCCCGCCGGGGCGGTCCGGGCTCGGGGAGGTCGAGGCGGTGCATGGGGCAGAGGGGCCGGGACGTGCTGTCTGTACTCATCCGGGACTCCAGGCGCGCCGGTACGGAGAGTTCTCCACGCTAGTGCGCCCGCGCTGCTTCCGTCAGGGGCGCCAATCGGCCAACGAGACGGTCTGCCAAGGGCTTTGGGGGGCATTCGGAACTGTAGGAAGGAGGGCCGTCGCCATGACGACTCCCATCAGGCGCGTGTCCAGGCGCATGCCCGGCTGGGCGAAGGCGGTGAGCGCCGTCGTGCTGGTGCTCGTGGTGTTCTTCGCCGGGATCCGGCTCAGCGTGCTCCCGGGCCTCAAGGACCTGTTCGGCACTCAGACGCACGACCGCTCGGGACCCGCACTGCTCCAGTCCATCCAGGACATGAGCCGTTACGACGCAGCCTCCGGCAACTTCCAGGTCGTCGTCGACCTGGAAAAGGACACCAAGTTCCTGCCCGACGCGATCCGCGGCTCCCGCACGCTGTACATCGGTGCGGGCACCGTCGACGCCTACGTCGACCTGGGCAAGGTCGGCAAGGACGACGTGACGGTCAACGGCGACCGTACGTCCGCCACGCTCCGGCTGCCGCACGCGGCGCTCGGCAAGCCGGCCCTGGACCCCGACCGCTCCTACGCCGTCTCCAAGCAGCGCGGTCTCCTGGACCGCCTCGGCGACCTGTTCTCGGACAACCCCAACAGCGAACAGGCCGTGCAGAAGCTCGCGGTCAGGCACATCGGTGACGCGGCCAAGGAGAGCGAGCTGACCAAGCGCGCGGAGACCAACACCACGAGCATGCTCGACGGCCTGCTGCGTTCGCTCGGCTTCAAGGAGGTGCATGTCAGCTACGCCGGCTGATCAGCTGCCCGCGATCCCCGGCAGGGCCAGTGCTCCGAGCAGCGCGGCGCCCAGCAGCACCCATGCCACGTAGTCCCCGACGTGCCCGGACTGCAGGCGCCGCAGCGGCAGCGCCCAGTCCGGGGCGGCGAGCAGCTTCGGGCGAGTGACGGCTAGGGCCGCGAGGCCCACGGCGAGCACGGTCGAGAGGAGGCCGAGCAGCACGCCCACCGGGGTCCAGTGCACGGAGGTGATCACGCCGCCGGACCCGGCCTCGTTCACCGCGTGCGCCACGACGTCGGCGAAGCCGGGGGCGACCCCCACGGCCAGCGCTCCGGCGAGCAGCACCGCGGGCACCGCGGTCATGGTGTCCGGGACGCGGCTGAGCCGCTGTCCGGTCTCGGGCTGCTCGCCGGAGCCGGTCGTCTCGTACTCGCCCCCGTCCCGGGGCCTTGGGCCGAGGCCGAGGAACACCCGTGCCGCGACCCTGAGCACCGCCGCGGCGGTCACCGCGCTCGCCACGACGTACAGCACGGTGAGCGGTCCTCCGACGGCCTCCTCCGTGACGGACTTGCCGAGTGCCGTGCCGAAGGATGGCAGTCCCGCGAGGCCGAGCGCGCCGACGACGTACATCACGGCGACGGCGCGCAGCTCCCGGGCCCGTCCGTGCAGGGCGTGCTCGTCGACGCTGCCGTAGCGGTCGAGGAGGATGCCGGTGCAGGCGAACAGGGCGGCCTTCACACCGGCGTGGCCGAGGATGTAGAGCGCGATCCCGTCGTCGGCCTCGGGAGTCAGGACGCCGATGGCGATGAGGAACAGCCCGGTGTGGGCGACCGTTGAGTACGCGAGCAGCCGTTTGGTGTGCCGCTGGTACCAGCACATGACCGCGCCGATCACGGCAGTCAGCGCGCCGAGCACCACGAGTACCCGCTCCAGGTCGTGGGCGGGCACCCCGCCCGGCCCCGAGAACACCGTCCCGTACACGCGCCAGACGCCGTACGCGCCCATCTCGACCATGACGCCGGAGAGCAGCATGCACACGGGGGTGGGCGCGACGGCGTGCGCGTCCGGGAGCCAGAAGTGGAAGGGCACGGCGGCGGACTTGACCAGCAGGCCGGTCAGGACGAGGACGAACGCCGCGAGGGTCAGGGCGTCGGGCCCGCCGTGGGCGTCGAGCCCGCGGCCGATCTGCGTCATGGCCAGCTCGCCGGTGCGGGCGTACAGCAGCCCGATGCCCATGAGCATCGCGTAGGCGCCGAGCGAGGTGACGACCGCGAAGGTCAGCGCGCCCTGCACGGCCCTGGCCTCCTCCACACGGGTGCCGGTCAGGGCGTAGGCGACGACGCTCATCAGCTCGAAGAACACGAACGCGTCGAAGAGGTCGCCCGCGATCGCAAATCCGCACATGCCGCCCTGGAAGAGCAGCATCAGCGCCGGGAAGGAGCCCGCGTGGCCGCGGGGTGGTTCGTCGAAGTAGTGCCAGGAGTACGCCAGTGCCGCCAGGGTCAGCACCGAGGCGAGCGCGGCCATGCCGAGCCCGGGCCCGTCGCCGACCAGGACGATGCCGACGCTCCGGCCGTTGACGGGCGTCCAGCCGCCGGCCCACTCGGTCAAGGGCGGGGAGGAGTTGAGCAGCAGCACGATCGCGAGGCCCGCGGTGCCGCCCGAGACGGCGCAGGCCACGGACTCGGCGACCACCCGGGGCATAAGGCGGCCGCCGATGACCAGCAGGGCGGCCCCGAGGAGCGGGACGGCGACGAGGAGCGGCAGCAGGTCGTTCATCAGCCGCGCAGCTCGGAGAGTTCGTCGGGGTCGACGGTGCCGTGCCGCTTGGAGATCTGCACGACGAGCGCGAGCAGCAGGGCGGTGACTGTGGCGCCGACGACGACGTCGGTGAGGGTCAGCGCCTGCACGATCGGGTCGACGACCGGCCGCGAACCGGGCTTGATGTCGGAGAACACGGGTGCGGTGGCGCCGTCGCGGTAGCCGACGGCCAGCAGCAGGACATAGGTGCCGGCCTGGCAGACCGACAGGCAGCCGACGGCGTGGATCAGGTTGCGGCTGGTGGCCAGGCCGTAGCAGCCGGCCAGGAAGACCCACACGGCCACCAGGTAGGGCAGCACATCCATCACGGAGTTCACTTCCCGCTCTCCTCCTCGATCTCGACGGCCTGGTCCAGGAAGCCGGCGAGCAGCACGACGACCGCGCAGGCGACCTCCATGCCGATGGCCGCGTTCAGCAGGGGGACGGTGCCGCCGGAGGACAGCGTGTTGAACGTGCCGTACGGCAGCAGGGTGTTGGCGAGGAAGGCGGAGCCTCCGATCAGGCTCGCGAGGCCGGTGACCAGGTAGGCGGAGGTGGCGAGCGCATCTCCGACCTCGTACGCGCCGACCGGCCGGACGCGTTCCAGGGCGCGGTAGTCGGCGCCCAGATAGAGCAGATGGAGGGCGGTCGCGGCGACGACGCCGCCCTGGAAGCCGCCGCCGGGGCTGAGCTGCCCGTGCGCGACGACGTACAGGCCGGTGAGCAGGGTGACCGGCAGGACGAGGAGGGCGTAGCGGCGTACGGGCAGGGCGACTTCGGCGGGCTGGGGCCGGGCGCGGTGTTCGTCGCGGGTCTGGCGCAGCAGCGCCACGCAGCCGAGGACGGCGGCGAACAGGATGGACATCTCGCCGAGGGTGTCGAAGGCGCGCTGGTCGAAGTTGACGGAGGAGATGGTGTTGGCGGTGTGCCGGGCGAGGGAGGCGCGGACGGCCCGGTCGCCGTACGGGTGCCTGTCGCCCCCGAAGGACGGCAGCTTGAGGCAGGCGGCGACGAGCAGGACGGCGAGACCCGCGGCTCCGGTCAGCAGGACGCACAGCCGGGCGCGCCTGCTCACCGCTCCCGTCCCTTGCTCCGGCCGCGCCGCCTGACCTTGCGGACGGTGAGCATGATCAGCAGTGGCGTCAGCGCGGAGCCGACGGCCAGCTGGGACAGGCCCACGTCGGGTGCCTGGAGCACGGTGAACAGCACGGCGAGGACGACGCCGAGGACGGCCAGGACGAGGGCCTGGCGGGTGGGGTCGCGGGTCGCCACGGCCACGGTCGCGGAGGCGCCGACCAGCAGCAGCGCGACGACGATCACCGCGTCAGCCACGGCGGACCCCCCTGACTCCGCCGGACAGGGCACGCGAGGCGACGAGGTTTCCGCTGATCAGCAACGCGCCGATGACCAGCAGCTTGGCCATGGCGCGGCTGGGGCCGGTGGCCACGCACAGCGCGATCACCGTCACCGCGCCGAGGCCTGCGACCGCCCAGGTCGGTCCCCAGGCGCGCGGTGGGTCCTCGGCCAGTTCGTCGGCGAGCAGCCGGGCGAAGACGAGTGTGCCGACGGGGCCGAGCAGGGCGAGGACGAGGCCGAGATCGACGTAGGAGGGGCGGTGATAGCCCTGCGCGAGGAGCAGCATGCCCGGGGAGGCGAGGGCGGTGGACAGATTCTGGGCCACGACCCGGCGCCGCAGCGGCCCGGTGGCCACGCCCCACAGGGCCGTTCCCAGGCCGCCGCCGAGGCCGACGGTCGCGGCGAACGTCCAGCCGTTCACGCCCCGGTCACCGCCCGCCGCGCGGCCCTGGCCGCCACCGCGCCCACGCAGGCGGCGCCCGCGCCGACCGCGAGTTCGAGCGTGTCGACCGTGCTGATGAGGAACAGCCACAGAACGGCGAGCGCGGCCCACCAGGCGAGCAGTTCGGCCGCGGCGACGAGCGTCGTACGCGGGGTCATGCGTCACCTCCTCGGTTCGGCTCACGCACCGTCATGACGAGATGTCCGTTACGTCCTTACGGGGCATCCAAACATCGCTGCGGGCGCCGCGGGGGGCGGCGCGCGCAGGTCTGAGCCCGGAGTGCCCCTACGACAGGAGGGGAAACCGCACGGTGCCCGGACCTGGGCCGAAAGCGGACTGCATTCTCGGCCGCCGAGCGGGTAACCGCCTGACAACGCAGGGAAGTTGAAGACTGGAGGACCAGGTGTCCCGTGCAGCCCTGACCCCACGCTCGTTGCTGCGCCCGCGTACCACCAAGGCGGAGAAGGCAGGCAGGACGGAGAAGCCGGGCAAGGCGGACAAGACAGGGAAGGCGAGAGCGAAACCGGGCAAGGTCCGCAGGACGCAGTCGGGGAAGTCGGCGAAGTCGGCGCGCGGGTCGCGGCAGACCCCCCGCGAGCGGCATGTCCTGCCCCTGCCGCTGCGCCTGCTGGCGATGCTGTGCGCCTTCGGGGTCATGGTGGCGTTCGCCGTGGTGCTGGCCCGACTCACCCTGGAACCCTCCCCCGCGTCCGTCTCGCTGACGCACACGAACCTGCATCCGGGAAGCTCCCTCAAGGCCTATCTGGACCAGCCGGCGCTGCGGGACGCGGTGAAGCAGATCGGCGGCAACATCCTGCTGGGGGTGCCCTTCGGCGTCCTCGTCCCGGTGCTCGCACCGCGGGCCCGCGGGCTGCTGCGGGTGCTCACGCTGACCGCGGTGGTGATGCTGCTGGTGGAGTTCGCGCAGGGCGCGCTGATCACCGGGCGGGCCTTCGACATCGACGACGTCATCCTCAACACGACCGGTGCGCTGATCGGCTACGTCCTGCTGGGCCGGCGGATGGGGCGGGCGGTGCACGCCCGGGAGCGGCTGCCGCGCGGGGCGGCCAAACGGACGAAGGGCGCGTAGCCGACCCCTTCGACTCCTGGTCCGTACCAAAGTATTGACGAGGTCCTTATCTCACTCCTTAAATCAAGAGGCGACGCCTTCACCCCCCACACCGGCCGACGCACCCGTGCGCCGGCCGCCGTACGGAAGGAAGTGCCGTGGCCTCCCCACGCCTGCTGCGCAGATGTCTGCTCGCCGCCCTGTCCGCCGTACTGGTCGCGACCGCCGCGACCGGTGCGGCGCACGCCGGTCCACCGGCGGCTGCCGCCTCGGTGACGTTCTCCGACAGTTTCGACGGCCCTTCGGGTGCCGCGGTCGACTCCTCGAAGTGGCAGACCGAGACCGGCGACAACGTCAACAACCACGAGCGGCAGTACTACACGTCCGGCAACAAGAACGCGGCCCTGGACGGTCAGGGCCACCTGGTCATCACCGCCCGGCGCGAGAATCCGGCCAACTACCAGTGCTGGTACGGCACCTGCCAGTACACCTCGGCCCGACTGAACACCTCCGGGAAGTTCAACGCCCAGTACGGGCACGTCGAGGCGCGGATGAAGATCCCGCGCGGGCAGGGCATGTGGCCCGCGTTCTGGATGCTGGGCACGCCCGTCAACTGGCCGGACTCGGGCGAGATCGACGTGATGGAGAACGTCGGCTTCGAGCCGTCCACCGTGCACGGCACGATCCACGGGCCCGGCTACTCGGGTTCGGGCGGCATCGGTGCGGCGTACTCGCTGCCGAACGGCCAGGTGTTCGCCGACGCCTTCCACACCTTCGCCGTCGACTGGGCCCCCGACTCGATCACCTGGTCCGTTGACGGCAACGTCTACCAGCGGCGCACACCGGCCGACCTGGGCGGGCGGACCTGGGTGTTCAACAAGCCGTTCTTCCTGATCCTGAACCTGGCGGTGGGTGGCTACTGGCCCGGCGACCCGGACGGCTCCACGGCCTTCCCGCAGCAGCTGGTGGTGGACTCGGTGTCGGTGACGACCGGGGACACGGCCTCGGGCGCGGCGATCAGGGGCCTGGGCGGCAAGTGCGTCGACGTCGCCGGGGCGAACCCGGCCAACGGCACCCCGGTACAGCTCTACGACTGCAACGGCAGCGCGGCCCAGCAGTGGACCGCCGGCTCGGACGGCACGCTCCGCGCGCTCGGCAAGTGCCTGGACGTCACCGGCAACGGCACCGCGGACGGGGCGACCGCGCAGCTGTGGGACTGCACCGGCGGCCCGAACCAGAAATGGACGGTCACCGGGGCCCACGACATCGTCAATCCACAGGCCGACAAGTGCCTCGACGTGACCGGGAGCAGCTCGGCCAACGGCACCCGGCTGCAGCTGTGGACCTGCACGGGCGGCGCCAACCAGAAGTGGACGGTCGGCTGAGCCGCACCCCTCTCAGCGCGGTCTCCAGGTGAACTTGTCCCCGCCCACCCAGCGCACCACGTCGGGATCGTCGAGGTCGTGGACCGTGATGCCGAACGCGGCAGCGGCCTCCAGGACGTCGGTGACGGACTTGGCCTCGCCGACCACCTCTCCGTCGATCTCCACGATCCGGAACGGCGGTGTGCTCGGGTGCACCCCGAGCACCATGATCCGCGGACGTGAGACCCGCGGGCTGTCTATTTCGGTCATGGAATAGAGCGTAGGACGCTTTCCGGGCCCAAGGCTCGTCACGTGCCGATCGATCGGCACACCGTGCGGCCCACGCGCGGCTGGTGAACCCTGGAGGTGGAGGTCACCATGGATCCCCTCGACGCACTGGACCGGATCGCCTTCCTGCTGGAGCGGTCGCTGGCGCCGACGTACCGCGTCCGCGCCTTCCGCACGGCGTCGCGCGTGCTGAAGCAGCTGCCCGGGGACGAGGTGCGCGAGCGGGCGGCCGACGGGTCGCTGGAGTCGCTCAAGGGCATCGGCCCGAAGACGGCGCAGGTGGTGCGGGAGGCGCTGGCCGGGCAGGTGCCCGGCTATCTGCAGAAGCTGGAGGGCGAGGCCGCGGCAGCACCGCACACCGAGGGCGGTGAGGAGCTGCGGGCACTGCTGCGCGGGGACTGCCATCTGCACTCCGACTGGTCCGACGGGGGCAGTCCGATCGAGGAGATGGGCCGGACCGCGGCGGCACTCGGACACGAGTGGGCGGCGCTCACCGACCACTCGCCACGGCTGTCCGTCGCACGTGGCCTCTCGCCCGAGCGGCTGCGCGAGCAGCTCGACGCGGTGACGGAGCTGAACGCGGCCTGGGCGCCGTTCCGGCTGCTCACCGGCGTCGAGTGCGACATCCTCGACGACGGCTCCCTCGACCAGGAGCCGGAGCTGCTGGAGCGGCTCGACGTCGTGGTGGTGTCCGTACACTCCAAGCTGCGCATGGACGCCCGCTCGATGACCCGCCGCATGGTGGCCGCCGTACGCGATCCGCACTCGGACGTCCTCGGGCACTGCACCGGGCGGCTGGTGACCGGGCGGGGGCGGCCCGAGTCGGAGTTCGACGCGGACGCGGTGTTCGCCGCGTGCGCCGAGACCGGCACGGCCCTGGAGATCAACAGCCGCCCGGAGCGGCTCGACCCACCGCGGCGGCTGCTGCGCCGGGCGGTGGACGCGGGGGTCCTGTTCTCGGTCGACACCGACGCGCACGCACCCGGACAGCTGGACTGGCAGATCCTCGGCTGCGCCCGGGCGGAGGAGTGCGGGGTACCGGCCGAACGGGTGGTGAACACCTGGGCCCTGGACGACCTGCTGGCCTGGACCCGGCAGCGGCGTACACCGGCGGGAGTGGCGAGTCCCTGACGTGGTACTCGTGCGGCCGAAGAGCAAGGGAGCGCGCATGGAACGGGCGGCCGTGTTCGACGTCGACGGGACCCTCGTCGACACCAACCACCTCCACGTGGTGACCTGGTGGGAGGCATTCCGCCAGGCCGGCCACACAGTGCCGATGCACTCCATCCACCGGGCCGTCGGGCTCGGCTCCGACGATCTCGTCGCCCACCTGCTCGGCGACGACCGCGACACGGACCGGGACGCCGAACTCAGCGCCGCGCACAAGGCGTTGTACGGCCAGTACTTCGCCCGGCTGCCCGCGTTGCAGGACGCCGGGCGGCTGCTGCGGCGCCTCGACCACGACGGCTGGACGGTGGTCCTCGCCACGTCCGCCAGCGGGCCCGAGCTGTCCGCGCTGCGCCGTGCCATCTCCGCCGACGACGCGATCACCGCCACCGCGAGCGCCGACGACGTCGAGGAGGGCAAACCGGCGCCCGAACCCGTCGAGCACGCCCTGGAGTTGGCCGGCGTGCCCGCGGACCGGGCGGTCTTCGTCGGCGACACGGTGTGGGACATGCGGGCGGGCAGCCGGGCGGGGGTGCACTGCGTGGGAGTGCTGTGCGGCGGGATTCCGCGCGCGGACCTGGAGGAGGCCGGGGCTCAGGCCGTGTACGCCGACCCCGCGCACCTCCTGGCGAACCTGGCGGACAGTCCCCTGCGGCAGCGGTGACGCACATCACCCCGTAACCCGGCGGGCAGAGGAACACCCGCGAGAGGTTGTCCGTTGAACAACACGTGGGTGCGGATGGGACAGTGTCCCCGGGCCTCACCTTTTGCCCACAGGGACGATCGTTCGGCTGAAGCCCTGTGGAGCCTTTCGCCGAGAGGCGACCGCCATCCGCGCCCACACCTTGACTGCCCCGACCGAGATTCCCCCGTCCGGTCGGGGCTCTTCTCCGCCCGCATGGCCGCAGGGTCCGCTTGACTTCGAGAGCACTCCAATACGTAGCGTTCCAGGCATGATCACTGCACAGCACAAGATCGGGTCCGGCTTCGGTGCCAAGAGCACCGCCGAGGACGTCCTGGACGGCATCGACCTGACCGGCAAGCTGGCCGTCGTGACGGGCGGCTACTCGGGACTCGGTCTGGAGACCACCCGCGCGCTCACCAAGGCGGGCGCCCGTGTCGTCGTCCCCGCCCGCCGCCGGGTCACCGCCGAGGAGGCGCTGGCCGGCCTCGGCGGCGTCGAGGTGGACGAGCTGGACCTCGGCGACCTGGAGAGCGTGCGCGGCTTCGCCGAGCGGTTCCTCGACTCCGGGCGGAACATCGACATCGTGATCGACAACGCCGGCATCATGGCGTGCCCGGAGACCCGGGTGGGGCCCGGCTGGGAAGCGCAGTTCGCCACCAACCACCTCGGCCACTTCGCCCTGGTCAACCGCCTGTGGCCGGCGATCGCGCCCGGCGGTGCCAGGGTCGTCGCCGTGTCCTCCCGCGCCCACCACTTCTCCGGCATGCGCTGGGACGACGTCGACTGGCGGCAGGGCTACGACAAGTGGCAGGCCTACGGCCAGGCCAAGACCGCGAACGTCCTCTTCGCCGTCCACCTCGACAAGCTCGCCCGCGAGGCGGGTGTCCGCGCCTTCTCGCTGCACCCCGGCGGCATCATCACGCCCCTCCAACGGCACATCCCCAAGGAGGAGATGATCGAGCGCGGCTGGATCGGCGAGGACGGCACCGTGCTCAACCCCGAGGGCTTCAAGACCCCTCCGCAGGGCGCGGCCACCCAGGTGTGGGCGGCGACCTCGCCGCAGCTGGACGGCCTCGGCGGCGTCTACCTGGAGGACTGCGACGTCGCCGACATCGCGGTGGACGGCGGGTCGACCGGTGTCAAGGAGTGGGCGATCGACCCGGAGCAGGCCGCCCGCCTGTGGGAGCTGTCCGCACGGCTGACGGGCGTGAACGCCTTCGCAGGCTAGGAGTTGTCGAGCCCCGTGGGCCCGTACACGGCGGCGGGAGCGCCCGTCGCCAGGGCCCAGTACCGGTCTCCGTACGACCAGAGCCACCACTCGGTGGGGTAGTTGACCAGACCGGCCGCGCCGAGGGCCTCCCCCAGCACCGCGCGGTGCGCACGGGCCTCGGCGGTGATGCCGATGGCGTCCGTGCAACAGGCGCCGTCGCTCTGCTCCGGATCGGCGTTCATCGGGGTGCCCAGGTCGAGTTCGCGGCCGGCGGCGTCGGCGAGGGTGAGGTCGACCGCCGCGCCCGCGCTGTGCGGGGCGACCTCGGGCGGGGAGACGTAGCGGCTGGCGGCGGTGAGGATGCTGTCGGCCGGCCACTGCGGGTGTGGGGCGCGCAGTTCGGCGGCGTACCGCTCGAAGTAGTGGCGCTGCAGGGCCGGTGGCCGGTATCCCTCCACGAAGGGCAGGCGCAGGCCGTCGGGCAACTGCGCCTGCGCGGCGAGGAGACGGTCCAGAACGCCCTGGCGCAGGTGGACCTCCGCGCCGTGGGAGTCCTTGTGCGTGCGGTCGTCGACCAGCAGCGCCGGCCGCACGTCGACGAGGGGCTCACCGTTCGCCTCCACGGGGACGGCGGCGACCCGCGCGTCGGACATCAGGATGATCTCGCTCATGTCCTGAGGATGTCCGGAGCATGCCCTGATCATGTTCTGGTCACCTCCCGGCCGCCCTCGGGACGCGGCACGGGCCCTCAGCTCGTCATGAACTCCAGCAGGTCGGCGTTGAGTTGGTCGGCGTGGGTGGCGAACAGGCCGTGGCCTCCGTTCTCGTAGACCTTCAGGGTGGCGTCCGGCAGCCGCCGGGCGGCACGCTGTCCGGTCAGCTCCAGAGGGGCCGAGGTGTCGTGCGTGCCGTGGACGACGAGCGCCGGCAGGTCGAGCTTGGGCAGTTCGGGGGCGACGTCCACGACCGCGACCAGTTCCTGGACGGCGGCGGTGGAGTGCGGTGTGGAGAGCTGAGCGCGCTCGACGAAGTACCGCACATACGCCGGTGACACGTCGTTGCCGGGCCGGTCGACGGCGAAGAAGCCCGGGGCCCCGTCCTGGAAGAACGCCGCCCGGTCGCGACGGCACTCCTCGTTGGCGGCCCGCACCGCGGCCTGGTCCAGGCCGCCCGCGTTGTCTGCGGTGCGCACCACTCCCGGGGCGATACCGGCGACGAAGGCGACGCGTGCAACGCGGCCGGCGCCGTGCCGGGTGAGGCAGCGGGTGATCTCCACCGTGCCCATCGAGTGACCGACCAGAGTGACCTCGCGCAGGTCCAGATGATCGAGAAGCCCGTGCAGGTCGTCCGCGAGGGTGTCGAGGTCGAAGCCGTTCCACACGTCCTCGGAGCGCCCGTGCCCCCGCCGGTCCGGGCTCACGCAGCGATACCCCTGCGCCGCCAGCGGCAGCATCTGGAACTCCCACATCTCCGATCCCATGTAGGCACTGTTGACGAAGACGGCCACCGGGCCGTCGGCCGGGCCGTAGTCGACGTAGTGCAGCTGCGTGCCGTCGGCGGGGCTGGCGAAGCAAGGCATGGGACGTCCTCCTGCGATCCGGTGGAAGGGCTACGTCGTTCATGGTTCCGGGTGCCGCCGCGCGGGTCGATTACCTCCGACGTCATGGAGGTCCGATGCCGTCGGTGGAGGTGCAGGTGAAGGTGAAGGTGAAGGTGGACGTGGAGGTGGAGGTGGAGGTGGGGGAGGACGGCAGGTGAACCCGCTCCGGACGGGTACTCGGTCACTCCTCTCCAGTCGAGCGGCCGGAAGGAGCCGAACCGGAAGGAGCCGAAGGTGAGCAGCACAACGGGCAGCAGGATCGTGGTCACGGGCGCGACCGGCAATGTCGGCACCAGCGTGGTGCGTCTTCTCTCGGAGGGTTCGCAGGTCGGTTCCGTGGTGGGGCTGGCCCGGCGGATCCCCGACTGGTCGCCCGCCAGGACGGAGTGGTCCGCCGTCGACCTGGCGTCCCAACAGGCGGACCTGGCCGGGGAGTTCACGGACGCCGACGCGGTGATCCATCTGGCGTGGGCGTTCCAGCCGACGCACGATCCGGCGACCACCTGGCGCACGAACGTCCTCGGAAGCATCCGGGTCTTCGACGCGGCGGCGGCGGCCGGGGTACCGACGCTGGTGCACGCGTCGTCGGTGGGCGCCTACTCGCCGGGGCCGAAGGATCACACGGTGGACGAGTCATGGCCGACGCACGGCTGGCCGGACGCCGCGTACTGCCGGGAGAAGGCCTATCTGGAGCGTGCCCTGGACACGTTCGAACGCGAACATCCCGAGGTGCGGGTGGTGCGCATGCGCCCCGCGTTCCTCTTCAAGCGGGAGTCGGCGAGCGAACAGCGCAGGATCTTCGGCG
Source organism: Streptomyces sp. NBC_00461 (assembly GCF_036013935.1). Lineage (NCBI taxonomy): Bacteria > Bacillati > Actinomycetota > Actinomycetes > Kitasatosporales > Streptomycetaceae > Streptomyces > Streptomyces sp. NBC_00461. Next base: position 737,389 of record NZ_CP107902.1, read on the forward strand.
GCCGCTTCCTGCCGGGCCCGCTGGCACGTCCGGAGCTGCTGCCCTTCCTGCCCGACATCCCCGGTCTGCGAGTACAGGCGCTGCACACCGACGACGCCGCCAGGGCCTATGTGCTCGCGCTGGGCTCCGAGGTCCGCGGGGCGTTCAACCTGGCGGCGGAACCCGCCGTTGACGCGGATCTGCTCGGCCGGATGCTGGGCACGCGCCCGGTCCGGCTCCCCCGCGCCGCGGCCCGCTCGGCGATCGCCGCCGCCTGGGGACTGCATCTGCTGCCTGCCTCGCCGCATCTGTTCGACGCGGTCCTGCGCCTGCCGCTGATGGACTGCACACGCGCGCGTACCGAGCTGGACTGGCACCCGGAGCACACGGCCGACAACGTGCTGGAGGAGTTCCTTGCGGGCCTGCAGCGGGGCGAGGGTGCGGCGACGGAGCCGATGCAGGGGCACAAGGCGGGCTGACCTCCCTACCCGTCGTGCAGCCGGTCGGCCATACCCGTGATGGCTCCCTGTGACGGTCAGGCGGTGGACTCGTCCGGGTCGGGATGCTCGGGGTGGACGGTGGCGGGGCGGGGGCCGCCCTCGCGGCCGGTGCCGGCCTCGTCCGTGTCCGGCACGTCGGTGTCGGACCGGTCCTCCTGTGCGTCCGTGAGCGGTATGTCCAGTGGATCCTCGCCCTCGCGGACCTGCTGGTCCGGCAGATCCCGCGGTACGGGCTCGCCGTCCTGGTCTGTATGACGCCGATCGGCCACGGCGTACTCCCTTCACGTCGTCCGGCGACGGGCGAGTACCTCCACCGAAGAGCGGCGAAACGTGGGCCTGCCGTCGCCGCCCGGTCCCTCCGCTCCGCGGAGCGCCTAATGCGGAGCGCGCTCCTCCAGCGCCGTCCGCCAGGCGGGGGCCGGTCCCTCGGGCTCCGGTTCCGGGCGACGCCCGCCACGGGCGAAGAAGTCGGCCAGAGGAAGAATCGCGGCACCGACGGTGACCGCGTCGGGACCCAGGCGGCCGAGGTCGATGGTCACCTTCTCCGCCGGATGCCGCAGGGCGTACGAGGCCGCGTGCCTGCGCACGGCGGGCAGGAACCGTGCACCGAGCTGAAGCCCCGCCCAGCCGCCGATGAGAATGCGCTCGGGCTGGAAGAGGTTGATCAGGTCGGACAGCCCCGCACCCAGATACTCCGCGGTCTCCTCCAGCACGGCCCGCGCCACCGGGTCGGCCGCCTCGCCCCCGGCGGGATACGCGGCGGCCAGCATCGCCGTCAGCGCCGTTTCCTCGTCGACGCCCCGGGGCGGTCGCCCGCCCTCCTCGCGCCAGCGGTCGAGAAGCGACTCGGCCCCCGCGTACGCCTCCAGGCAGCCGAGCGCACCGCACCGGCAACGGCGCCCCCTGACCCGTACGGTCAGATGCCCCCACTCGACGGCCCGGCCGTGCTCCACCTCGGGGGTGACGAGGCAGGCGCCGACTCCGGAGCCGAACAGGACGACGACCGCGTTGCGCGCGCCGCGTCCGCCGCCGAACCACATCTCGGCCTGGCCGAGGGTCTTCGCGCCGTTGTCGATGAAGTACGGGACGGTGTCGGGGAGTTGGGAGGTGGAGCGGAGGAGGTCTTCAAGGGGGACCGCGTCCCAGCCGATGGTCTGCCCGTGTACGACGGCGCCGCGGTCCGGGGTGCGTTCCACGATGCCCGGGACGCCGATGCCGACGCCGAGGAGCTGCTCGGGGGCGATGCCGGCGCCCGTGAGCACCTCGTCGACGCCGTCGCGGATGTGGCCGACGATGACCTCGACCTCGTAGCGCTGCGTCTCCAACGGGCGCTCGGCGCGGGCGAGTTCGGTGAGGGTCAGGTCGAACAGCTCGATCCGCACCCGGGTCTCGCCGACGTCGACGCCGATCATGTGGCCGCTGGCGGGCGCCACACGCAGCAGGGTGCGGGGGCGGCCGCCGTCGGAGTCGACGCTGCCGGCCTCCTCCAGCAAGCCGTCCGCGACCAGGTCCGCGACGACGTTGCTCACCGAGCCGGAGCTGAGCCCGGTCGCCGGGCCCAGCTCGAAGCGGCTGAGGGGGCCGTCGAAGTAGAGCCGCTGCAGCACGGCCGTGCGGTTGGCCCGCCTGAGGTCGCGTACCGTGCGCCCGTTCCGCCCCGTAGCCATGTGGCTCCCTTCGCACCCTGTTCGACCTGCAACATACCTCCGAGTGCAGGCGTGGCGCGACATTCCTCCAACCCTTAGTTCACGATGTGAGCTAAGACGGGCCGAGCTAGGACGCGGCCAGCTCCTCGATCTCGTCGAGGGCCGCGACGAGTTCCGGGGCGACGACTTCCTGGACCCAGCGGTCGTGGTCCGCACCGGTCCCCCGCGGGATCGCCTCGGTGAGCATGATCAGGTAGAGATAGGTGCGGTAGAGGGCGAGGCGAAGAAGGGCCGGGGTGTCGAACACGACGCGTCCGCCGGCCTCCCGGTAGCCCGCCAGGAACGCCTCGTCCTTCTTGATGTCCCCGAGCAGCGCGAGAGAGACGAAGTCGGCCAGGGGGTCACCCCAGAACATGCGCTCGCCGTCGATGAGCCCGCCGATGCGGGGCTCCCCCGCCGAGCGGTCCAGCAGGATGTTGCCTCTCCACAGGTCGAAGTGGACGAGGTTCGGGACGGTGACGTCGTCGAGCGCGGGGTAGGCGGACCGCACGGTGCGGGCCACGTCGTCGGCGGGGCGGGGCAGGCGGGCCCGATAGTCGCGCGCGTCGTCCAGTACGGCGTCCAGAATGGCGGTGAACGCGGTGCGCCAGTCGTCGACGAGCGGGCCGAGCGCCCCGGACGGATAGCCGTAACCCGGCCCTCTCACGCGGTGCAGGCGGGCCACCTGGCGGCCCAACTCCGTACGCAGGGGCGCCTGTTCGGCCTCCGTGACCGAGTCGTCCCAGGGTTCGCCCGGGCAGGCCGTCATCAGCAGGTGACGTGCTGGGCCGTCGTCGCCGACGGCCACGACCCGCGGGGCCGGTACGTCGGCCTCGGCGGCGCCACGGTAGAACTCGGCCTCCGACAGCAGCAGGCCGCTCTCGTAGCGCAGCCCCGGGGCGTCCGGCGCGACCTTGAGCACATAGCGGCTGCCGTCGGTGAGCCGGAGTTCCTCGACGGCGTTGTAGGTGCCGCCGCTGAGGGGGCGCAGGTGCGTGAGGCGTTCGGGAGGTATCCGCGAGCCCTCCAGGATGCGTCGGGCTCTTTCCCAGGAGTCCACCACCGTGCGCCCACCCCTCATTTCGGTCAGCCGGCCGCGTACACGTCCTCGATGTAGCGCCCCTCCGTGATCAGTCCGTCCAGCCAGGCATCGGCCGCCGGGCCGTCCGCGTCCGGGGTGCGGTCCCGGTACAGCGTACGAAACGCGTCCCGCACTCCGGGCGCCATTCGCGAACCGTCGCCGCAGACGTACACCCGGGCCCCTGCGCCGAGCAGCTCCCACACCTCGTCGGCCTCGACGGCGACGCGGTGCTGGACGAACGTGCCCGCGGTGCTGAACGCCGGGCGCAACGAGACGGCTCCGGCGGCCTCGGCGGCGCGCAGTTCCCCGGCGTGCAGGAAGTCGGCGTCCGGTGCGTCGCAGCCGAAGTAGCAGAGCGCCGGGGCGAGTTCGGCTCCCTCGGCGAGGGCGGCCGTGCGGTCGGCGACGGCTCCGCGGAAGGGGGCGAGGCCGGTGCCGGCCGCGATCATGATCACGGGCGTGCGCGGCGCGGTCCCAAGACGCGATGAGCCGGCGCGCCACCCTGAGCATCACGGGGTGGTAGGTGCGCATCGAGCCGAGCGCGAAGGCGGGCATCAGGATGTCGTGCGCCCTGGCCCAGTTGGGCTCGTCGTTGTACGCGGTGAACAGGCCGTCGGCCGTGAACTCGCGGACGTTCTCCAGTGCGGGCCCGACATGCTTGGCGAACCGCTGCTCGTCGGAGAGGTCGGCCACCAGGTCCAGGTCGGCGACGAACAGTGCGGCCCGCCCGTGCAGCCGCCGCACGAGCACCGTTCCGTGCTCGCGCATGAGGCGCATCACCTGCTGGATGGGGGTGCGGCCGGGCCCGGTTTCGGTGATGTCGACGACGGGGACGGCGGGGAGGGTGTCTGCGGTGTGGGGGCGCAGCGCGGTGGGGGGCATGGCGCGACAACTGCCTTTCGCGGTATGGGAGTACTGCGATCAAGGGTGGTCTAGCGGGCCCGGCCGCCCGTGCCAGGCCACTACGCGATCGTGTAGTCAAGAGTGCCCGCGGGGGCTTGCGCATGTCCCCGACCTGCGACTCACTCCGGGTTCGGGAGGTCGGTGCGCTGTCCGGGGGCCGGAGCGGTGGTGGCCCGCGGGATGAGATGTGTCGGCAGGACGATGTGCCGCTTGGGGTCGGCGTCGGGGTCGTTGATCAGTTCCAGGGCCAGTTCGCCGACCATGCGCCCCATGTCCGAGGGCGACTGGGCGACCGTGGACAGATCGAACCACTCGGCGACCGGCTGGTCGTCGAAGCCGAGGACGGACATCCGCTCGGGGACCTCGATCCTGGACTTGCGCAGCGTCCAGATGACGGAGGCGGCGAGTTCGTCCTGCTCGGCGAAGACCGCGGTGGGCGGCTCGCGCAGGCTGAGCAGTTTCCCGAGCGCCTCCGTGACACCGCGCTTGTAGGGGAACGGGGTGGCCACGACGAGGGAGTCGTCGAGGGGAACGTCCGCCTCGGTGAGTGCCTGCTGGTAGCCGAGCAGCCGCTCGTGCGAGCTGAAGGAGAATCCGGTGGCGCCGACCGTCTGGACGAAGGCGATCCGGCGGTGTCCCAGGTTCAGCAGGTGCCGGGTCCCGTGGCGCGCCCCGGCCACGTCGTCGACGTACACGCTCGGCCGCTCGTCGGCGTGCTGGCTGGCGTAGATGACGGGCATGCCGAGGTCGTCGAGGCGGGCGCTCTCCTCGTCGGTGAGGTCGAAGGAGAACACGAGCAGTGCGTCGGCGTTGCGCCGGGCCGGCAACTGCTCGAAGAACGAGGCGCGTTCGGCGAGGTCCGGTATCACGTAGACGGCCAGCTCCAGGCCCGCCGCCCGCAGCAGCGGGCCCAGGCTGGACAGGGCCGAGCCCATGAACCACGAGTTGAGCGTGGGTACGAGCACCGCGACGATGCCCGTCCTGCCGGTCACCAGGCTCGACGCGTGCCGGGAGATCGCGAAGTTCAGCTCGCGCGCGGCCTGTTCGACCCGGACGCGGACATCCGGCGACACGTTCGACAGTCCCCGCAGGGTGCGCGAGACGGTGGATGCGGAGACCCCGGCCCGTTCGGCGACATCGGTCATCGTGGGGTGCCGCTGAGCAGCTGGCATGGGCGGACGCTAGCACAAGCGTGCACACATCCACACGGTCTGATGACAGCGCTGTCAACGAATTACCGGCACGTAACGCATTGACGTGCCCTCGACCTGGCTCCTAGCTTGCAAGCGCTGTCTCGCAGAGGCAGCAGATGCGTCGAAGATTACCCCAGGGGGTAGTCATCAGATGCTCTGAGCTGCAAAATCACCGTTTTCAAGCAGCATGACAGCGCCGCCACGAGCTCGGTTCCGTTCGACCCGGGAGCGACAGTGAAGATCAGAACGACCAGAGCGTTGCGGCGCTCTGGCGCCTTGTGCGGCGCTCGCCGCCCTGGCCGCGTGCGGCTCGGTGTCGAGCGGGCCGGCCGGCCGCTCCTCCTTCGAGGGGCGGGGCCCCATCACCGCCGATCGTGGCGGCCGGGAGGTACCGCGGCGGCCTCTACTCCGTCCCGGCGGGCTCGGACGGCGGCATGCTGTGCTACCGCACTACCAGGCGATGATCGTGCCCAGCATGTCGTTCACGCTGCCGCTCGCGGTGTGGAACCTGACGGCCTTCTTCCGGCAGATGCCCGACGAGCTGGAGCACGCGGCCATGATCGACGGCTGCACCCGCGGTCAGGCGTTCCGCCGCGTCATCATCCCGCTCGGCGCGCCCGGCATCTTCACCACCGCGATCATCACCTTCACCGCGACCTGGAACGAGTTCCTCATCGCACTGTCGATGACGAACGGGCCCGACATCCAACCGCACCCGTCGCGATCTCCAAGTTCGCCGGCGCGACCCAGTTCGAGACGCCGTTCGGCAGCCAGATGGCGGCCGGAGTCCTGGTCTCCGTTCCGCTCGTCGTCGTGGTGCCGCTGTTCCGGCGCCGGATCGTCGCCGGCCTCACGGCCGGCGCGGCGAAGTAGCCCTCTCGTCCCAGGTATTCCCACCGAAATCCGAGGAGCAGACACCACCATGTCCAGCAGCACCGCACCTTGGTGGCGCGACGCCGTCATCTACCAGGTCTACATCCGCAGTTTCGCCGACGGGAACGGGGACGGCGTCGGCGACATCGCCGGCATCCGCTCCCGGCTGCCGTATCTCAAGTGGCTCGGCGTGGACGCGATCTGGATCAACCCCTGGTACAAGTCACCGATGGCCGACCACGGTTACGACGTCGCCGACTTCCGGGAGATCGACCCCTTGTTCGGCACGGTCGCCGAGGCGAAGCAGCTCATCGAGGAGGCGCACGCGCACGGGATCCGCGTCATCCCCGACATCGTGCCCAACCACACCTCCGACCGGCACGCCTGGTTCCTGGCCGCGCTGGCTGCCGGACCCGGCAGCCCCGAGCGAAAGCGCTACGTCTTCCGGCCCGGCCGCGGGCCCGGCGGCGCCGAGCCGCCCAACGACTGGGTGTCCTGCTTCGGCGGCCCGGCCTGGACACGGTTGCCCGACGGCGAGTGGTACCTGCACCTGTTCGCCCCCGAGCAGCCGGATCTCGACTGGGAACACCCGGACGTACGGGCGGAGTTCGAGTCGGTCCTGCGCTTCTGGTTCAGCCGGGGCGTGGACGGATTCCGGATCGACGTCGCGCACGGTCTCGTCAAGCACCCCGAGTTGCCGGACCTGCCGCCCCGCCCGGAAGTGGCGCCCGAGGGGCCCCGCCGGCACGTCGACCATCCGCATTGGGACCGGGACGAGGTGCATGACATCTACCGCGCGTGGCGCCGGGTGGCGGACGAGTTCCCGGGTGACCGCTCGTTCGTCGCCGAGGCATGGGCGGACACCCCGGAGCGGCTCGCCGCGTACGTCCGCCAGGACGGCCTGCACACGGCGTTCAACTTCGACTTCCTGATGTCGAGTTGGGATGCGAAGGACCTGCGTGCCGTCATCGACGACTCCCTCGCCATGCTCGGTGCGGTGGGCGCCCCGGCCACCTGGGTGCTCTCCAACCACGACGTGATGCGCCACCCCAGCCGGTACGGCCGCAAGGTGGTGAAGCGGTGGGTGGCGGGCGAGACCTACCGGCCCGAAGGCCCCCTGGATCTGGAGCTGGGCACGCGGCGGGCACGTGCGGCGGCCCTGCTGATGCTCGCCCTGCCCGGCGGCGCGTATGTCTACCAGGGCGAGGAGCTCGGGCTGCCCGAGGTCGAGGACCTGCCCGAGGCGGTGCTGCAGGACCCGGTCTGGGAGCGGTCCGGGCACACCGACCGCGGGCGCGACGGCTGCCGGGTGCCGATCCCGTGGTCGGGGTCGAGCGCGCCGTACGGCTTCAGCCCCGAGGGCAGCGAAGCCGCGCCCTGGCTGCCGCAGCCCGCCGGGTGGGCCGGCCTCGGGGCGGCCGAGCAGACCGGCGCCGAGGACTCGACGCTGGAGCTGTACCGCGGCGCCCTGCGTCTGCGCCGCGAACATCCCGCCCTCGGAGACGGCGGCCTGACCTGGCTCGACTCCCCCGCCGGAGTCCTTGCCTTCGGACGCGACCCCGGCTTCCTGTGCGTGGTGAACCTGTCGGCCGAGGCCTATCGGCTGCCGGAGCACTTCTCGGTTCTGCTGGCCTCCGGGCCCGTGCGGGACGGTCTGCTGGCACCGGACCACGCGGTCTGGCTCGCGGTCTAGCGCGCTGTACGGGGAGGTCAGGGCGGTCTGCGACCCGGTCTGGTCTCCCCGTGACCGTCCGGGAATTCACCCCCGGCGCGCACCGCATGATTGCGTGGTGCACGCAGTGCGCGTCCCCTCGCGCGGGGTGGCAGGAGGTGTGGGTGGAAGAGGCCAGCCGGGAGGCCGTGGTGTGGCGCAATCGCGCCCACATGCTCTTCGACCGGGTCTCCGTGCCCGTCGCCGTGTGCGATGTGCACGGAGTCGTCCTGCTCGCCAATCCCGCGATGGCGGCCGAGTGCGGTACGGCCCCGGGGCGGCTGCGCGGCCGTGCCGTGCTGGAGCTGTTCCGGCCGCAGGAGACGACGCAGGTCGAACGGATCGCGCAGGCGCTGCGGCTGCGACACCGGTCGCGGTACGAGGTGTCGGTGCGGTGGGAGGCGCCCGGCGGCACCGAACGGTTCGGGGAGCTGACGGCCGATCCGGTGAGCGACACCGTGCAGGACACGCCCGCCCTGCTGGTGATGCTGCGTGTGCAGGGCGAACGCGACGAGCCGCTCCCGGACGCGCCCGCTCCCGTCGCACCCGTGGAGGCCCGCATCCTGGCGCTGCTCGCCGCGGGCGCCACCACGGCCAGGGCAGCCAAGGAGACCGGTCTCAGTACGGACGGGGTCACTTATCACCTGCGGCGGCTGACGGCACGCTGGGGCGCGTCGAACCGTACCGAACTGGTCGCCCGGGCCTACGCGCTCGGTGTTCTCACGCCCGGAGTGTGGCCGCCCGGCAGATAGGCGGTGCCCGCTCCCTCGGGTGCGCCGAAACGGGCGAGCGTGTGCCACACCATCTTCAGGGCCTGCAGCTCGTGACGGCCGGTGCGGGCCGCGTCCCCGATGATCCGCGGGTCCAGCCGGCCGTCCTCGGCGATCCGGGCACCCAGCTCCACGTACTCCTGGCCCCGGTAGTCCGCATGGCGCCGCAGCTGGGGCACGGTGAGCCGGTAGCCGGGGTGCCACTCGACGGTGCAGGGCAGGAGACGGGCCGCTGCCTCGACCGAAGTCCCGCGGTAGCTCTTGTCCAGGACAAGTGCCTCCATGTGCGCGGCGAGAAGGACGCCCCCGTGGACCTGGGCCTCGACGTAGTCGTTGAGGGCGTCCTGCTCGTCGGCCTCGGCGAGGGCGATGAGCGACATGCCCGCGGCGACCCCGAAGTCGGCCGGTTCGGCCGCGCTGTCCGGGTAGCAGAAGGTGGCGCGGGCCACGGCGTCCGCACCGAGCCGGAAGTGCGAGGAGCCGAAACGCGGTGCCGCGCCGACCACTTGGCGCCGGAAGTTCAGCGCGCCGTACACGGGCCGGTCGTGCGCGTCCGCGGCGTCGTAGGCACCACCGAAGATCCGGGTCTCCCAGCGATGGCGATCGCCGCCGGGGTGTGCGGTGAGGCCGCCATTGCTGGTGCCGGTGACGAACTGGGAGTGGTAGGCGCCGTCCTGGGCCAGTGCCCGGAGGATGGGCAGCCCGTCGATGAGCCGGTCGGGGTGGAAGTTCAGCGTGATGCGCAGGTCCGGGTCGACGGCCGGGCCTGTGGAGCGGGCGGCGACGTGACGCAGCGCCGCCCGTGCCCAGGGCGTCCGGGCGTTTGCGAAATCCACTGGCTTCCCTCCACGGGATTCTTGGGTTCCGACGGGCGCGAGCCCCTGGGGACCTCCCCCAAGAGATCGCTCACCGAGCAGGACATCCGCAACTCATTTTGTCGCCTCATTTTGTCGCCGGCGCGAACGCCTGCCGCGGGATCAGAGGTCGGCCACCGCCAGGACGATCTTGCCACGGTTGTCCCGCCGTTCCAGCAACTCGTGTGCCGCACGGGCCTCTTCGAGGGGTACGACGGTTTCGACCGGCACCCGGTACGTCCCCGCGGCGACCCGCTCGGCCAGCTCGCGCAGGTCCGGTCGGGGGTCGTAGCCGTGGATCTGGAGGTTGGTGAGCTGGAAGCCGAGGATGGACACGTTCTTGGGATAGAAGTCGCGTGTGTCGACGGTGCTGGGCTGCAGGGCGACGTTGGCGAGGGCGATCACCCGGCCACCGTGACCGGCCTCGCGCAGGCTCCGTCCGAACGCCGGGCCGCCGACGGTGTCGAGGACGACGTCGGCCCCTCGCCCGTCGGTCAGTCGCAGCACCTCGTCGACCTCCGCGTCGTCGGGATGCGCGGAGGTGTCGACCGTGTCCTGGGCGCCGAACTCCCCCGCCCAGGCCGCCTTCTCCGCGGATCCGGCGAGGGCGATGACCCGGGCGCCGGCTTCGGCGGCCATCTGGACGGCCGCGCTGCCGACTCCGCTCGCGGCCGCCTTCACCACCACCGTGTCCCCCTTGGCGACCTTGGCGAGATGCCGCACGCAGTACCAGGCGGAGAGCCAGGCCACGGGCAGTGTGGCCCCCTCTGCAAGGCTCACGCCGTCCGGCAGGGCGGTGACCTGCGTGGCTCGGACCGCCGCCAACTCGGCATAGAACCCGGGGGCGTTGATCCCGTCCAGGGCCATGACCCGCTGCCCGACCTCAAGGCCGGTCACCCCCTCCCCCACCGCCGCGACGACGCCGGCCGCCTCCACGCCCGGGATCAGCGGCGGGCGCCCGGCCCGGTGGTAGAGGCCCGACCTGATCAGGGCATCCGCCCGGTTCACGCCCGCCGCCGCGATCCGCAGCAGCACCTCACCGGGCCCCGCCACGGGATCCGGCACCTCGACCGGCACCAGCACCTCGGGCCCGCCGAACTCCTCGATCCGTACCGCACGCATACCGCACCCACTTCCTGCCACGGCCACTCACGCGGCCGACACCGGTTGAAGTGGTGTCACTCTCCGACACCACTTCAACCGGTGTCAAGAGGGGGCGTCCAGGCTGGACACCGCATGAACCGGTGTACGCCCGGTGTACGCTCTCCCGTATGACCGGCATCTCCGCCTCCGCCGACCCGGCGCTCGCCTTCCCGTTCATCGGCGGCCGCCCCTGTCTGAACTTCGTGGCGACGCTCGGGCGACGGCACGGCACTCCGCTGGAGCGGCTCCCGGACCCCGCCACCCTGGCCCGCTGGTTCGCGGAGGCGGAGCTGGCCGCGGACGACGAGCCCGTGCCCGTCACCGCTCGGGACCTGGCCTACGCCCGCGTCCTGCGCGAGGCCCTCTACCGCGTCGTACGCACATCCATGGCCGGTCAGGAACAGGATCCGGCCGACGTGCGGCTGGTCAACGAGGCGGCGGCACGCCCGGATCTCGCCCCTCAGCTGGGCCCCGTGCGCTGGACGGCCCACCGGCCCGCTCGGGCCGCCCTGGCGACGGTGGCCCGGGACACCGTCCTCCTGGTGAGCGGTCCCCAGCTGGATCGGGTCAAGGAGTGCGAGAGCCCGCACTGTTCACTGCTGTTCCTGGACGACTCCCAGGCCCGGCGCCGACGTTGGTGCTCCATGGACCGCTGCGGCAACCTCGCGAAGGTCTCCGGCTACCGGTCACGGAGCCGGGCGGCCACCACCCGGTGACGATGGATCAGACGTCCTGAGCGGGAGCGAGCTCGGCCGGGATGTGGTGGCCGGGCAGGTCGTCGACGTCGCCGTCAACCGGTTCCGGGCGGTGACGAACGGGTTGTTCGGGCCGAGTTCTCGGCGGTGGCGAACGGGTTCATCGGGCTGTGTCCGCTGACCGTCGTCACCGCCGCACTGCGCCAGCGTCAGACGCCCGCCGGGGTCCAGTGCGGGTCGCGGCCCAGGAAGGCGAGCAGCGCCTCGGCCCGGTCGTAGTCCCGTGCCGGCTCCAGCGCGGGCGCGAACACCTGGTAGGAGTCGCGGAGATGGTCGACGAGCCGCTCCGCGACCGGCCAGATCCCCTCGGCCAGTTCCCCGGACAGCGGCCGGTCCTGGCCGGTCGCGACCGCGATGTCCCAAGCGTGCACGGCCGCGTCCATGGCGGCCGCCGCGGCGGCGAACGGCAGGGGCAGCGGGCCGAGCGGCGTCGGCACCTGCTCGCCGTCGGCGGGCAGGCCGGCATACGTGTCCGCCACCGCGCGCAGCACCTTGTCGAGCTCCGCCGCCGGATCCCCGTCGAGGGCGTCTCCCGGGTGGAAGGGGTCGGAGTCCGGGCGGCCGCCGGTGATCGCGAAACCGTAGCCCTGCTGGTCGATCCGGGCGTGGTTGAGGACCTGCCGGGCCGTCCACGCGCTGCACGGCGTCGGCGCTCCCCACACCGCGTGCGGCACCGCGGCGACCACCTCGGCGAGATAGTCGTGCGCCCGCGTGAGAACCTCGATGCCCTGGGTGTTCTCCATCATTGTTCCTCTCCCGTCACCCTTCGACCGACACCAACAATCTAGGGTTCCTTGCGGACAGTTACGGTCCTCAATGACAGTTCGGGCCACACCGGCTGCGTCCTGGAAGGAGTGAGCCCCGCGCATGCGAGTGGTACGTGAGTGGACGGCGTCCCTGGTGCTCCAGGTGAAACGGCGCCGCGACCCGGTGGTCGTACAGACACTGCGGTCGGCGGTCGCCGCGACGATCGCCTACGTCGTCGCGCTGCGTCTCAGCCCCGAACCCGCGCCGCTCACCGCGCCACTGACCGCTCTGCTGGTCGTCCAGGTCACGCTGTACGCCACGCTCACCAACGGGATCCGCCGGGTGAACGCCGTGGTGGCAGGCGTCCTGGTCGCCATCGCCTTCAGCCTCCTTGTCGGTCTGACCTGGTGGAGTCTGGCCCTGCTGATCGTGGCCTCGCTGGTGGTCGGGCGTCTGGTGCGGGTCAACGAGTACGTGCCCGAGGTGGCGATCAGCGCGATGCTGGTGCTCGGCGTCACGACCGTCGGGGACACGGCCTGGGCGCGGATCGTGGAGACGCTGATCGGCGCGGTCGTCGGGTTCGCGTGCAATCTGCTGCTCGCGCCGCCCGTCTGGGTGGACGAGGCGGGCGAGTCGATCGAGGGGCTGGCCCGCCGGGTGCGGCAGCTGATGCTGCGCATGGGTGAGGAGGCGGCGGGCCGCACGCCGGTCGAGCGGGCGACGGAGCGGCTGCACGAGGCACGCAGGCTCGACCACGACATCGTCGAGGTGGACGCGGCGCTCCGACAGGCCGAGGACAGCCTTCGGCTCAATCCCCGCGTGAGTGAGGGCCTGCTGCACCGGGTGGTGCTGCGCACGGGGCTGGACACGCTGGAGATCTGCACGGTCGTGCTGCGGGTGCTGGCGCGGACCTTCACCGACCTCGCCAAGGAACGTGAGCCAGAGCGGCTGTTCGCGCCCGAGACGGGTGCCGCCGTGGAACGGTTGCTGTCCGAGATCGCCGACGCCGTGGTCAGCTTCGCGGTGCTGGTCACCAGCCATGTCAGTGCGAGCGCCGAGTCCGCGGAGTCCCGGCTGGCCGCTGAGCTGCGCCAGGCCGCGGCCACCCGCGACAAACTGGCTCAGCTGCTTTTGGAGGACGTACAGCGGGACGCCCGTACTTGGCAGCTGTACGGGGCCGTGCTGACCGAGGTCAACCGCATCCTCGACGAGATGGACACCGAGCACCGTTCGCGGCGCCTCTTCGAGGAGCTGGACCGCACCTCCCGCGAGCAGCGCGAGCGCATGCCGCGGCTGACCAGGCTGCGGGAGGGGCTGCGCGACTCCGAGATGCTGCGCGTCCCGGACGTGCTGCGCCGGAACCGCGGCGACGCCGCCCGTCGTTCCAAGTGACGAGGGGGCCGGGGCGGCGTACGTTCTGGCACCGGAGCCGAAGGGGCGGGCTGGGATGAAGGGGGCGGGGATGACCGACTCGACTGTGCGGATCGACGGGAACACACTGCGGCTGCCGGGCGGGGTGGCGGTGCGGTTCGTGCGCACACTGCGGCTGCCCGAGACGGGCACGCATCCGCTGCCGCCGGGCCTGGGCGAGTTCCCGGTGCGCCGGGTCACCGACTACCCGGACACGGTGCCCGCGCAATGGCGTGCACGGGGCGGCGTGATGCTACCGGTGTATCTGCGCGAGGCGATGTGGCTGACCTTCGCGGGCACGGCGGAACCGGCCGCTCTGCAGGTCGGCGTGGGCAAGGTGTGCGCGGTCTCGGGCAGGAAGTGGAGCGACCGCCTCTCCCGCGAGCCTCAGAACTACCTCGTACTGCCCCGCCAGCCCTGGCTGGACGGCATCAACTCCGGAAAGGGCACGGTCCGCCAGTTCGTGGCGGTGCCGCTGGGCCTGGGGGCGACCGTCGAGGGCCAGGTCACCGGCGAGGAGACCTGGGGCGGCGTACAGCTGCAGTCCTTCCCGCTCGTCGAGCCGAGGCTGGCCGAGTGGCGGGAGGAGGAGCGGCGCCGCTCGGAACTGCAGCGGATGAGCTTTACGGGTGGGGGCTACGGCGCGGCGATGCCGATGGCGGCGCCCGCGCCGGGGGCGGCTCCGGGGGCCGCTCCTGCGGGTCGTCCGCGGCCTGCCGCGGCCATGGGTCTGGGTGTCGGCGGTTCGATGCTCCAGGAGGTCTACCGGGACGACCGGCCGCTCAAGGACTGGGCCGAGCAGCCTGCCGGGCGGGTGTTCGTGCACCTGGTGACACCTCCGGAGTGGCGCCGTATCACCGGCGAGGCTCCGCCACCGTCGCCCGTGGACCGCGCGGCGTACACCCGGGCCGGACTGCCCTGGTACGACTACTACGACCAGGAGGCCGAGGACCTCGCGCCCACGGAGGCACTGGAGGGCGTACAGCCGGTCGGCGACTGGCTCGGCGACGACCACGAACCGTGGCAGGATCCCACGCCCCACCAGGTGAAGCCGCTGAAGGACGCACCGGGCAAGGCGGTCGAGGACGGCGACTGGTAACCGGTCGAGGACGACGGCCGGCAAGCCGATACCCCCGGACCCCGGACAATGCCACCGAGCGCGTCGGACTGATCGGCCGGGCGTGGTGGACCCGTGGCCCGGATTTCACTCTCCGGCGTCGCCAGGTCGGTCGGCGACGAGGGCTCCTCGGGCACCCGCGAGGCCCGGTCCCCTCGCCCTCGTCGTGGCGCCGGTCCTGGTCGCGGTCGGCGGGTGGGCGGGGGCGGGCGCCCATTGCACCCTGCGCAACGCTCATTGCCGGTCTTGCGTGGAGCGGCGGCGCGCGTCATGGTGGCATGTCACGAGCGCGGCGAGCGACCACCGGAGGTGCGGACATGGACAGTGGGGCAGGAGCGACCGGCGGCGGCCTGAGCAGACGCCGCTTTGTCGGCACGCTCGCGGGAGCGGCCGCGGTGACGGCACTGCCGGCACCCGCACCACCCAAGTCCGCGTCCCACGCGTCCACCCCCACGACCCCCGAGCTCGCGGCGGCCGATTCCGGCCAACCGCCCGCCGAGCGGTCCGCACCCCACCCGTCGGCGAAGCCCTCCTCCGGGCCCCACCCGCTCTACGTCGGCACCTACACCACCGTCGACGGCGGCGGCACGGGCATCGGCCTCGCCACATACGACTCGACGACCGGACGTGTCACCGGCACCGGCACCCTCACCGGCGTAGCCAACCCGTCGTACCTCGCGATCCATCCGAACGGCCGCACGGTGTACGCGGTGAACGAGCAGGACAACGGCGCCGTGACCGGCGTACGCCTCGCCGACCGCAGGATTCTGGGCGCGCGCAGCACCGGAGGGGCGGGTCCCTGCCATCTCTCCGTGCATCCGAGCGGCCGCTGGCTGCTGAGCGCCAACTACACGTCGGGCAGTGTGGCCGTGCATCCGATCGACGACTCGGGCGCGCCGGGCGAGCGCACGGACGTGGTGACGCACTCGACTCCGTCGCCCGGCCCGGGTCAACAGGGCCCGCACGCCCACCAGTTCATCACCAGTCCGGACGGCGGCCATGTGCTCGCCGTGGACCTGGGCACGGACACCGTCTACACGTACCGGCTCGACGAGCGCCGCGGCACGCTCACCGAGGTCTCACAGGCGCACACCCGGCCGGGCGCCGGCCCGCGCCACCTCACGTTCCACCCCGGCGGCCGGCACGCCTATCTGGCCAACGAGGTGGACGACACGGTCGCGGTCTGCGCGTACGACTCCTCCACCGGCCGTCTGACGATCGGCGAGCCGCAGTCGACGGGCTCCGGCTCGGGCACCAACTACCCGGCGCAGATCCTGGTGACGGCGAACGGCTCCTACGCCTATCTCGCCAACCGCGGCCACAACAGCCTCGCCCGCTACGCCGTCGAGGCGGACGGAGCGAAACTGCGGCTGCTCGACACGGTGCCGGTGTCCGGCGACTTCCCGCGTCAGATCGCCTTCTCGCCGGACGGCACGCTGCTGTTCGCCGCGAACCAGAAGTCCGGCACTGTCAGCGTCTTCCACGTGGACGGCAAGAGTGGTGAACTGCGGCTCGCGGGCGAGCCGTTCGCCTCACCCGTCGCCGTCTGTGCGCTGCCGCTGTAGGGCGCGCGGGCAGGAGGCGGCGCCGGCCTGCGCGAGCAGGACGTGCATGCGCTCGGTGAGCTGCCCGACGTCGTCGGCGGGAGCGTGGAACGGCAGTCGTACGTCGCCGTGGGCGCAGTTGCGCTCGATACGCAGCGTCAGTCCGTGCCGGTCGACGGCGAGGGGCTGGACGCGGACCGCGCCGTGCAGGCCGGCATGGTCGACGAGCCGGGTGAGCCGTTCGACGGCGTCGGCGTGGCAGTCGGCGAGATGGGTCAGCAGGTGGGCCTCGGCGAGGGCCAGCGGGTCGGGCTCGGCCGCGGCGAACTCGTCGAGGTCGACGACCACCGCGCCGGACGACTGCCGCAGCACGATCCTGGTGGCCCGCAACGCCAGATGGCCCTCCTCCGGGATGAAGTACCCCGCCAGCCACAACCGGGCCCGGATCCGGCCCCGAACCGGGACGGGTGCCACGTCGGCGAACTCCAGCACGGCGTGCGGCTCTCCACGGGGCGCGCAGATCGCGGCAGCGAGCAGGGCGCTGTCCTCAGGCACGCGCAACAGAACCCGGCCCTCCTCGTCCACGCTGTGCGCACCGACGAACTCCTCGCGGCCGCCGTCCCCGGTCACCGCGCAGGACCAAGCGGCGGCGAGCACCGAGCGGGCCCGTTCGGCCGCGGCGGGCGCGACCGTCCAGCTGGGGCTGTCACTCATCCCAAACCTCCTTAGGTAAGCCTTGCCTAACCTATCGAAGATCGGGGTGCAGGCCAACCATGGGGTCGCGGAAACGAGCGCGCTTCAGGGCGCGATGGCACCCAGCAGCGTCCGGGCGCACAGATCCCGCACCTGTTCCCGGGTCAGGTCCGAACCTCGCAGCCACTCCAGACAGACGGCCGTGGTGAAGGCCAGCCAGCCGCGGACGGCCAGCTGGAGGTCGGGGCGCTGCTGTGCGAGAAGGCCCAGTTCGGGATCGGCGGCGAGGGTCGCCAGGATCTGCCGTTCCTGCGCGGCCACCGCCAACTGGTAGACCCTGCGGACGGCCTGGTCCCCCGCCGCGTCCGCACGATGGAACGCGCGGAAGCCGTGCGCGTGGGCATGGACGTACTCCAGGAAGGTGTCGAGACCGGCGGCCAGTTGCTCACGTGCCGGGACCCCGGGCACGGCCGCCGTCATCCGCAGCATCCGCTCGCTCTCGCGCTCGACGACCGCCGCGAAGAAGTCCCGCTTGGTCGGGAAGTAGTGGTACAGCAGTCCGCGCGAGACACCGGCGATCTCGGCGACCTGCTCGATCCACACCTCGTCGTAGGGACTCTCCGAGAACAGCCGCGCCCCCACCGACAGCAACTGCTCCCTGCGCTCCTCGGTGCTGAGCCGACGCCGTGTGCGCCCGCCCTGGTTCGCGGCCATCCCAGCACTTTACTTGACGTCGGTTCAACGACGGGACCAGACTGGGGATCGCTATTGAACCCATGTACAACAGGTGCACGACAGCTCAACCTGCCGCTGATTCAAGGGAGATCGCGTCATGGCGCAGACGACGTCAGGGGCCGGACCGGCGACGGAGGCCGCGCTTCCCAGAGGCTTCCGTGGCGCCGAGCTGGGCTGGCCCGAGCTGCACCGCATCCCGCATCCCCCGCACCGGCTCCCCCTGCTCGGCGATGTGATCGGCGCCGACCGGCGCACGCCCGTCCAGGACTCCATGCGCCACGCCCGGCAGCTGGGGCCGGTCTTCCGGCGCAAGGCGTTCGGCAAGGAGTTCGTGTTCGTGTGGGGCGCCGGGCCGGCGGCCGACCTGGCGGACGAGTCGCGCTTCGCCAAGCACGTAGGCCTCGGGGTCGCCAATCTGCGGCCGGTCGTCGGGGACGCGCTGTTCACGGCGTACAACCACGAGCCCAACTGGCAGCTGGCGCACGACGTCCTGGCCCCGGGTTTCAGCCGGGAGGCCATGGAGGGCTACCACCCGATGATGCTGGCGGTGGCCGAGCGCCTCACCGACCACTGGGACCGCGAACTGACCGCGGGCCGGGCGGTGGACGTGCCGGGCGACATGACCAAGCTGACGCTGGAGACGATCGCGCGCACCGGGTTCGGGCACGACTTCGGGTCCTTCGAGCGCTCCCGGCCGCATCCGTTCGTGTCCGCGATGGTGGGCACCCTGTCGTACGCCCAGCGCCTGAACACGGTGCCGGCACCGCTGGCCCCGTATCTGCTGCGCCGGGCCTCGCGCCGCAACGAGGCCGACATGACCTATCTCAACCGCACGGTCGACGACCTGGTCCTGGCGCGCCGGGCCTCGGACGGGGGTGGGGACGGGGACCTGCTGGACCGGATGCTGGAGACGGCCCACCCGCGGACCGGTGAGCGGCTGTCGGCCGAGAACGTGCGCCGCCAGGTCATCACCTTCCTGGTGGCCGGCCACGAGACGACCTCGGGCGCGCTCTCCTTCGCCCTGCACTACCTCTCCCGGCATCCCGAGATCGCCGCCCGCGCCAGGGCCGAGGTGGACGCGGTCTGGGGCGACACCGCGGTGCCCGGCTACGACCAGGTGGCCAAGCTGCGGTATGTGCGCCGGGTGCTGGACGAGGCGCTGCGGCTGTGGCCGACGGCGCCGGCCTTCGCACGGGAGGCCCGCGCGGACACCGTGCTGGCCGGGGACCATCCGATGAAGCGGGGCGCGTGGGCGCTGGTCCTGACGATGATGCTGCACCGCGACCCCGAGGTGTGGGGCATCGACCCGGAGCGGTTCGACCCGGACCGCTTCGATCCGAAGGCCGTACGGGCCCGCGCGCCGCACACCTTCAAGCCGTTCGGGACGGGGGCGCGGGCGTGCATCGGGCGGCAGTTCGCCCTGCACGAGGCGACGCTGGTGCTGGGACTGCTGTTGCGCCGCTACGATCTGCGGCCCGATCCGGACTACCGCCTGCGGGTCACCGAGCGGCTCACGCTGATGCCCGAGGGACTGCGGCTGCACCTGGAGCGGCGCCCGGTCCCGGCCGGTGCCGACGCCGCGGCGACCTCCGCGACGGCCTCCGCAGCAGCCGTCGACGAGGCTCCCTCAGGCCCGCGCTGTCCAGTGCACGGGGCGGGTGACTGAGTCCGGCAGCCGGGTGCCCGCGCTGCCGCGGGCGGCGTTGAGCTGGGGCTGGGTGAGGAAGAAGGCGCCGGTCAGGTCGGCGTCGGTGAGATCGGCGTCGCGCAGGTCCGCACCGATCATGTCCGCTTCGCGCAGGTCGGCGCCGGTCAGGTCGGCGGCTATGAGGTAGGCGCCGCGAAGGTTCGCACCGCGCAGGTCGGCTCCCTTGAGGCGGGCGCCCATCAGATCGGCGCCGCGGCGGTCCTTCCTGCGGCCTCGGGTGCCCGCCCGCACCAGCTCGCTGGTCTTCAGCAGGAGCACGTTGACCTCCTGCCGGTGCGCGGGCACGTCCAACGCGGCCAGCTGCTCGGGAGTGCCACGGGTGAGGTCCTCGGTCTTCTCCAGGGCGCGGCGCAGCTCGGCGTGGACCGGGCGGGCCGGGGGCAGGGCGAGGGCCTCGGTGAGATACCAGAGCAATTCGTGCAGCTGCCGTACGACCGGGAAGACGTCGAACATGCGCCGGGCGTCCTTCGCCGGGCCCGTGCGCCAGTCCTGCCCGCCGAAGGTGACCTGCGAGACCTTCTGTCCCGCGCCGAAGCAGTCGTAGACCGTGCAGCCGGTGAAGCCCTTGTCCCGCAGCCGGGCGTGGATGCCGCAGCGGTGGTCCCCCCGCAGGTTCGGACAGGGCTTGCCTGCCTGCTTGTCGATCGCGAAGTCGGCGGAGGCGGCGAAGGGCAGGGCGACACAGCACAGCCCGAAGCAGCTCTCGCAGTCGCCGCGCAGGCCGGCACGGTCGGCTATGTGATCTGGCATGCGGCCCAGCCTATCGAGGTACGGCAGACCGCCTGTCCGGCGGGGATCACCGGCTGCTCAGGCCGAGAGGAGGGCCCGCTCCCACTGGTCTGCCCGCTGCTCGATGTACTCGGCGTCACCTCGCCAGGCGTCGCCGTGGCCCTGGGCCCACAGGGTCGTCCAGGGCTGAACGCCCTGGGCGGACTGGTCGCGCAGGAAGTCGTGCATGGCGCGGGTGCGGCGGCCCAGCATCGGCACGAGGGCGCGGCGCTCGGCCTCGTCCAGCCCGTATGCGTCTGCGAAGACGCGCAGCCGGTCGGCGGCGTCGGGGCTCTGCCAGTCGGGGTGTGCGGACAGCGGCACGAAGCCACGGATGGCGTAGGCGACGTCCCACAGGCGGGAGCCGGGGGCGGCGGTGTCCCAGTCGATCAGAGACAACTCGTCCCCCTCCGCGACCACGAGGTTCCACGGCGCCAGGTCCTGATGGGCGATGATGTCGGCTCCCTCCGCGGGGACGAGCACCTGCCAGCACGCGTCGGACGGCGGAGTGAAGTCCTGTACGGCATCGTGGAGATCCCGGACCAGACGGGCCACTCGGGCCAGCTGCTTTCGGGGTTCCACCAGGGCGAAACGGTCCGGCCAGATCACCTCGCCCGGCATGAAGGTCAGCACCTCGCGGCCCTGTTCGTCGATCCCCAGGGGGCGGGGGGCGGCACGGAAGCCGGCCTCGTGCAGGTGGGTGAGCAGCGCGTGCACCGCCGGTGTCCAGGGACCCGCGGGCCGCCGGACGGTGTCGCCGACGCGGACGACGCCTGCGCTGACGTTGCCACCCGACAGCGGCTGCTCCTCCTCGTGTGCCGGTTTCTCCTCAACTCCCATGAGGGCAAGTGCACGTTGACAAATCCGCTTTGTCAAGGCGCACTTGCCTCATGACGCTTCCCGATCTGGACGACCTCATCGCCGAAGTGGACCGCACCTGTGCCACCGCCCACCGCCCCGGCGGCCAGGATGAACAGCCCGACTGGCTGGCCCTGTTGACCGTCGCCGCCCGGATATCGGGACGGCTCCAGGCCCTGGCCGACGACCTGGTCGAGGACTACGTCGAGCACTGCCGGATGCACGGCTCATCATGGACGGACGTCGGTGCCGCCCTGGGGGTGACCCGGCAGGCGGTGCAGCAGCGCTTCCAGGCACCCCACAAGCGCTACGCCCCCGAGACGATGACCGAGGACCTGCGGCAGGCCATGGTCCACGTCAAGGAGGCCGCCGTGCGACACCACAACAACTACATCGGCACGGAGCACCTGTTGTGGGGGCTGACCGCGCGGGACAACAGCGCCACCCGTCTGCTGCGGGCGTCGGGTGTCTCGCCCGATGCCGTGCACCGCGCCGTCGGCGACCGGTTCGGCTTGGGCGCCTCCCGGGCTGCCGAGCGGATCGCATGGACTCCCTACTCCCGCAAGGCGCTCGCCCTCGCCGAGGCGCGCGCCGAGCGGACCGGCTCCCAGCTCATCGACTGCGCCGACCTGCTCATCGGCCTCGCGCAGGTGGGTCGCGGAGTCGCGGCAGCGGTGCTCACGGAGAGCGGCGCGGACCTGGGCACGGCGGGCTCGGGTCCGGATCCGGGTCCGGGTCCGGTGCTGGGTTAGCCGTCCGCGCGGGCAACGTCCTCGACCGCCCTGACCTCCTCGGTCAGCTTCGCGATCCGGGCCCGCTTCGCCCTGATCCCGCGCTCGATGAGCCGCAGATGGGTCGGCGACACGGGGACCGTGGCCTCGAACTGCTCCAACCGCCGCCGCTCCACGGCGAGTTCGGTCCTGAGCCGGGAGGCGGGGTCCGGGGGCGGGGGTGGATTGCGGCCGTTGAAGACCACGTTGCACTTGGGTCGCTCGGCGAAGACGGCCTCACGTTCGGCGGCCTCGGGGTCATCCGGATAGTCGATCCGTATCGCGATGACACTGGGCCCCCACGGCTGCTCCCGCAGATGTGTCCGCACGCGCGTGAGGGGCGAGACGGAGATCCCGACATAGAGAAGCCCCTCGACACCGTGCAGCCGGTACAGCGCCGTCCGGCCCCGGGTGTACAGGCTGCCCTCCTCGTCGAACAGGCCGCGCAGGAACTGCGCGTCGACGTCGCCCATGTCGCCGCCCCCCTCACTCGTCCCTGTCCTCACGCTCCCACGCGGGTCTGACATCGACGGCTGCGGAACCAGATCTCACCGATGAGTTTCCGGCCGTGTGGGGGTCTGCTCATACAACGGAAAACAAGCTCGGGTACCACAGAGACAAGCCCCACTCAAGGCGGGAGCCCGGACGGATCGAGGAGACAGATCATGTGCAGCCACCGGCCTTCGTGCCCCACCGCAGACAGCCCGGAACACCACCTGGCAGTGATCGTGTCGGCCCACCCCGAACAGGGCTGGAGCCTGCTGTGCAACGGGACGATCGTGTTCGACGACTCCGGTGAACTGCTGCCGGACGGTCGCGTCGTGAACCCGCACCGCGCCCTGGGCCCGCTGGCCGTCGCCGCCTGATCCCCGGCCGCCGACGGGCCCGATGAGGCGCCGGGTCAATACCGTTGCGCCTTGGCGAGGTTCGGGGTGAGTACGGGCTCGGGGGGCTTGCGACTGATGGCGATCGGCTGGGCCTTCTCGCCGGGGGCGAGGTCCTCGGCGCCGACGTACCGGGTCTCCACCACCTTGCCGGAAGAGTCCTTGAAGTCGACCCGGACGGCGTAGGACGCCTTCTTGTCGGTCTTGTTGGTGATGGTGACCAGGACGGCGAGCAGTCCGCCGGTCTGGGAGCGCGGCTTGCCGATCATGGAGACGTCGGACATCGCGTTGCCCTGCCCCTTGACGTTCTTCAGTTGGCTCTCGGCGGCCCTGTTGGCGCGCTCCACCTCGGCCGACACGGAGGCCTCGAAGGAGGAAGCGGCGGCGGAGGCCGACGCCGCTGCCGCGGAGGCCCTGGCACGCGCCGATGCGGCCGCCGACGCCAGCGCGGAGGGCGCCGTACCCGAAAAGGACGCCGTGTCCGGTGCGGTGGGCCGTTCGGTGGAGGGTGTGCTGGAACTGCCGCTGTCGTCGTTCGAGCTGCACGACACAAGTGTGAGGGTGCTCGCCATGGCCGCCACGAGGGCCAGCGAGGCGACGGCCGGCCGAGGCCGCACCGCTCGGCCTGGGCAGCGGGAAGGCCTCGCGTTCATCGGGTCATGTCCTTTCGCGGCATCCGGGCAATGAAATGAACCTTATGCCGGAATAATCCGCCAGGCATGTCGTGCTAGCGGCTGAAAACCTCGAAGGCCACGGCCGGCCTGCCCCCGAACTGCTCGGCCATCCGCTCGGCGTTCGCGGTGAGGAATCGGCGGACGTACGCCTCCGGGTCCTCGTCGGTCAGTGCCGCGATGTAGGAGCGGTGTTCGAGCAGCGAGCGCACCGCGCGCTCAAGGCCGGCCGACGCGTCCGCCGCGTGTGTGGGTGAGGAGGAGCCGGCGATGGCGACCCAGCGAACGCCGTCCCAGGGTTCCAGCCCCTGCTCCACGAGTTCGGGGAAGATCCACCGGTTGCCGGCGTCACCCGCCGCGTCGAGCGTGGCGCGCCCGACGGCCACGTGGTCCGGCGTGTTCCATGCGACGCCGCCCCAGGTGTCCCGGTGGTTGAGGGTGATGACCAGCTCGGGCCGGTACCGGCGGATCGCGGCGGCGATGTCGCGGCGCAGGGCGGGACCGTACTCGACGACTCCGTCCCTGTGATCGAGGAACTCCACCTCCGACACCCCGACTACGGCCGCGCTCGCCCGCTGTTCCCGCTCGCGCAGTGGTGCGCACTTGGCGGGCTCCAGTGTGTCGATGCCCGCCTCGCCGCGCGTCGCCAGCACATAGGCGACCTCGCGCCCCCCGTCGGTCCAGGTGGCGACGGCCGCCGAGCAGCCGTACTCCAGGTCGTCCGGGTGGGCGACGACGGCGAGGGCGCGCCGCCAGTCGACGGGCATGGGCTGGAGCTGGGCGGTCTGCGGCTCGGTCATGGCCGCAGACTAGTGCCCCGGCAGGCAACGTTTGCCCATCAAGGAGCGGCCAGTAGCCCGTGGCGGTGACGTCGCGCCTTGTCACGCCTCGTCACGGGCGAGGGCGAGCAGCCGGTCCAGCACCCGGGGTCCGCCGGCCCGTACCCCGTCGTGCTCGAACTCGTCGGTCACCCAGGTGCGCAGGCCCCGGATGGTGCGGGCCGTCTCCAGAGCGTGGGCCGTGTCGACGTACATGTCGTCGTGATACACGGCCGCCGCGACGGGAACCTCGTTGGCGGCGAGGTGCGCGGGGTCGTAGAGGGGCGCCCAGTCGGTGCGGGCGGCGAGGAGTTCGGCCGTTTCGCGCAGGGGGCGCAGGGCCGGGTCGCAGTCGAACATCCAGGGGTGGACCGACTCTCCCGTGAACATCAGCGGGCTGTCACCGGCGAGCGTCTTGGCCGCGTCGAACTGGGGGAACTCGGCGCGGACGCGTTCGGCCGCCCAGGCGGTGGGGCGCTCGTCCTGCCCGTAGATCGCCTCGTGGACGAGGGCGTACAGCGGATGGCTCGCGTACGACAGGAGGCCCTGGACCTCCTCCTGGAAGGCGTCGGACAGGACCGGGCCGTGCGAGGCGCTGACGAAGGCGTCCTCCAGCAGGTAGTGCAGGCGGTGACTGCCCTCGCTGCCGCCGAGGACGATGCCGAGGGACTGGAAGGCCTCGACGGTCAGGCGGTAGCCGTTCGGCAGGGTCACCTCGTGGGTGAGGAGGTGGTCGGCGATACGGCGGGCGCGTTCGACGTCCTGCGGGTAGCGGGCGTAGTGCGCGCTGACCTTGCGCTCGATGCGGGGGTAGGCGGCGCGGTAGACCTCGTCGGCGTGGGCGTCGAGGGAGGGCAGGCCGCCGGCGATCACGGCGGCGGTCAGGCCCTCGGGGGCGCTGGAGAGGTAGTTCACCGTGCAGAAGCCGCCGAAGCTCTGGCCGAGGGCGGTCCATGGGGCCCCGCCGGTGACCTGTGGGCGGATCGCCTCGCAGTCGCGGACGATCGCGTCGGCGCGGAAGTGCGCGAGATAGTCGGCCTGTTGCGCCGGGCCGCCGCGCAGCGGGAGGGTCTGGCGGTTGGCGGGGGTGGAGTGGCCGGTGCCGCGCTGGTCGAGGAGCAGGACGCGATATTCCTTGAGGGCGCGGCCGAGCCAGGACGACCTGCCGACGAAACGATTCGCCCCGAAGCCGGGACCGCCCTGGAGATAGACCAGCCACGGCAGGTTCTGCTGTGCCCTGTCTGCTTTGTCGCTCGCGACGACCTCACGGGCGAAGAGCTCGATCGCCTCCCCCGCCGGGTCGTCGTGGTCGAGGGGCACGGTGAAGCGACGGTCGGTGAGGACGACACCGGGCTGACGGTACGTGGCGGTCAACAGGTCTCCAGGGACGGACGGGTTTCGGGCCGCGTCCCACTTCATCACAGGTTCGTCCGGTGGCCGACCCCTGGGATCATGAAAACCTACTGAACCGACGATCAGCGGGCGGACAGGCTCGAACGCCGTACGACCAGCTCCGGCTGGAGCACGACGCGCCGGTGTTCGTGACGCTTCGTCCCGGTCTCCGCGTCCGTCTCCTCCAGTAGGAGCTCGGCGGCCAGGGCCCCCATGGTGACGGCCGGCTGCCGGACCGACGTCAGCGGTACGGCCGCGGCGGCGGCGAACTCGATGTCGTCGTAGCCGACGATGGCGAGGTCGTCGGGAACGCCCACGCCCGCCGCGAACATGGCCTGCAGGACGCCCAGCGCGAGGAGGTCGTTGGCACAGAAGACCGCGGTGGGGCGGTCCGCGAGGCCGAGAAGACGGGCTCCGGCGTCGCGGCCGGCGGCCACGTCGAGCCGCTCGGTGGGCAGCTCGCGCAGGGCGTCGGGGCCGAGGCCCGCCTCGGCGAGCGCGTTCAGGGCGCCCGTGCGTCGGTCGCGCACCTGGTTGAGGCCCGGCGGTCCGCTGACGTAGGCGATGGTGCGGTGCCCGGCATCGACCAGATGGCGCACGGCCAGCGCGCCGCCCGCCACGTCGTCGACGGAGACCGAGCACTCCGTGGTGCCCTCGGAGACCCGGTCGACGAGGACGAAGGGGATGTTGTGCCGCCGGAACGTCTCGATGTTCCGGCCGGTCGCGTCGGCAGGCGTCAGCAGCACGCCCCGCACCCGCTGCTCGGCGAACAGCGACAGGTAGTCGGCCTCCTCGCCGGCACTCTGCGCGCTGTTGCAGACCATGACACCCAGTCCGGCGTCGCGCGCGGCGCGCTCGGCGCCGCGCGCCACGTCGACGAAGAAGGGGTTGCCCATGTCCAGCACGAGCAGTCCCATGATCCGGCTGCGGCCCGCGCGCAGCTGGCGTGCGGACTCGCTGCGGACGTAGCCGAGCCGGTCTATCGCGGACTGCACCCGCGCCCGGGTCTCCGTGGCGACCGTGTCCGGGCGGTTGATCACGTTCGACACCGTGCCGACGGAGACTCCGGCGGCGCGGGCGACGTCCTTGATACCCACCGACTGGGACATCAGGCAGGGACCTCCAGGAGGGCGCGGGACGGCCGGAAGGCCTTCACATTACCGTCAACATCAGGTGCGTCCGGCCCGGTCACGCGGGTAGTGCGAAGTCGGCGACATGCAGCGCCGAGGGGGTCGTACCGCTCGACTTCTCCTGGTACATGAACGACAGCACGTTGTCCGCCGCGACCCGCAGTTCGTCGATCACGACCTCGCCGAAGGCGTTCAGGTCGCCGCCGTCGTACAGCAGCGTCCAGTCGGTGTAGCCGGAGGACTTGGACGCCCCGGCGATCCGGCCGAAGGGAAAGATCGCGTAGGCGTTGTCGTACCTGTCCAGGACCAGCTTGGTGCGCTGGCTGGAGTCGAGGGCGATCGGGATCTCCGTCTTGGTCCAGGTTCCCGAGGAGTTCTTGCGGAGGTGGAAGGCGCGGCCGTTGGCGGTGCGGTCGCTGACGTAGTTGGTGGTGCACTGGCCGAAGCGGCCGGGCACGTAGCTGATGATGGCGTGCGGGAGGCCCGAGGAGTCGGTGGTCTGGCTCTCCTGGTTCATCAGCGAGTGGTCGGGGTTCAGCGAGTCGACGACGAGTCCGCTGTCCGTGACGGCCACCGTGTCGGAGCTTCCGGTGGTGCCTACGACGGTGCCGGCGTCGTTGCGCCAGGTGCGGCCGCGGTCGGTCGAGTGGACGTAGCCCGTGTCGTGGTTGGTGATGCCGCCGCTGTTGCACATCACGGCCGCGTTCTGCTCGCGCCAGGTGAAGAAGGAGTGCAGTCGGCCGCCCGCGTCGTAGTCGATGCCGTGCAGGTACATGTTGCGGGCGGTCGAGGAACCGTGCGTGCTGGTGTACGTCCCCGTGGAACTGGACCACTCCCCCAGTGCCGTCCAGCTCGAACCGTCGTACTCGGCAAGGGCGTTGCGGCCGTTGCCGGAGATCCCGACCCGGTAGCTGAGCTGCAGCCTGCCCTCGGGGGTGGAGATGAACTGGGGGTAGGTGAACTGTGTCGTGAGCGCCAGTCCGTCGAGCGAGGTCTGGACGGAGCCGAAGACCGACGACGTCCAGGACGTGGTCGCCGGGTTGTCGAGGAGTCCGGCGATCGACTTCACGTAGAAGTAGCCGTCGCTGTGGGAGTCCATGTTGATATGCAGGCGGCCGTCGACCTTGGAGATGCCCATGGAGATGACGTTGTGGGAGTCGCTGCTCTTGAGGGTGTGGGAGAGCGTGACCGTCGACCAGCTCGATCCGCCGAGTACACGGCGGGCGATCACGGCCCTGCCCGTCGACGTGTACCAGGCGGCGTACTGGTGGCCCTTGTACGTGAACAGGCCGTTCTTCTGGAACGAGTTGTTGTTGACCAGGCCGTCGTAGGAGATGAAGAAGACGGCCTGGGAGTCGAGTCGGGTGGTGCTCTTCTTGCTGACGGAGGGGCCGGGAACGGCGGCCCGTGCGATGCCCGGTGTTGCCACGGCGGCCAGTATGGCGGTCGCGAGCACGGTGCGTCTTCTCATGAGCGGCTCCGGGGAGGGAGGTCGGGTAAGCGGGTCAGGCCAGGTGGAACACTTCGGCGAGCGGTTTCATGGCCTCGTCGGGCCGGGCGCCGTCCAGCGACTCGAAGAACGGCGCCATCTCGGCCTGCCAGCGGGCGTTGACCTCGGTGGCCTCCATGCCGGCGACGGCGGCCTCGAAGTCCTCCGTCTCCAGGTAGCCGACGAGCAGGCCGTCGTCGCGCAGGAAGAGCGAGTAGTTGTGCCAGCCCGTGGCAGAGAGCGCTTCGAGCATCTGGGGCCACACGGCAGCGTGGCGTTCGCGGTACTCGGCGAGTCGGTCCTCACGGACCTTGAGGAGGAAACAGACGCGCTGCATGAAGTACCAGCTTCCCAAGGGGGCGAAGGAGCCTAGAAGTTGAACTCGTCGATGTTCTTCGCGTCGAACACGGTCGGCTTGCCGAGGGTGATCACGCCGTCCTTGCCGATGGTGTACTCGGTGGAGCCGGCCTTGAAGGTCTCGCCCTCCTTGCCGGTGATCTGACCCGAGGCCAGTGCGACGGCGGTGCGTGCGGCGAGGTCGCCCAGCTTCGCCGGGTCCCACAGCTCGAAGCCGTCGACGGTGCCGTTCTTGACGTACTTGCGCATGTCGTTGGGGGTGCCGAGGCCGGTCAGCTTGACCTTGCCCTTGTACTTGGAGCCGGACAGGTACTGGGCTGCCGCCTTGATGCCGACGGTGGTCGGGGAGATGATCCCCTTCAGGTTCGGGTACTGCTGGAGCAGGCCCTGGGTCTGCTGGAAGGACGCCTGGGCGTCGTCGTTGCCGTACGCGATCTTCACCAGCTTGACGTTCTTGTACTTCGGGTCCTTCAGCTCGTCCTTCATGAACCCGATCCAGGTGTTCTGGTTCGTGGCCGTCTGGGCGGCGGACAGGATCGCTATCTCGCCCTTGTAGCCGATCTGCTGGGCGAGCAACTGCACCTCGGTGCGGCCGAGGTCCTCAGCGCCGGCCTGCGACACGAAGGCGTTGCGGCAGTCGGCTTTGGTGTCGGAGTCGTAGGTGACGACCTTGATGTTGTTCTTCATGGCCTGCTTGAGCGCGGTGCACAGGGCGCCCGGGTCCTGCGCGGAGACGGCCATGGCGTTGACCTGCTGCTGGGTGAGCGTGTTGACGTAGCTCACCTGGCCGGCGGTGTCGGTGGCGCTGGACGGACCGACTTCCTTGTACTTGTTGCCCAGTTCGGTCAGCGCCTTCTCGCCGCCCTTGTCGGCGGAGGTGAAGTACGGGTTGTTGACCTGCTTGGGCAGGAACCCGACGGTCAGGCCCTTCTTGAGGGCGGCGTTCGGGTCGGCCTTGCCGGCGGAGGCGGCCGGGCCGCCGTCGTCCTTGACGTCGTTCTTGGTGGTGCCACCGCAGGCGGTCGCGGCAAGGGCGAGGGAGGTGACGGCGGCGAGGGCCGCACAGGTGCGGCGGAGGGATGACTTGCGCATGGCGGTTCCTTATGACGAAGGTGAGTGCGACGCGCCCCTGAAGGGGCGCGGGACTGTGTTGAATGTGCGGCTCCGCCGCGTGGGCGCGACCAGCCGCATCCGGCCCGCAGCCAACGAACGGCCTATCCGGCGGAGCGAGCCGCTCTCGCGATGGAAACCTGGCGTGCGACACGCGGCCCGAGCACGGACACGACGAGCAACACACCGGTGACGACGATCTGCGACTGCGCCGAGACATTGAGCAGACTCATCACGTTCTGCAGCGCACCGAGCAGAAAGACACCCGCAATCGCACCGCCGAGCGTGCCCTTGCCGCCGTCGAAGTCGATGCCGCCGAGCAACACGGCTGCGACGACGGAGAGTTCGAGGCCGGTGGCGTTGTCGTAGCGGGCGCTGGCGTAGTGCAGGGCCCAGAAGATGCCGGTGAGGGAGGCCATCAGGCCGGTTACGGTGAACAGGATCAGCTTGTGCCGCTTGACGCGGACACCCGCGAACCGCGCCGCCTCCTCACTGGCGCCGATTGCGAACAGCGAGCGTCCGAACGGGGTGGCGTGCAGGACCACGACGGCGATCGCGAGCAGCACGAGGAAGGGCAGGAAGGCCTGCGGGACGAAGGTGTTCCCGATCCTTCCGGCCGCGAAATCCAGGTACTGCGTGGGGAAGTCGGTCACCGCGTCGGAGCCGAGCACGATCTGTGCGATGCCCCGGTAGGCGGCGAGGGTGCCGATGGTGACGGCGAGGGAGGGCAGTCCGAGCCGGGTGACGAGCAGGCCGTTGACCAGCCCGCAGGCGACTCCGAGCAGCAGGCAGATCGGGATGATCGTCTCGATCGCCATGCCCTCGTTCCACAGCTTGCCCATCACCGCGCCCGACAGACCGGCCGTGGAGGCGACGGACAGGTCGATCTCTCCGGCGACGACCAGCAGGGTCATCGGCAGGGCGATCAGGGCGATGGGCAGGGTGTTGCCGATCAGGAAGGACAGGTTGAGCGCGTTCCCGAAGCCGTCGACCGTTCCCAGGGACAGCAGCAGCAGGACGATCAGGAGGGCGCCGACGACCGTGTCCCAGCGGACCGCGCGCGTCAGGGAGTCAGGCATGGCGGGCGTTCCTCTTCTTCAGGGCCGAGGCGACGCGCAGCGCGACGACCCGGTCGACCGCGATGGCGAGGATGAGCAGGATGCCGTTGATGGCGAGCACCCAGACGGAGCTGACGCCCAGGGCGGGCAGCACGCTGTTGACGGAGGTCAGCAACAGGGCGCCCAGCGCGGCCCCGTAGACACTTCCGGAGCCGCCGGTGAAGACGACGCCGCCGACCACGACCGCGCTGACGACGGTGAGTTCGTAGCCGCTGCCCGTGCTGGAGTCGACGTTGCCGAAGCGGGCCAGGTACATGGCGCCCGCGAGTCCGGCGAGGCCTCCGCAGAAGGTGTACGCGGCCAGGATCCGCTTGCGCACGGGGATTCCGGCCAGCCGCGCGGCCTCCGGGTTGGATCCGAGCGCGTACAGCTCGCGCCCGCTGCCGAAGTGCCTGAGGTAGTACGCCGTCGCCACCAGCACCGCCAGGGCGATCAGCGCCGGCCACGGCACCGCGGAGATGCCGCCGGAGCCGAAGTCCACGAAGCCGCCGGGGAGATCGGCCGCCGTGATCTGGCGGGAGCCGACCCAGATGGAGTCGACGCCGCGGATGATGTAGAGCGTGCCGAGGGTGACGACGAGCGCGGGCACCTGGCCGAGGCTGACGAGCAGGCCGTTCACCAGGCCGAGGCCGATGCCGAGCAGGACGGCCAGGACGACGGATACGACCGGGTTGCCACCGCCGTGCAGATAGTCGCCCGCGGCGAAGGCGGTGATGCCGAGGGTCGAGCCGACCGACAGGTCGACGTTCCTCGTGATCACCACCGGGGACTGCCCGGTGGCGACCAGCACCAGGATGGTCGCGTTGAGGAGCAGGTCCTTGATGCCCTGCTCCGACAGGAACTCGCTGTTGCCCGCCTGGGTGATGCCGATCATCACCAGGAAGACGGCCAGGATGGCGAGTTCGCGCATCTTGAAGACGCGGTCGACGAGCCGGGTGCCGCTGGACCGCGGCACCTCGGCGACGGGGGTCTCGTCGGGGGTGGTCACCGTCATGCGGCGGCCCTCCCGGTGGCTGCGGCCATCACGGCTTCCTCAGTGGCGTCGGCGCGTGGGATCTCGGCGGTCAGGCGTCCTTCGTGCATGACGAGCACGCGGTCGGCCATGCCGAGGATCTCGGGCAGGTCGGAGGAGATCATCAGGACGGCCACTCCGTCAGCGGCCAACTCGCTGAGGAGCCGGTGCACTTCGGCCTTGGTGCCGACGTCGATGCCGCGGGTGGGCTCGTCGACGATCAGCACCCTGGGGCCGGTGGCGAGCCACTTGGCCAGGACGACCTTCTGCTGGTTGCCGCCGGACAGGGTGTTGACGGTGTCGGCGATCCGGGCGTACTTGACCTGGAGCTTCACGGCCCAGTCGAGGGAGCGGCGGCGTTCGGCGCCGCGGTCGACGAGGCCCGCCCTGACGGTCGTACGAAGTCCGGTGAGGCCGATGTTGCGCTCGATGGACATGTCCATCACCAGTCCCTGCGCGCGCCGGTCCTCCGGGACG
The DNA here is from genome assembly GCF_036013935.1 of Streptomyces sp. NBC_00461. Classification (NCBI taxonomy): domain Bacteria; kingdom Bacillati; phylum Actinomycetota; class Actinomycetes; order Kitasatosporales; family Streptomycetaceae; genus Streptomyces; species Streptomyces sp. NBC_00461. The sequence goes on from NZ_CP107902.1 coordinate 769,644, forward strand.
AGCGCGAGACCGGCGGCCATGGCGACGGAGGGGGCGCCGTTGGTCAGCCTCCGCCCCAGGACCTCGACCTCACCGCCGTCCCAGCGGTCGATGCCGAAGACGGCCCGCGCGACCTCCGTACGGCCGGCGCCGACGAGTCCGGCGAGACCGACGATCTCGCCGTGCCGCACGTCGAAGGAGACGTCGGTGAAGACGCCCTCGCGGGTCAACCGCCGTACGCTCAGGGCGACTTCGCCGGGTTCGACGTCCTGCTTGGGGTACAGCTCGTCGAGGTCGCGGCCCACCATGCGCCGCACCAGGTCGTCCTCGGTCATACCCTCGGTCGGCTCACTGGAGATCCAGGCGCCGTCACGCAGGGTGGTGACCCGCCGGCAGATCTCGAAGATCTCCTCCAGCCGGTGCGAGATGAACAGCACCGCGGCTCCTTGTTCGCGCAGGGTGCGTACGACGCCGAAGAGGCGGGCCACCTCGCTTCCGGTGAGCGCGGCCGTCGGCTCGTCCATGATCAGGACGCGGGCCTCGAAGGAGAGGGCCTTGGCGATCTCGACGATCTGCTGGTCGGCGATCGACAGACCACGGGCCGGACGGTCGGGGTCGAGTTCGACACCGAGGCGCTGCATCAGCGCCAGGGTCGCCGCGTGCGTGGCCTTGTGGTCGATGCGGCCGAGGGCGCGCCGGGGCTGGCGGCCCATGAAGATGTTCTCGGCGATCGAAAGGTCGGGGAAGAGCGTGGGCTCCTGGTAGATGACGGCGATGCAGGCGTCGCGTGCGTCGCCTGGCCCGTGGAAGACGACGGGCTCGCCGTCGAGCAGGATCCGGCCGGCGTCGGGCCGGTGCACACCTGCAAGGGTCTTGATCAGGGTCGACTTGCCCGCGCCGTTCTCTCCGGCGAGCGCGTGCACCTCGCCGGGGAACAGCTCCAGGGAGACGTCCCGCAGGGCGCGCACCGCGCCGAAGGACTTCGAGATGTCCTCCAGCGCCAGCACCGGGGCCGGACCCGGGTCGGACGGGTGGGTCATGAGGGGCTCCTCGACAACGCCGACAAGGGCATCACGACGTCGTGAAAGGTTTCAACTTGGTTGCCGGGACGTTAGGCGCGCAGCCCATGTCACGTCAATGGGTCCGCCTCGAAAAGATTTCGAGAGCCCTTCGAGAGCCAAAGTTCACGGTCGATCCACGGGCAACAGCCTCGGCCGGGACGCTTGACACCCCTACGGGGAGCTCTAAGCTTCATCTACTGAATCGATTCATCCGCATGCCGTTCCGGCCCGACGTCACAGGAGCCCTGAAGTGACCGAGCTCGCCGCGGTGAAGGCCGCGCTGAAGACCCAGGCAGTCGAGACGCCCTCGTGGGCGTACGGGAACTCGGGGACCCGTTTCAAGGTGTTCGCACAGCAGGGCGTTCCACGCACGCCGCAGGAGAAACTGGCCGATGCGGCGCAGGTGCACGCGTTCACGGGCGTCGCCCCGACCGTCGCCCTGCACATTCCGTGGGACAGGGTCGACGACTACGGCGCCCTGGCGAAATACGCCGAGGACCACGATCTGAAGCTGGGAGCGATCAACTCCAACACCTTCCAGGACGACGACTACAAACTCGGCAGCATCTGCCACCCCGACCCCGCCGTACGCCGCAAGGCCCTCGACCATCTCATCGAATGCGTCGACATCATGGACGCCACGGGCTCCCGGGATCTGAAGCTGTGGTTCGCCGACGGCACCAACTACCCCGGGCAGGACGACCTCCGCGAGCGCCAGGACCGGCTCGCGGAAGGCCTGGCGGCCGTCTACGAACGGCTGGGCGAGGGGCAGCGCATGCTCCTGGAGTACAAGTTCTTCGAGCCCGCCTTCTACGCCACCGACGTCCCCGACTGGGGCACCGCGTACGCCCACTGCCTCAAGCTCGGCGAAAAGGCACAGGTCGTCGTGGACACCGGACACCACGCACCCGGCACCAACATCGAATTCATCGTCGCCACCCTCCTGCGCGAAGGAAAACTCGGCGGCTTCGACTTCAACTCCCGCTTCTACGCCGACGACGATCTGATGGTGGGTGCCGCCGACCCCTTCCAGCTCTTCCGGATCATGTACGAGGTGATCAGGGGCGGAGGGTTCACCTCCGACGTCGCCTTCATGCTCGACCAGTGCCACAACATCGAGGCCAAGATCCCAGCGATCATCCGCTCCGTGATGAACGTGCAGGAGGCGACCGCGAAGGCCCTGCTCGTGGACCGGGACGCGCTGGCCGCGGCTCAGCGTGAGGGCGATGTGCTCGCGGCGAACGCCGTGCTCATGGACGCCTACAACACCGACGTACGACCGCTGCTCGCCGAGGTCCGCGAGGAGACGGGGCTCGACCCCGACCCCATGGCCGCCTACCGCCGCTCCGGATGGGCCCAGAAGATCGTCGCGGAGCGGGTCGGCGGGGAGCAGGCCGGTTGGGGAGCGTGAGGGCCGCTGCTCGTCGGCCGGGGTCGGTCATGCGCAGGCTGCGGGTCAGCCTTCGGCCATGCCGAAGACGTCGTGGATCGGGCGCACCTCCACCGCCACGACGTGGAAGTCGAGGACGCGTTCGCCGATCTCCCTCGCCCGCTCAGGGGTCGCGCAGTCGATCACGTAGTAGGCAGTCAGCTGTTCGGTGGTGTCCGTGAACGGTCCGTCCGCCGGTCTCGGTCCGTCCGCGTGGTGGTGGATGGTCGCCGTGTCCCGCGGGAGAGCCAGGCCGGCTCCGTTGAGCATCTCGCCGGTGCCCTCCAGATCCTGATGGAGGGCTTCGTGCCGGCGGAGGACATCCGCGCGTTCGGCGGCCGTCATCGCCTCGGTCGCCGCGGGGTCGGCGTACATCAGCACCATGTACTTCATGCCGCCTTCCTCTCCGAGGGGACCACCGAGGTCGCCGCGCGGACCAGTGCGGCCGTGGCTGTCGAGCGGGACTGCTGGGGCCAGACGATCGACAGAGTGGCGGGGGGTGCGTCCGGGACCTCCCGGTAGGCGATGCCCGGGCGCGGATAGCGGACCGTCACCGATTCCGGCAGCAGTGTCACCACCTCGCCGAGCTCGACGAGTGTGAGCAGCTGGGACAGGTCGGCGATGTCGTGGCGTTCGACAACGCTGTCCAGGTAGCGGGCCAGGCCGTCCAGGCGACCCGGCTCGACTCCCGGGATGGCCAGGTCGGCGAGGGACAGGCGGTCGAGGGCGGCCAGGGGATGAGCGGCCGGGAGTGCGGCGACGCGGGGCTCGACAGCCACCGTCTCCGCGTCGAGGCCCGTCCGGTCGAACGGTTCGTGGATCAGGGCCGCGTCCGCCTCGCCCTGACGGATCAGGCGTGCCTGGTCGCCCCAGCCGGACAGGCGGATCGTCACGGGGAGGGCGGCGGCCTCGGTCGCGTAGCGGGCCAGGATGGGTTCCAGCAGGCCCCCGTCGCCGTCGGCCTTGATGGCGAGAACCAGCTTGGACTCGGGGCCTGCCGCACGCTGGGCTCGGCGTCCGGCCGCCTGCAGGGCGTCGAGGGCGATCCGGGCCTCCTTGAGCAGGACTGTCCCGGCTGGCGTCGGCCTGACACGGTGCGTGGTGCGCTCGAAGAGCGTGATGCCCAGGTCCGCCTCCAGCTTGCGGATGGCGCGGGAGAGGGGCGGGGCGGAGATGCCCAGCCGTTCGGCGGCGCGGGCGAAGTTCAGCTCCTCCGCGACGGCGACGAAGTAGCGCAGCGATCGGGACTCCACGACCTGCCACCTCCGTTCGGTATGACCCAGAGGGTAACAAGCGGGACCTGGTCGATCCTTCCGTCCGCCTGGGGCCGCGGCGCAGGATCGAGGCATGCGGTTCCCGGGCCGTCCGTGCGCGGCCAAGGGTGTCAACCGCCTTCCCAGCGAGCCCTCTTGGAGCTTTTCCATGCTTGTCATCACCACTCCCACCGGTCAGATCGGCCGCCAGGTCGTCGACGGCCTTCTCGACGCCGAGGAGCCGGTCCGGGTGATCGTGCGCGATCCCGCCCGGCTCTCCCCCGCCGTGCGCGAGCGGGTCGAGGTCGTCGAGGGTTCGCACAGTGACCCGGATGTCGTCGGGAAGGCGTTCGCGGGCGCGCATGCCGTGTTCTGGCTGGTGGCTCCGGACCCCCGGGCGGAGAGCGTCGAGGGTCACTATGTGGACCCCACCCGGGCGGCGTGCAGGGCGATCGGCACTCTGGGCGTCAAGCGGGTGGTCGGCGTCTCGACCATGGGACGCGGGATCGAGAAGAACGCGGGGCACCTGTCGGCGTCGGTGGCCAAAGACAGGATGATCGAGGACACGGGGGTGAGCTATCGGGCGCTGCAGCCGCCGGCCTTCATGGAGAACCTGCTCTGGCAGGTCGAGGCGATCAGGAACCAGGGCTCGTTCTTCTGGCCGCAGCCGGCCGATCGCGTGCTCCCGACCGTCGCCACGCGCGACATCGCCGCGAAGGCCGTCGAACTCCTGCGCCACGACTCCTGGGGCGGTCAGGGAGGCGTGCCGGTGGTCAGCCCCGACGCCCTCTCCCCCGACGGCATGGCACAGGTCGTCTCCGAAGTGCTGGGGCGACAGGTCCGCTACCAGCAGGTCGGCATCGAGGCGTACCGGGCGACGATGCTGCAACACGGGGCGAGCGAGGCGTGGGCGCAGGGTCTGGCCGACATGGCCGTCGCCCAGAACAACGGCGCCTACGACGAGGACCACCGCACCGCATCGCCCGGCCCCACCGGCTTCCGGCAGTGGTGCGAGGAGGTGCTCAAGCCGGCCGTCCTGGCCTGAGCAGCTCCACCACACGGTCACTCCGGCGCGGCGAACGGATGCCGTATCGCGGCCGGCGGCCACGCCGGTGGAGTGTACGGCCGCCGGAAGGTCCGCTGCCCCGAGCCGATCTCGAACGGCTCGCTGTCACCCGGGAGTTGGACCTCGGCCCGGGTGTTCGGCGGCACGAGGACCTCGACGACCAGCGTGTCGCCCTCGATCCGCCAGCCCGCCTCGGCACGGCCGTACGGCGTCTCGTGCGCGGCCCTCGCGAAGGTGAGATCACCGCCGGGAACCGGTGCGATGCGCAGTCGGCGCCATCCCGGCTCGGCGGCTTCGAGGCCGGCGACCGTGCGGTGCAGCCAGTCGGCGACGGCACCGAGCGCGTAGTGGTTGAACGAGGTCATCTCGCCCGGGTTGATGCTCCCGTCGGGCAGCATCGAGTCCCAGCGCTCCCACACGGTCGTGGCGCCCATGGTCACCGGGTAGAGCCAGGACGGGCAGCCCGTCTCCAGGAGCATCCGGTACGCCGACTGCGGCTCGCCGCCCGCGCACAGGGCGTCGCAGATCAGCGGCGTACCGGCGAATCCGGTGGCGATCCGGAAGCCTGCCTTGCGCACGATGAATGCCAACCGCTCGGCAGCGCCCGCCCGTTGACGTTCCGTCGGCAGCAGCGCGAAGCACAGGGCCAGTGCGTACGCGGTCTGTGCGTCGCTCGACATCCGCCCGCCCGGAGTGACGAACTCGTCGGCGAACGCCGCCCGTACGGACCGCGCGAGTTGCTCGTACCGGACGGCGTCGTCCTTCTCGCCCAGCAGCCGCGCCGTCTCGGCGAGCACGTGGGCCGAGCGGGCGACGTAGGCGTTGGCGACGAGGTCGCCGTCCGTGCGGGCATCTCCCGGGGCGTCCGGCGGGGCGGCCGGGTCGAGCCAGTCGCCGAGCTGAAAGTTCTGCCGCCACAGTCCGCGGCCCTCCTCGGTGAGGCGGGCGGCGGTCTCCCCCCACGCGCGCATGCTCGGGTACTGAATGCGCAGCACCTCCAGGTCGCCGAAGCGCCGGTACAGCGTCCACGGCAGCAGCACGGCGACGTCGGCCCACACCGCGTGCGGGGTGCCGCCGAAGTCGAAGGGCAGGACGTCGGGGACGACCAGCGGCGGTGCGCCGTCGGCACGGGCGAGGTGTTCGGCGGCGAGGTCGCGCAGCCAGCCGCCGAGCATGCCCGAGCAGTCGTGGAGGAAGGAGGCGGTGGGGGCGAAGACCTGGATGTCGCCGGTCCAGCCGAGGCGTTCGTCGCGCTGGGGGCAGTCGGTCGGGATGTCGAGGAAGTTGCCGCGCATGCCCCAGACGACGTTCTCGTGCAGGCGGTTGACCAGCTCGTGCGAGGACTCGAACCATCCCGTGCGCGTCATGTCGGTGTGCAGGACGACGGCTTCGACCGCGGCCGGGTCCAACTCGCCGGGCCAGTTCTCGATTTCGGCGTAGCGGAAGCCGTGGAAGGTGAAGCGGGGTTCGTACGTCTCCACGCCCGCGCCGGCGAGCGTGTACGTGTCGGTGGCGGCGGCCTGGCGCAGGGGCCTCACCCCGAGTTCGCCGTGCTCCAGCACCTCGGCGTGCCGCAGGGTGACCGTGTGGCCGGCCGGCCCCGCCAGGCGGATGCGCAGGCGTCCGACCAGGTTCTGGCCGAAGTCGAGAACGGTCTTCCCGGAGGGTGTGGTGATGACGTCGACCGGGGCCAGGGTCTGGGTACGGCGCACGGGCGGACCCGTAGGTGCCACCAACTCGGCTTCGGGGAGCCCGAGTTCGGTCACCGGCGACCAGTCGGAGATGTCGTGACCCGGTTCGGACCAGCCGGCGCGGGCCGTCCGGGCGTCGTAGGCCTCGCCGTCGTAGAGCTCGGTGCGCAGGACCGGTCCGGTGGTGGCGCGCCACGCCGCGTCGGTACCGATGGTCGTGACGGTGCCGTCGGGATGGGCGACCTCCAACTGGGCGAGCAACGCCCGGCGCTCGCCGTAGAGGTTGCGCCGGCCGTGGAAGCCGAGCCGGCCGGTGTACCAGCCCTCCCCCAGGAACGCACCGATCGCGTTGTCGCCGCTGCGGAGCAGATCCGTCACGTCGAAGGTCTGGTAGCGCAGACGGTGGTGATACGACGTCCAGCCGGGGGCCAGAACGTGATCGCCCACCCGGGTGCCGTTGATCTCGGCCTCGTACACGCCGTATGCGGTGATGTAGAGGCGGGCGGAGGCGACCGCCTTACCGAGGGCGAAGGTGCGGTGCAGCAACGCCGCAGGGAGCGGGGCGTCAGCGCGTTCGCGGTCCGGGGTGACGGGCCGGGCGGTCCAGTCGGCACGGGCGAGCAGCCCCGTCTCCGCCCGGGTGAGCGGCGACCAGGCGGACGGCTCGCCGCCCTTGCCCCACACCCGGACCCGCACCCCGACCCGGGCGCGGGAGCCGAGCGCCTCGCCCGGCCACTCCACCAGCACGGAGTCGGCACTCTCGACGCGTCCGGTGTCGGTGAGGACCGTGCCGTCGGGGCCGGAGATCTCAAGCCGGTACGCCTTCTGCGTCCAGCCGGGCGTGTCCGTCTCGGTGCGCCAGCTCAGGCGCGGGCGGGACTCGCCGATGCCGAGCGGCTCGCGGTGGTGTTCCAGAACGGGACCGGTGACGCGCATCAGATCGCTTCCTTGCCGTCGACACGTGTAATTGGCTCATTGGCCGGAAAAACGCCGTGAAACGTTTCACGGCATAGTGAAGCCGGCTGGGCGCACCGTCAAGGCTTCCGGCGTGGATGGAGTCACTTCTTTCGAGCCGACCCGGACGCGGATTGCCCCGACGTCTTGACGGTGTCGCCGCTCTGGGGCTACGTTCCCTGAAACGATTCAAACGGTATGCGAACAGTGATGTGCTCGCGGCGAACGCCGTTCCGACGACTCAAGGAAGAGAGCCGCTCATGGCACCCCACCCCGAAGCCGCCGCCCTCCTGAACCGTTCCCACCGACTCGGCTCCGACCCCCGCAACACGAACTACGCCGGGGGGAACGCCTCCGCGAAGGGCACCGACACCGATCCCGTGACCGGTGGTGACGTCGAGCTGATGTGGGTCAAGGGATCCGGGGGCGATCTGGGCACGTTGACCGAGGCCGGGCTCGCCGTCCTGCGGCTGGACCGGCTGCGGGCAATGAAGGGTGTCTATCCGGGGGTGGAACGCGAGGACGAGATGGTCGCCGCGTTCGACTACTGCCTGCACGGGAAGGGTGGTGCGGCTCCCTCCATCGACACGGCCATGCACGGGCTGGTGGAGGCCGCGCACGTCGACCACCTCCACCCCGACTCGGGGATCGCGCTCGCCTGTGCCGCCGACGGGGAGAAGCTGACCGCCGAGTGTTTCGGCGACACCGTGGTGTGGGTGCCGTGGCGGCGGCCCGGGTTCCAGCTGGGCCTGGACATCGCGGCGGTCAAGGAGGCCAATCCGCAGGCCATCGGGTGCGTGCTGGGCGGGCACGGCATCACCGCCTGGGGCGAGACGTCCGAGGAGTGCGAGCGCAACTCGCTGCACATCATCCGGACCGCCGAGGCGTTCCTCGCCGAGCGGGGGAGGGAAGAGCCCTTCGGGCCGGTGATCGAGGGGTACGAAGGGCCGGCCGAGGCCGAGCGGCGGGAGCGGGCCGCGGCGTTGGCGCCGTATGTACGGGCCGTCGCCTCTCAGGACAGGCCGCAGGTGGGGCACTTCGACGACTCCGAGGTCGTGCTCGATTTCCTGGCCCGTGCCGAGCACCCCCGGCTCGCCGCGCTGGGAACCTCGTGCCCGGACCACTTCCTTCGTACGAAGGTACGGCCGCTCGTTCTCGACCTGCCGCCGACCGCTCCCCTGGGGGAGGCGATCACGCGGCTGAAGGAGTTGCACACCGAGTACCGCGAGGAGTACGCCGCCTACTATCAGCGGCACGCCCTGCCCGACTCGCCCGCGATGCGCGGCGCCGACCCGGCGATCGTGCTGGTGCCCGGGGTGGGCATGTTCAGCTTCGGCAAGGACAAGCAGACCGCGCGGGTGGCCGGCGAGTTCTACGTCAACGCGATCAACGTGATGCGCGGGGCCGAGGCCGTGTCGACGTACGCGCCGATCGAGGAGTCGGAGAAGTTCCGGATCGAGTACTGGGCGCTGGAGGAGGCCAAGCTCCAGCGGATGCCGAAGCCCAAGCCGCTGGCGACGCGCGTCGCCCTTGTCACCGGCGCGGGCAGCGGGATCGGGAAGGCGATCGCCGAGCGGCTGGTCGGTGAAGGGGCGTGTGTCGTCGTCGCCGATCTCAATGCGGAGAACGCTGCCGCCGTCGCCGAAGAGCTGGGCGGTCCGGACAAGGCCGTCGCCGTGGCCGTGGACGTGACGGACGAGGAGCAGATCTCCGCGGCCTTCAGGGCGGCCGTGCTCGCCTTCGGCGGGGTCGACCTCGTGGTCAACAACGCCGGGATCTCCATCTCCAAGCCCCTGCTGGAGACTTCGGCCAGGGACTGGGACCTGCAGCACGACATCATGGCCCGTGGCTCCTTCCTCGTGTCGAGGGAGGCGGCCCGGGTGATGATCGCGCAGGAGCTGGGCGGCGACATCGTCTACATCGCCTCCAAGAACGCCGTCTTCGCCGGGCCCAACAACATCGCCTACTCGGCCACCAAGGCCGACCAGGCCCACCAAGTTCGGCTGCTGGCCGCCGAGTTGGGCGAGCACGGCATCCGCGTCAACGGGGTCAACCCGGACGGTGTCGTACGCGGTTCCGGGATCTTCGCGGGCGGCTGGGGCGCACAGCGGGCGGCGGTGTACGGGGTGACGGAGGAGAAGCTGGGCGAGTTCTACGCCCAGCGGACCATCCTCAAGCGGGAGGTGCTGCCGGAGCATGTCGCCAATGCCGTCTTCGCGCTGACCGGCGGGGAGCTGACGCACACCACCGGGCTGCACGTCCCGGTCGACGCCGGCGTCGCGGCCGCCTTCCTGCGATGAGCGCGGCCGTGAAGTCGTACGCCGCGGTCGACCTCGGTGCCTCCAGTGGGCGTGTCATGGTCGGCCGCGTCGGCCCCGACAGCCTTGAGCTGACGGAGGCGCACCGTTTCCCCAACCGTCCCGTGCGGGTGCCCGAGGGGCTGCGGTGGGACATCCTCGCGCTGTACGGGGGTGTACTGGACGGGCTGCGGGCGGCGGGGCAGGTGGATTCCGTCGGCATCGACAGCTGGGCCGTGGACTACGGGCTGCTGGACGCGGACGGGACGCTGCTCGGTAATCCCGTGCACTACCGGGACTCCCGGACCGACGGCGTCGCGGAGAAGGTCTGGGCGAGCGTGCCCGCCGAGCAGCTGTATGCGGCGACCGGGTTGCAGTACGCGCCCTTCAACACGCTGTACCAGCTGGTGGCGGCGCGGGAGTCGGCCCAACTGGCCCATGCCGAACGGTTGTTGCTCATCCCTGATCTGCTCTCCTACTGGCTCACGGGCGAGCAGGGCACCGAGCTCACCAATGCCTCGACGACCCAGCTGATCGATCCCCGGACGCGGGAGTGGTCGTACGACCTCGCCTCGCGGCTGGGCGTCGACCTCGGCCTGTTCGCGCCGCTGCGCCGGCCCGGCGATCCGGCGGGCGTGCTGCGGCCGGAGGTGCTGGAGGAGACCGGGCTGCGGGGTCCGGTGCCGGTGACGACGGTCGGTTCGCACGACACGGCGTCCGCGGTGGCCGCCGTTCCGGCCGACGGCGAACGGTTCGCGTACATCTGCACCGGGACCTGGTCGCTGGCCGGTCTTGAGCTGGGCGCGCCCGTGCTGACCGAGGAGAGCCGGGCTGCCAACTTCACCAATGAGCTGGGGCTGGACGGCACGGTCCGGTATCTGCGGAACATCATGGGGTTGTGGCTGCTCCAGGAGTGCGTACGGGCCTGGGGCGACCCGGAGTTGGGCGGGCTGCTGCTGGAGGCGGCCAAGGTGCCGACCCTGCGGTCGGTGGTCGACGCGGGGGACGCGGCGTTCCTGACGCCGGGGCGGATGCCGGAGCGGATCGGCGAGGCGTGCCGTGCCTCGGGGCAGCCGGTACCGGAGTCGCCCGCCGAAATCACGCGCTGCATCCTCGACTCGCTCGCCCTCGCCCACCGCAAGGCCGTCGAGGACGCGCAGCGGCTGGCCGAGCATCCGGTCGACGTCGTGCACGTCGTCGGCGGCGGCACCCGCAACGCCCTGCTGTGCCAGCTGACCGCCGACGCGTGCGGACTGCCCGTGGTGGCCGGTCCGACGGAGGCGGCCGCGCTGGGGAACGTCCTCGTGCAGTCCCGGGCGCACGGGCTCGTCGGCGATCTCGCGGGCATGCGGCGCCTGCTCACTCGCACCCAGCCGCTCACCCGGTACGAGCCGCGCGGCGAGACCGCGCCATGGCGTGCGGCGCAGGCCCGGATCGTCTCGGAATGAGAGCGGTCTCGCCCAGACCCCGGTGCTCGGACTACTCTGCACTCATCCGATGATCGATCCACTAGGAGCCGCGATGCGTGTCGCCCTGTTCCTGACCTGTGTCAACGACACGCTCTACCCGGACACCGGGCGCGCCGTGGTGAAACTGCTGACCAGGCTGGGCGTCGAGGTCGATTTCCCGATGGCCCAGACCTGCTGTGGGCAGGCGCACTACAACACCGGGTATCGGCACGAGGCGGAACCACTGGCCAGACATTTCTCCGATGTATTCGGGGATTACGAGGCGATCGTCACACCTTCCGGGTCATGCGGGGCGATGGTGCGGGAGCTGTATCCGCGGATGGGCGAGCGGGCGCGGGCGGAGGGGCGCGGGGACACCCTCGCCGCGACGCTGGCACCGGTCGTCCAAAAGACGTACGAGCTGACGGAGTTCCTGGTGGACGTGCTGGGGGTGACGGACGTCGGCGCGTACTACCCGCACCAGGTGACCTATCACCCGACCTGCCACGGTCTGCGCGGACTGGGCCTCGGCGACCGGCCGCGGCGTCTGCTCCAGGCCGTGAAGGGCCTGGAACTGGTAGAGCTGCCGGGCGCCGAGGAGTGCTGCGGCTTCGGCGGCACCTTCGCTCTGAAGAACGCGGACGTCTCGGCGGCGATGGGCGTGGACAAGGTGCGCAACGCAGAGTCGACCGGCGCCGAGGTGCTGTGCGCGGCCGACAACTCGTGCCTCATGCACATCGGCGGCACGATGACGCGGGCCGGCAGCGCCATGCGGCCGGTACACCTCGCGGAGATCCTGGCGAGCACGGAGGAGGAACCGGCCGTATGAGCGGGACATTCGTAGGGATGCCGGCCTTCCCGAAGGCCGCCCACGACGCCGTGCACAACGAGACGCTGCGCGGCAATCTCCGGCACGCCACCCACACCATCCGCGCCAAACGGGCGAACGCGGTGGCCGAGCTGTCCGACTGGGCAGAGTTGCGGGAGGCGGGCAAGCGGATCAAGGACCATACGCTGCGTCATCTCGACCGCTATCTGGTCCAACTGGAGGAAGCGGTCACGGCCGCGGGCGGCACAGTGCACTGGGCCGCGGACGCCGACGAGGCCAACCGGATCGTGGCCGACCTGGTGAAGGCGACCGGCGAGTCCGAGGTCGTCAAGGTCAAGTCGATGGCCACGCAGGAGATCGGCCTCAACGAGGCCCTCGAAGCCGAGGGCATCCGCGCCTACGAGACCGATCTCGCCGAGCTGATCGTGCAGTTGGGCAAGGACCGGCCCTCCCACATCCTGGTCCCCGCCATCCACCGCAACCGCGGCGAGATCCGCGACATCTTCCGCAAGGAGATGAGCGAGTGGGGCCGCCCGGCCCCGGAAGGCCTCACCGACACGCCCACCGAACTCGCCGAGGCGGCCCGTCTGCACCTGCGCGAGAAGTTCCTGCGCGCCAAGGTGGGCATCTCGGGCGCCAACTTCATGATCGCGGAGACCGGCACGCTGGTGGTCGTCGAGTCCGAGGGCAACGGGCGGATGTGCCTGACCCTGCCCGAGACACTGATCTCGGTCGTCGGCATCGAGAAGATCCTGCCGACCTGGCGGGACCTGGAGGTGTTCCTGCAGACCCTCCCCCGCTCCTCCACGGCCGAGCGCATGAACCCGTACACCTCGATGTGGACCGGCACGAGCGACGGTGGCGCCGAGGCAGGGGACGGCCCGCGGCACTTCCATCTCGTCCTGCTGGACAACGGCCGCACCGACACCCTCGCCGACGAGGTCGGCCGCCAGGCCCTGCGCTGCATCCGCTGCTCGGCGTGTCTCAACGTCTGCCCGGTGTACGAGCGGGCGGGCGGCCACGCCTACGGGTCGGTCTACCCGGGCCCGATCGGTGCCATCCTCAGCCCCCAACTCCGGGGCACGGCAAGCGACATCGACGCCTCCCTGCCGTACGCCTCGTCCCTGTGCGGCGCCTGCTATGAGGTGTGCCCCGTCGCCATCGACATCCCCGAGGTCCTCGTCCATCTGCGGGAACGGGTCGTGGAGGGCGGGCCGGTGACCCGCGAGGGCAACAAGGTCGTGCTTCAGCCCGCGAAGGGGCATGCCGCCGAGCGGGCGGCCATGCGCGCGGCGCGCTGGGCGTTCACCCGCCCCGGCGTCCTGCGTTCGGGCCAGCGGCTCGCCTCGCGAACCCGCCGCCTGCATCCACGGACGCTGCCTGGCCCGGGCCAGGCGTGGAGCGGCAGCCGGGACCTTCCGGCGGTGCCGGCGGAGCCGTTCCGCGACTGGTGGCAGCGCACGAACGGCGGGAACACCGAGAAGGGGACCTCGAAGTGAGCAGCAGGGAACGGATCCTGGGCCGGGTGCAGCGCGCGCTGGCGGACGTGGGACAGGACGACACGCCGTACGAGCAGGCGGTTCCTCGGGAGTATCTGCGCGAGCACGGCGAGCGGAGTGTCGAGCAGACGGTGGATCTGCTGGCCGAGAACCTGGCGGACTACCGGGCGATCGTGCACCGCTGCACGGAGGGCGAACTGGCGGCGTTGATCGGCCGGTTGCTTGCCGAGCGGGGCTCGAAGACGGTGCTGGTGCCGACGGGGCTGGACGAGGAGTGGCTCGGGGCGACGGACGCCGAGCGGGTCCCGGATCGCGGCGAGAGCACTCCGCACGAGCTGGACCGGGTCGACAGCGTGGTCACCGCGTGCGCGGTGGCCATCGCCGAGACCGGGACGATCGTGCTGGACGGCGGCCCGGACCAGGGCCGCCGCCGCATCACTCTCGTCCCCGACCACCACATCTGCGTCGTGCGGGTGCCGGACCAGGTGGTGTCCGCCGTGCCCCAGGCCCTCGAACGCCTCGATCCGGCCCGCCCGTTGACATGGATCTCCGGCCCGTCGGCGACCAGCGACATCGAGCTGGACCGGGTCGAGGGAGTGCACGGTCCGCGCTCCCTGGAGGTGGTGCTGGTGAGCGGCCGGCCGGATGCCGAGGTCACCCCGTAGCGGGCGAGCGGGGGCCGGTACGACGGCGGGGGTGCGCCGCGGTGCTGGACGGGGCGCCCTTCCCGGACGCCCCGACTCCGGCGAAGCTCCACGAGGCGCTGCGGCGGTCGGTGGACGCGGACGTGCTCGGAACGATCAGGAGTAGACCATCGGACAGCCTCGCCGCAGCGAGTGCTGTGCGGCCCGCAGGTACAGCGCCACATAGAAAGCGGCGTCCAGGTCCTCGCTCCAGGGTCCGGGCCGAGCGGCCGCCAGGTCCTTCGCCGGGCCCTCCAGGAACCACATGGTCAGATCGAGGTTGTCGCAGGCCGCCGGTATCTCGTCCACCGGCAGGTCGACGGCCGCCGCCAGCCGCTCGGCGAGACCGAGCACCCGAGGAGCGCCGGCGACCATCGTGGCGTCCGTGTACGCGGTGCCGAGGGGCAGCCAGATCTCCTCGTCGAGCGAGAGCGGTACCAGCACCGACCAGCCGCAGAGCACCTCTTCCTCCTCCCGTGACAGATGCGTCCGGCACAGCGCGCTGAAGCCGTCCATGGGAGGCACCAGCTTCTCCTCGAACGACATTCCGGAGCCGCGTACCAGGTCCGCCGCCTCGGGCACCGACTCGTACGGCGGCAGGCCACGCCGTCTCAACTCCTCGCCGAGCGCGGAGGCGAGGGCTCCTCGGCCGCCCTCGTCCTCGTCGTCGTCGAACCACTCCTGCGCACCGACACTGACCAGATAGATCCCCATGCCCGAAACGTACAGCGCCCCACTGACATCGCCTCGGGCCGTTCACCTCAGCAGGCCATCGTCCGAAGCGCGCGGGTTCGTGGATTCCTGGACCGCCCAGGGCACGAACCCGTCCGTCGGACGGTTCATTGAAGATCCACCATCCTGACTCCTGCTGACCAGCAGGAGTCAGGATGGTGGATCTTCATTCCGGGCTCGGGTCCGGGTTTCGTTTCACTCGAAACCGGTCCGCGACAGAGGTGCCGGTGTGGTCGTGGGCATGAAGAAACGGGTTTCTTGCGGTGCCTGGTTGTTGAGGCCGGTCACGAGCAGGGAGACCCGTTGTCCGTAGGTGCCCCGTTCGTTCCGGTGGGTCTTCGCGGCGAAGGGTCGGTCACGGCCCAGCGGGTGTGGCGACCGTGCCGCGCGTGGAGTGGGCGAGCAGCTTGGTCACCAGCTCGCGCAGGATCAGCCGCTCGATGACAGTGAGTGGTTCCATCAGGTCGGCGGTCATCTGCGGGACGTGCGCGGCGAGGGCACGCTCCAGCAGGTCGTTGCCCTTGTCGGTGGCCTCCAGGAGGGAGGCCCTGCGGTCCTCGGGGTGAGGGTGCCGGGTGATCAGCCCGGCCTCTTCCATACGGGCCATCAGCCGGGTCAGGCCGCCGGAGGTGAAGGAGAGGTCCTCGGCGAGGCGGGCGCTGGTGGTACGGCGCTCCGGATGCCGCGCCAGACGCAGCAGCACCTCGAACTCGGACCCGCCGAGCCCGGCGGCCTCGCGGATCGTGCGATCGGCCCGTCCACCGAATGCGTCGGTCAGGCGCAGGATGTCGCCGTACAGGACGACCGCCTCGTCGTTCAGAAGCTCACTCATAAACCTGACGGTACAGCAATATATTTGCTCGCCATGTGGTGATTTTTGCAGATCAGGACAGCTGCTCCAGTACTTGAAGCTTGAAATATAGCTGCCTTTGCAGATATTTTTCCTGCAGCCGATCGAACCGCACCGCACCGAAGGGACCATCCCCCCATGTCACTCGGACGACGTCAGGTACTCGTCGCAGGCTCACTCACCGCCGCCGCAGGCGCCCTGGGCGCCGGAACGGCGCACGCCACGGGACGCGCAGAGGAGACGAAGAGCCTGGAGCAGCTGTACCGCGAGGCGAAGGCGGAAGGCGGCGCGCTGATCGTCTATGCGGGCGGCGACACCGCGACCCAGCAGGACGGCAACAAGGCCGCCTTCGAGAAGGCGTTCCCCGGCATCACGCTGGACATCGTCGTGGACTACAGCAAGTTCCACGACGCCCGTATCGACAACCAGCTCACCACCGGCACCCTCGTCCCCGACGTCGTCCAGCTGCAGACCCTGCAGGACTTCGCGCGATGGAAGCGGGAGGGCGTACTGCGCTGCTACAAGCCGGCCGGCTTCTCCCGGGTACACCCCGCCTTCAAAGCCCCCGACGGCGCGTGGACCGGCATCTTCGTCGACGCGTTCTCCGCGATCTACAACGTCGACAAGGCCGGGACCACTCCGCCCACCTCCGCCCGGGACCTCCTCGACCCCCGCTGGAAGGGGAAGATCGTCTCGACGTTCCCCAACGACGACGACGCCGTCCTCTACCTCTACAAGGTCGTCGTCGACAAGTACGGCTGGGACTGGCTGCGCCGCTTCGTCGCCCAGGACATCGCCTGGGTACGGGGCACCCAGGAACCCGCAGACCGGGTCGAGGCCGGCACCGCGGCCGTCGCCCTCGGCACCGACGGCATGCTGACCCCGGCCGACGGGGTCAGGACCCGCTTCGTCCTGCCGAGGAGCGATCCCTTCATGGCCTGGGCCCAGCGCGCCGCCATCTTCAAGGACGCCAAGCACCCGGCCGCCGCCAAGCTGTACCTGAACTGGTGGCTCGACAAGCAGACCCAGTCCGACTTCTACATGTGGTCCGTCCGCACCGACGTCGCCCCTCACGCCGGCTATCGCCCCATCTGGGACTACCCCAATGCCAATGTGAACGGCTTCGACACGTTCATGGCCGACCGTGCCCTCGTGGAACGCTTCCGACAGCAGCTGACCCTCTACGTCGGCGAGGTCACCGGAGCACCGTCCCCGGGCTGGCTGGGATTGCACCCCGGACGCCGATGACATCTGGTCGCCCCTTCCGGCACCGCCTCGTCAGGCGGTGCCGGGACAGGCGACGTTCGGCATCAGCCCGCCAACGGCAGCAAGTGGATGCCCATGCCGGTCGACACGTTCTCCGTCTGGTGCTGAGACGCACCACTGGGGCCCGCGCAGAGGAAAGCTGGTGGCTGGCTTCGGCCGGAGCTGTCACCCATCCGGCGGTGACGGGACGTGCCCCCGACAGACGCGGCGTGCCGCACCACCGGCAGCGCGACTGGACCGCGCGCTGCAGAAGATCGCCCGCAGCGGCGGTGTCGTGGTCCTGCTGGACGGCACCCTCGTGCGCACCCGCCGCCGCACGGGGACGGAGAACCGGAAGAACTTCTCAGGCAAACACAAGGCCCACGGCCTGCTGTTCCTCGCCCTGACCGACGTGAAGGGCAACCTGATCTGGATCTCCGCAGCCAAACCCGGCCGCTCCAGCGAGATCACCACCGCCCGGCACAACAAGATCACCGAACAGCTTCGGGCGGCCGGGCTCGGGGCGCTGGCCGACCTCGGCTTCGTCGGCCTGGACGACGATCCCGACGACAACCCGGTGATCATCACCGGCCGCAAGGCCACCCGGAACCACCAACTCACCGCCGCGGAGAAGGAAGCGAACCGCCTACTCAGCCGCGAACGAGCCGCCGTCGAGCACGGCTTCGCCAACCTCAAGTCCTGGCGCTTTCTGACCAAGGTCCGCATGCACGCCCGCCACGCGACCACCCTCCTGCGGGCTCTGCTCGTCCTCGCGAACACCGAAGTGCAGAGGTGACGGACGATCTCCGTCAAGCGATCATGCTCCCGGCCTGCGCGAGTACGTCATTCCCGACCCACGCCAACCCCGTGACCTGCGAAATCACGATGAAAATTTCTCATTGTGCCGGGCTGGGCGGCGAGTTCGGTGGGTGCGACCCAGACTCCCGTCGCCGGGGTTCTGTCCGCAGAGGGCCTTAGCAACTTGGGTGTTTGTTCTCGGCCAGCCTCGGCCGCCTCAGTCAGTAGTAGCCGCCCGCGATTTCGAGTGTGATCTCAATGACCAGAGGATGTCCCCGCACGGGGTCTACCCTGGCCAGCGCGCTGGCCGCCTCCCCGCGGGATCCGACATCCAGGGTGGGGTCGGTGGCGAGAGCTTCGAGTAGCCGCACGCCCCGCTCCACGTCCACCCTGCCCAACGCCTCGGCCACATTCATCTGGTAGCCGAGGATCTGAGAGATGGGTCGACACCGGGTTCAAGAACGCCGTCGTCGAACACGGCGCCAGCCTCGGAATCGACGTCGAAGTCGTCAACAGGAATCCGGGAGTTCGCGGATTTCACGTCGTGAAAAGGCGCTGGGTAGTAGAGCGAAGTATCGGTTGGATCATGCTCCACCGTCGTCTCGCCCGCGACTACGAGACCCTCACTGCCAGCTCCGAGGCCATGATCCACGTCGCGTCGATCGACAACCTCGCCAAGCGCATAACAGACGCGACCACCCCAACCTGGCGAGGCACTTACCAGGAAATAAGGGTTAATTCACCTAGATCAAACGCCCCCTCAGAGTGGAGCGGCACAACAAACGGAGCGGAACCTGTCGGAAACATTGACGGAGCCATGGCAGAAACCTATCTTCTGCTCGAAGTGCCGCACAGCGTTCGTTATTTCGAACACTTGGTCCCTCGCCACGGCGATCGGCCGAGCAGACCGGCCGAGCCCGGAGGAAGAGCTGAACCGAACCGTGAGAACGCTGCTCGCCCTGCTGGGCCCGCTGCTGCTTGTCCACCGCCAACCCGTCGGGGCGCGGATCGCTGTCCCCGTATCGATGAACAAGGGGGTTTATGGTGCCTGAGCCATTCACGTTCCGACGACTGCACCGGGGGCTGGTTGTCTCCTTAGCCGCGGTGGCGCTCGCCTTCGCCGGCCTTGTCGCCTTCAGCGGCGCCTCGCAGGCCGCCACACAAGGGCCCTGTGACATTTACGCGGCGGGCGGCACGCCGTGCGTCGCGGCGCACAGCACCACCCGCGCGCTGTTCGCCTCCTACAACGGCCCGCTCTACCAGGTGCAGCGGCTGTCGGACAGCGCGTTGCAGAACATCGGGGTACTGTCCGCCGGAGGCGTCGCCAACGCCGCGGCGCAGGACTCGTTCTGCGCGGGCACCACGTGCACCATCACCCGCGTCTACGACCAGACCGGCAACAGCGGCAACACCCTGGTCTACCAGGGACCCGGCGGGACCGGCGGCGCCGACACGGCCGCCACCGCGAACACCGAAACGCTGACCGTAGGCGGCCAGAAGGCTTACGCGCTGTACATCAACCCCGGCAACAGCTACTTCGCCGGCGGCTCGGGTGTGCCGACCGGCAGCTCGCCGGAGGGCGAGTACATGGTCACCAGCGGCGCCCACGTCAACAACGGCTGCTGCTTCGACTACGGCAACAGCGAGACCGACCACCACGCCGACGGCAACGGCGCCATGGACGCGATCAACTTCAGCACCTCGTGCTGGTTCGGCGGCTGCAGCGGAACCGGACCGTGGGTGCAGGCGGACCTGGAGAACGGCCTGTTCTCCGGCGGCAGCACGACGTGGAACCCCGGCCAGGTCGCCGAGACCAGCCACTTCGTCACCGCGATGCTCAAGAACAACGGCACCACCCAGATGGCCCTCAAGGGCGCCAACGCCCAGTCCGGGAGCCTGACCCAGCTCTACAGCGGCGCACTGCCCAGCGGATACAACCCGATGCACAAGCAGGGCGCCATCATCCTCGGCAGCGGCGGCGACTGCTGCCAGACCAACAACAACGACAGCGCGGGGACCTTCTACGAGGGCGCCATGGTCCAGGGCTACCCCTCCGACGCCACCGACGCCGCGGTCCAGGCCAACATCGCCGCGGCCGGCTATGTCACCGGCACCACCACCCCCTTCACCCGGGGCGCGAGGCTCTCGCTGAAGGCCACCACCTCCTGCTGCACCACGGACTACCTGCAGCACAACGCGAGCGACGACAAGGTCGTGATCGCGCCGGTGAGCTCCGGCAGTTCCGCCACCGACAGGGGCGACGCCACCTGGATCGTCAGGCCCGGCCTGGCCAACAGTAACTGTGTCTCCTTCGAGTCGGCCAACGCATCCGGCAAGTACCTCAGGCACTCCGGGCTCCAGCTCTACCTCAACCCCAACGACGGGACCACCCTGTTCGCCGCCGACGCCACTTTCTGCCCGCAGCCAGGAAACAGCGGCACCGGTTACTCCCTGCAGTCCCTCAACTACCCGGCCAAGTACATCCGCCACTACGCCTTCACCGCCTACATCGCGAGCAACGGCGGTACCAACGCCTGGGACGCCACGTCGTCGTGGGCCCAGGACACCAGCTGGCTCGCCGCCGCCCCCTGGAGCTGACGAGCAGTCCGCCCCCACTCCGGCTCGGATCCAGCCGAATCCGCACCGGACTCACATCACCCGCCACCCTGTGAAGGAGTTCTTCATGATCAAGCGACCGTGGATGCGCAGCGTCAGACGCGCGCTCCTCGCGGCCGGCGCCAGCGCCGCGCTCGCCGCCGGCCTGCTCACGGCCACGGCCAGCACCTCGCAGGCCGCCACCCAGGGGCCGTGCGACATCTACGCGGCGGGCGGCACCCCGTGCGTCGCGGCGCACGGCACGACCCGCGCCCTGTACGCGGCGTACAACGGCCCGCTGTACCAGGTCAGGCGCGCCTCCGACAACGCGACCAAGGACATCGGCGTGCTGAGCGTCGGCGGGTACGCCGACGCCGCCGCGCAGGATTCCTTCTGCGCCAACACCAGCTGCGTCATCACCGTCATCTACGACCAGTCCGGCAAGGGCAACAACCTCACCCAGGCACCCGGGGGCTACTGGCCCGGGCCGGCCGAGGGTGGGAAGGACAACCTCGCCAACGCCGTCGCCGCGCCGGTCACGGTCGCCGGCCACAAGGCGTACGGCGTCTACGTGGCCCCGGGCACCGGCTACCGGAACAACCACACCTCGGGCATCGCGACCGGCGACCAGCCGGAGGGGATGTACGCGATCTTCGACGGCACGCACTTCAACGGCGGCTGCTGCTTCGACTACGGCAACGCCGAGACGACAGGCAACGACGACGGCAACGGCACCATGGAGGCCATCTACTTCGGCAACAGCACGGGCTGGGGATACGGCAGCGGCAACGGCCCCTGGATCATGGCCGACCTGGAGAACGGCCTGTTCTCCGGCGTCAACCGCGGCTTCAACGCGGGCGACCCGAGCGTCAACAACCGGTTCGTGACCGCCATCGTCAAGGGCGGGCCGAACCAGTGGGCCATCCGCGGCGGCAACGCCCAGTCGGGCAGCCTGTCCACCTACTACAGCGGCGTACGCCCCAACGATTCCGGCTACAACCCGATGCAGAAGCAAGGCGCCATCATCCTCGGCATCGGCGGCGACAACAGCGCTTCCTCCGCAGGCACCTTCTATGAGGGGGTCATGACCTCGGGCTACCCCTCGGACGCCACCGAGAACGCCGTACAGGCCAACATCACCGCCGTCGGCTACAGCACCGCCTCGACCAGCGCCCCCACCCCCGGCTCCCGGATCTCCCTGCAGGCCACCACCGCGTGCTGCACCTCCGACTACCTGCGCCACAACGACGCCGACAACAAGGTCGTCATCTCCGCCATCAACTCCTCCAGCTCGGCCACCGACAAGGGTGACGCCACCTGGATCGTCCGCGCCGGCCGGGCCAACACCTCGTGCCTGACCTTCGAGTCCGCCAATGCACCCGGCCGCTTCCTGCGCCACGCCGGCTTCCAGCTCTACCTGGACGCCGACGACGGCGGCAGCCTGTTCGCGCAGGACGCCACCTTCTGCCCCACTTATGGCAACAGCGGGGTCGGCCTCTCCTTCCAGTCCGTCAACTACCCGACGAAGTACATCCGCCACTACGCCTACACGGGCTACACAGCCAGCAATGGCGGGTCCAACACCTGGGACTCCACGGCGTCCTGGGCCGAGGACACCAGTTGGCTCACCGCGTCTCCCTGGAGCTGACGAGGGACCGGACTCTCCGAGCGCCTCCCAGCAGCGAGCACGGCAGCCTTGCAGAAGCGCAGGGAGGCCGTGCTTGCTCCCTGCAAGCTTGATCTGCATGCATCCCGCGAGCCACGACACTCCAACACCACGTGGCTCGACGGGATCACGGGTTCATACAGTCCGACGACGCACTGGAGATACACAAGCGACTGAGCCGGAGCGTGACCGATGAGCCGCATCGGGAGGGGTGCGCACTCTTGTCGGCCCAGTGCAGCGCAACGGACCATCCATGCGGATACCACCAGGGGCGAATGCGTACGTAGTACCAGCTCTCTGGGGAGCCTATCGCCCGGAGCGGGCCCCGCGTCCGACATGAGGGGGATGGCCCTGACGGGCCAACAGGGACGGACAGGGCGGGGCCTGGCGGCCCCACGTGCAGCGGCAGATCGTCCCGCCGGCATCTCGGACACCGGCCCACCGGGTAGCGCTCACGGTTTTGCCGCCATTCGCGACAGCCGCGGCACCGGGTCGCCGTATCGCCCCAGCACGCACAGTCCGCGCAGGACCGCACCGGCCAGGCCGCCGGGGGCGGGGCCGTGCGCGGCCTCAACATCCCTGCCTGCGCGAGCAGTTCAGCGGCGGCAGCTTTCAACGGTAACCGCACCTGATCGAGCATCTCCTGCGCAACCAGTGCCTCCCCCTCGGCATCCCGGATCGCCAGCGCACACCTGATGAGCCGCAGCACCATCTGCGGCCACGTCCCCGTCAGCCCCGCGTTCGCCGCCCGCTGCCCGGCGAGCGCCTGCAGGACCTCCTCCTCCGGCCACGTACGGCCGCTGATCCGCCGGGCATCGCTGAGTTCCAGGCGCCGCCGGACCGGAAACAACGTCAGTTGCCCGCGCATCACCGCGGGACAGATCCTGGGGTCGTCGACCAGATGCCGCGCCTCGCGCGGCCCCAGACAGGGAGCGGCCGCGCCCCGGGGACGCGGCAGGTTCCGGGCGCCCTGCCGGCCCAGGCCCAGCACGTAGACGTGCAGCTGGGTCGGCCCCGGGAAGACGGCCTCGATGCCGGACCGGATCTCCTCCCGCACCGCGATCACGCACGGACGGCACAAACCGTCACCGTCCACCGGCCCGACCCGGCAGCACCGCGGACACCGCGCCGTCCCCCGGTTCTCCAGCCAGCCACGACAGCTCCAGCACAGCCCGTCCCACAGACGCGACACGCCCCAGTCCAGGCAGAGCCCACACTGCCGCACCACCACCGCAGTCCCCACCGTCAGTTCGGCGGCCGCAGCCGGCGCGGGCCGTCCCGGCGCGGCACCGGCCGCACCGGCCCCGCCTCGTCGCCGACCGCCCGCTCCTGCTCCTCCTGGCCCCCGGCGGCAGCCACCGGCTCGGCCTCCATCAGGTCGGCCACCGTGCATCCCAGCGCCGCGCAGATCTTGTCCAGGTCATCCAGTCGCACCGTCACCGGAGTGCCGCCCCACAGGGCGGCGACCTTGCTCAGCGACGGCATGAACCCCACCTTCGCGAACGCCGCCTGCAGGTCGACCGGCCGCCAGATGTCGCGCTTGGCCGCGGCCCAGCGCAGATTCCACCTCACCGCAAACTCCCCCTATCCGCGACCAGCCGCTGCCCGGCCCGCGTCGCCGACTGCCGCCAGCGGTCCGCCTGCTCGGGATCGGCCTGGGCCGTTGCCAGGTAATTGACCGTCGTAGTCGTCCAGATATGTCCGAGCATCCGCTGCACCTCCCACAACGTCATGCCGCGCTCGTAGTTGTGGGTGGCGCACGCGTGCCGCAGCAGATGCGGGAACAACTCCGGCACCGGCCCCGGCAGATGGAGCCGCGACGCCGCCTTCAGCGCCCGCCGGAACGTCGCCGGGACGATGGCCGGCGCGATCGGAAGGTTCAGCGCCGCCACCGGCTTCGGCAGCCGCTCGGAGGGAAACAGCGGCGCCGCGGGATGCTCCGGGTCGTCCTGGAACAGGCCGCGGACCTCCTCCACATACCACCACAGCAGCGCGCGGCCCTCCTCGAACAGGAACGCCTCCCGCGGCCTCGGGCCGGACCCGCGGGCTCCCTTGCCCTGGACCACGAACCGGCCCCAGCGGCCCGACTCCCAGTGCACGTCCCCGAGCGCCACGCCACACAGCTCCGCAGCCCGCACCCCGGACACATAGGCGATCTTCGCCATCACATAGTCCCGGCACGCCACCGCCTCCTTACGGGCCTGCGGCAAAGCATTCCGCCACGCGGTGAAGAACTCCCGCATCGCCCGCTGCGACGGAGGCACCCGCAACCCGAAGTCGCCACGGTGACGGGGCCGGTTGAACGGGTCGACCGGCGACTCCACCACCGCCCCGAACAACCGATGGATCTCCCCGGCGTACCGCTGCTCCAGGAACGCGAAGTACGCGTCGATCTTGCTGATCTTCGCCAGGACCGTCGACCGGGCACGCTTGCCCGGACCCGCGAAGTAGCGGTCCAACGCGGCCGGCGTGAGCTGCCACGGCACGACGTCGTAGTGCTCGCACAGCTCGATCACCGGCTTGACCAGCTGGTCAATCGATGACGGCATCAACCCTGCCGCATCCCGCGCCCACTGGTACTCCGCGAGTGTGTCGAAGAAGTACGACCGCTCGTCCCGCTGCCCCGAACGGTTCCGGTAGGTATGGAGAGAGAAGACCTCAGCCAGGCCGACCGCATCGCGTCCAGGGGTCAGGGAACGGGTTTCGGACTCCCCCATGAACCCGCAGATTACGAGTGCCACTCGCAGAATCTGCGAGTGATTGCGGGAATCTCACACCCTTGAGGGACGGCTCGACCACGGGTCTCCTACCTGCTGACTTCGCCCGATCGTGCCCCTGGTCCCCACTCAGGAACCCGTGCGTACTCCAGTTTTCGGGGAGCGAGCTGGTCTCGCTCACCGAGGAGCCTCGGTTCGCGTGACAGAGTGGTGAACAAGCGCTTAGATAGTGGATCCGATCCGCGTTCCGATCCCCTCCGATCCGTGTCGAGCTGGAGGCTCCGTTGCTGTTCACATCCGTCGACGACGTCTCCGCGCGTCTCGCCGCCATCGGATATCTCGCCTCGCCCGCGGTCGCCACGACCGTCTTCCTCGCCGACCGGCTGGGCAAGCCGCTGCTGGTGGAGGGCCCCGCCGGGGTCGGCAAGACCGAGCTGGCCAAGGCCGTCGCCGAGGTGGCGCAGGCGCGGCTGGTCCGGCTGCAGTGCTACGAGGGCGTCGACGAGTCCCGGGCGCTGTACGAGTGGAACCACGCCAAGCAGCTGCTGCGCATCAGCGCGGGCCGCGACGAGACGTGGGACGAGGCGCGTACGGACATCTTCAGCGAGGAGTTCCTGCTCACGCGGCCCCTGCTCACCGCCATCCGTGGTGACGACCCCAAGGTGCTGCTGATCGACGAGACCGACAAGGCGGACGTGGAGGTGGAGGGCCTGCTCCTGGAGGTGCTGAGCGACTTCCAGGTCACCGTCCCCGAACTCGGCACGATCACCGCGACCCGGCGTCCCTTCGTCGTCCTCACCTCCAACGCCAGCCGCGAGCTGTCCGAGGCGCTGCGACGCCGTTGCCTCTTCCTCCACATCGGCTTCCCCGACGAGGAGTTGGAGCGTCGCATCGTACGGCTGAAGGTGCCCGGTCTTGATGAGGCACTGACGACTTCGGTGGTCCGCGTGGTCGGTGCCCTGCGCGCGATGGACCTGCGAAAGGTGCCCTCGGTCGCCGAGACGATCGACTGGGCGCGCACGCTCCTCGCGCTGGGCGCCGACACCCTCGACGAGACCGTCGTACATGACAGCCTGGGCGTTCTGCTCAAGCACCAGGACGACGTCCTCAAGGCGGCCGCCAAGCTCGACCTGGACGCCGTGTGACCGCCCCCGGCGTGGCGGATCGCCTCACGTCCCTTGTCGGGGCGCTGCGGGCGCACGGCATGCGGATCGGCACCGGCGAGACAGTGGACGCGGCGCAGGCCGTGGCGGCGCTGGGCCTCGCCGACCGCGAACTGCTGCGGGAGGGGCTGGCCGCGACGCTGCTCCACGGGCCGACCCAGCGGCAGGTGTTCGACCCGGTCTTCGACCTGTACTTCCCGCGCGGTATCGGCGCGCCCCAGGGCGAGTCGGCGGACCGGGACGAGCTGCGGGACCGGCTCGCGGCGGCACTGGCGGCGGGCGACGAGATGCTGATGGCACGACTGGCGGCCGAGGCGGTGGACGGCTTCGGCGGATACGGCTCCTCCCCCGCGTCGGACGGTTGGTCCTCGCACCAGACCCTTGACCGGCTCCGCCCGCAGACACTGTTCGCCCGTGTCCGCGACAGCGTCCGGGCACAGAGCGGCGCGTCCGGGTTCACCGACCGGCTGCTGGAGGACGAGATCCGGCGGCGTATCGAGACCTTCCGCCGGCAGGTGGCCGCGGAGGCGCGGCGCCGGATCGCCGAGCGGCGCGACCGGGACGAACTGGCCCGGCGCGCGGTGGCCACGACGCCCGACCGGGTCGACTTCCTGTACGCCGGCAAGCTCCAGCTTGTCGAACTGCGCAGGACGGTTCAGCCGCTCGCCCGCAAGCTCGCCACCCGGCTCGCGGCGCGTCGGCGACGCGCCTCCCGCGGCAGCATCGACCTGCGCCGCACCCTGCGCGGATCGCTGTCGACGGGCGGGGTGCCGATGAAGCCGGTGCTGCGCAGACGTCGTCCGGTACGGCCCGAACTGGTGCTGCTGTGCGACGTGTCGGGGTCGGTGTCCGGGTTCTCGGACTTCACCATGCTGTTGGTGCAGGCGCTGCACGACCAGTTCAGCAAGGTGCGGGTGTTCGCCTTCGTCAACCGGCTCGACGAGGTGACCCCGCTCCTCGAGCACGGCGCGGCCGACCCGGAGGGGCTGGGCGCCCGCATCCGCGCGGAGGCGACGCTCACGGGCTGGCACGGCAGCAGCGACTACGGCGTCGCGCTGGGCGAGTTCGCGGAGCGCTACGGCGACGCGGTCGGCCCGCGCACCACGGTGTTCATCCTCGGTGACGCCCGTACGAACAGAAGTGACCCGAACCTGGCGGCTGTGGGGCGCTTCGCCGAACGGGCCCGGCGCGTCTACTGGTTGAACCCCGAGCCGCAGGCCCTGTGGGGAACGGGCGACTCCGCCGCACCGGGATACGCCGAGCTGGTCGAGATGCACGAGTGCCGCACCGCCCGCCAGCTCAGCGCACTCGTCGCACGCCTGCTTCCGGTCTGACCGCCCCGGCACGCGCAGGCAGACACCGTGCCCTTCCTGGCCCTACTTCCCAGTACGTCTTCCGAGCCCTTCGTCTTCCGAGCCCTTCGTCTTCCGAACCCTTCGTCTTCCGAACCCTTCGTCTTCTGAGCCTTCTTCCTAGTCCTTCGCCTTCGCGTAGTCCGTTGCCATGCCGCCTGCGAAGTCGTAGACCACGCACGGTTCGTCTCCGACCACCCAGGCGTCGTGCCCGGGCGGGACCACAAAGGCGTCGCCCTCTGCGACCTCGCTCTCGCCGCCGTCGTCCATGCGTAGCCGCATGCGCCCTGTGACGCAGTAGCCGTTGTGATGGACCTGGCAGGTGTCCGTGCCGGCGATGGGCCCTACGGACTCGGACCAGCGCCAGCCGGGTTCGAAAGTGGCCACGGCGAAGTCGAGCCCCGTCATGTGGACCGCTTCGAGGTGTCCGAGCGGGAAGTCGCGCCGCTCGTCGGGCTTGTCCACGGCCTTGATCTCGATCATGTCGGTTCCCTCCATTGCGAGCCCCTTCCACCACACCATCGTCGTCCCGTCCACCTGGGGGCGCCATCCGGGGGACGCGGCCTTCGCGAACAAGCGGACAAGTGGGTCGAACAGGCGGAGAATGGTGCGCGGAGGCCGCCATCGCCGATCCACCAGAAAGGTGGCGATCATCGTGGCTGAACACCCCCACGCACTACTCGTCCGCAAGGGCTACGAAGCCTTCTCGAACGGTGACATGGACACCCTGCGCTCGATGATGACGAGCGACGCCACGCACCACGTGCCCGGGAGCCACCCGCTGTCCGGGGACTGCAAGGGGATCGACGCGGTACTCGACTACTACCGCCGACTGTTCGAGGAGACGGGCGGCACGTTCAAGGTCGAACTACGCAGCATCCTGGTGGACGGCCGTGGACATGCGGTCTCGCTCCACCACTCCACCGCCCGCCGTGGCGACAAGACCATGGACGAGGACGGAGGCATCGTCTTCCGAATCGTCGGAGACAAGATCACCGACCTCGACGAGTGCGTGGAAGACCTCGACGTGGGCAACGAGTTCTGGTCATGACGCCGTCGCCCGGCCGCGCAGCCGGGCGGACCGGTCCACATCCGCGATGCCGCCGGAGTCGATGACTCCGCTGCGGCACGGCTCGACACACCGTATGCCCGGCGAGCAGCACGTCCGACGAGCGACGAGCCGCATATCCGAAGGGGCCGCCCCGCCCGCCTCGACGACGATCTACGGCTGCTCGGAGCGCGACAGCTCGCCGGGTGTGTGCGGGGCGCGCCCGTCGGTAGGGCCTGCCGGCAGTGATGCGCGACGATCGGCCAGACCTCACGTGTCGTGGGTGGCCGCGTGCGTCAGTGCCTCCCGAGCCGCGTGCCGGTCACCGACCGTCTCCCACCACGGGTGGGTGTGCATCTCCTCGGCCAGACGCCTGCACCGCTCCCGCGCGTCCCCCAGACGATCACGCTGGTCGCCGGAGATCTCCGCGCGTCCCTCCGCGATGTCCGCGCCGCTCGGTAGGTGCGAGGCGATGTCCGCGCAGTGTTCGAGCGCGCGGGTGAAGGTGCGCCGCGCGGCGACCAGATCGCCGGGTATGACGAACTCGCCCACCGTGAAGGGACGGGAGAATTCGGACGGCCCCGGCTCCGTGTGCCACAGGGAGGCGTCGATGGGCTGCCCGTCGTCGAGCGCCCGGGTGAGTTCGCTCCGAACTCCCGTCCCCATGCCGTCACCGTCCCGCAGACCGGCCGGTCCTGGAAGCGGAAGGGGCTGTCCCGTCCCGGGCGCTGTCCGCAGACCCGGAACCGGCTCGGGGCGGCCTTCCAGGAACTCCTCCTTGTCCGTCGGGGTGACCCACATGTGCCAGCCCCGGCGGCCTGCCGGATGCGGCATGTAGAGCGAGACGAGTTCGCCCGCGCCAGTGCGCCGGATGACGTCGTCGTAGTAGAGCCCGCGCACCGGTTCCCACAGCCCGTGCCGTCCGCCACACCGGCCGGCGCCCTGCCGGGGACAGGGCACCGGATTGCTCCAGTCGCAGCGCGACATGTGCAGTTGTTTGACACCACCGCGCACCGACAGGGCCGCGCGGTCGGTCACGTCGCGCCAGCTCTGTACGTTCAGCCGGGCCCAGGGAGCGCGGTCGATGGGTATCGCGTTCTCGTTGTTGACGAGCCACAAGGGGGTGAGGCCCTCTCGGTGTGCGCTGCGGGTGCGCTCGTCCACGGAACCGCCGGCTATCGCCGCGAGCTGTATTTCATACGCCAGTCGGTACCTGTCGGCGCCCTCCACCGTCACATCCGTACGGCGCTTTCCGTGCTCGGCCCCCTCCGCTCGCGTCACATGGAAACCCTCCCCCGAGGCGATGTCGGCGGTGTATTCCCCGAGCGCTTTGTGGAGATCGCTCTCGGCCTTTGTCTCGGGGCGTTCGCCCTTTGCCACATGCATGGCGTGCGGTCGGCCGCTGACCTTGCGGATCGCCATGAAGCCGGGGCAGATGAACCCTTCGTCCTCATGGGCTTCCAGGCAGTACAGAAGATCCGGCTGGTAATTGCCGTAGATCTCGTCGAGCAGCCGCGGGTATTCGGGGTGTCCGAGATCCGCCTCGGTCAGATCGAGCGTGATGCCGAGGCCCCTGTGCCAGACGCTGTAGGTCATATGGCGAGAGTAGGACGCACCACTGACAATCCACTCGGGCGGTGATCGACAACGCCCGCCTGAATGCGACCGACGGCCTACTGAGACCGTTCGGGAAAACGATCGGTGAAAAGCCGGTCGAGGTGTGCGCGGACCGGGCACGCCCCTCGGTGACGGTCTCGACGACCTCGACGCCGGGATACTTCGATCTGCACCACACTGCCAGCGTCTCCCCTCTCCCACCTGCAGGCATGGGCCGCCAGGTCTCCGACCGGGACCGTTCGGCCCCTGCGCCGGCCGACGATCTGGCGGCACGATGGAGTTCACGACCCGGAAGGCGGCATTCCATGGGACGAGTGATCATCACCTGGACCGACCCGTCACCGGGGGGCCGGTCCGCGACAGCATGGGCCGAGCGGGAGGCCGCGCTGCGCCGGCTTCCCCTGAAGGTGGCGCAGGGCCCGCCGCCGAGTGATCAGGCGGACGGGGAGGCGGAGTTGATCGTGGCCGGGCTGGACCGAAGTCCCCGGCTTCCCGCGCCCGGCACGACGCCGGTGGTGTTCGTGCCCTGGGCACCGCGTCGCCTTCCCGACACCGTGACCGTGGGTCTCGATGCCCGCGACCCTGATGGCGGCGTCCTCCGGTTCGCCTTCGAGGCGGCAAGGCTGCGCGGGGTACGGCTGCACGCCGTGCACGCCTGGGCGCTGCCCGCCCGTGCCGCCGCCCGGTCACCGCTTCCCGTTCTGGAGGAGGACCGCGCCGAATGGGAGGACCAGGAGGTACAGCTGCTGTCCGACGCCCTGCGGCCCTGGCGCGGCAAGTACCCCGACGTCGACGTGCTGGAGGATGTGCTCCTCTTCGAGCCGTCCGACGCCCTGATCCACGCCGCCGAGAGCTCCGGGCTCCTGGTACTCGGCCTCCACACGGGCGACACCGCCCAGGACGTGCTGGAGGCGGCCGTGCGATGCCCGGTCGCCGTCGTGCCGTCCTAGGCCGGTCCTGGTCCCTGCCGTCAAACTCCGGTCGCCCGGCCAGGGGCCGGTCCCGGAGTCGGGCAGCGGCACAGCCCCCTGCGTCCTTCCGCCGCGCCGGCCCGCCCCCGGGGACGCCATGCTGCCGTCCGGGCCGATCGGACTGCACGGTACGCCGTCCGCGCCGACACCCGGCGCGGACGGCACATGTTCATGGTGCGCCCCCGCCAGGGAGACTGTTGCCGCGTGTTCAGTTCTTCGGCGCCCCCGTCAGTTCCTGGGCGACCTCTGCCGCCCAGTTCTCGATCGCGGTGAAGTCGCGGAAGTCGCCGCCCTTCCCGTTGCGCACGATCATCCGCGCCATGCGCCCCTTCGCGCCCTCGACCAGGCAGCCGCCGAAGGTGACATGTCCCTTGGCGTCGAGCCGGATCATGGTCCGCCGGACGTCGGACACGGGCGGGATCTCCCGCTCCGAGGCCGAGGCATCGAGCGGGCCGCTGCTGAACAGCCACAGAGGGCGCTCGGCGAGGGCCCGCCGGTGCCGGCGGACGAAGCGCCGGGCGTCCTTGTGCCAGCGTCCGGCGTACAGGCCTGCGCCGACCACGACGGCGTCATAGTGCGTCACGTCGCTGACCGACGCCGCCGGGGCGGCCTCGACCGTGAGGCCGTCCTTGCGCAGGACGTCGGCCACAGTCTCGGCGATCTGTGCGGTGGATCCGTTCGTAGTTCCGTAGGCGACCAGCACGTTGCCGGGCATGACGGTCCGCCTCCTCTCATATCCTGCGCATCCAGTCGTCGGCCACGCCGTGCACGGCCGGCTCGGCGGGCCGGACACGGGCGTCGTCCAGCCGGAAGGCGAGCTTGTCGACGACAGCGACGACCCCGTCGATCTGACGGGTCATGGAGACTGCGATCTCCGTCTCGCTCTTGCGTTCCATGTGCCCGGTAAGCGTGACCACACCTTCGGTCACGGCAACGTCGATGCTGCGCGGCGGCAGCCACAGCGCGCGCACCAGCACCTCCTCGATGACCTCGGTGCGGATCTCCTCGTCGGGCCGCAGGAAGACCCTCAGCAGGTCACGGCGGGTGACGATGCCGACGAGCCGGTCCGCCTCGTCGAGGACGGGCAGCCGCTCCACGCGGTGCTGGGCCATGGTTCGTGCGGCCTCGACGATGGAGTTGTCGGCGTGCACCGTGATCGGCGGCTCGGTCATCAACTGTCCGGCGGTGCGTGCCCTGGCCTTCGCCGCCTGCTTCCGGGCGCGCGACGTCAGCTCGGCGAGCCGGAAGCGCTTCTTCGGCTCATGGGGGTCGGATGTCTCCGCCTGCCGGACCACCAGGTCCGTTTCGGAGATGACCCCGATGACCTTGTCGTCATCGTCGACGACCGGCAGTCCGCTGATGCGGTGCTCGCCGAGCCGACGCGTCACCTCCTTGAACGGGGTGCCGTACTCGGCGCGGACGACCTCCGTCGTCATGACGGAGCCGACCTTGTTGTGCTTCATGATGTCTCCTCCTCAGCGGAGTCGGCGCAGATACGGGTCCTGGGGCCTGCGTGGCAGCAGGCGCACACGCGCATCGAGCACGGTCACTCCGCCCGGTGCCGCGAGTACGGGGTTGAAGTCGGCCTCGGCGAGCTGGGGCAGGTCGCTCGCCATACGGGAGAGCCGGTGCAGCAGCTGTCGAGGGCTTGGAGATCGACGGGCCCGCTGCCCTGTGGACCGAACAGCAGGGGCGCGCAGCGCTGGGTCGTGATCAGATCGTGCACGTCGTGGTCGGTGAGCGGGGCCAGGCGTGCGGCGTGGTCGGCGAGCACCTCGGTGGCGGTGCCGCCGAGGCCGGCGAGACCGATCACCTGGCCCGTCCGCTCGGCCAGCAGCGCACGGTGTCCCGGGCGCGGTGCGGCGCAGGCGCGGTCGGCGGCCAACTCGGCGGAGCGCCGGCTCACGCCGAAGAACCTCAGCCGCAGGTTCTCCGGGGACATCTCCTCGTACAGTCCCTGAAGTTGCTCGTGGTCCTTCGCCGTCACGGGGCGGATGCACACGGTCGTGCCGTCCGCGAGCAGGGCGTGGACCGGGGGGCGGCTGGGCGTGTCGTCCTTCATCGCGATTCTCCTCCGGGATTCCTTACACTTCGAGCGTCCAGCGGAACGGGGCGAGGTCCCATGGGCTGACCGGCGTTGAACCGAGGGCCGGTCGGCCCCCGGTGTCCGCATGTCGGTGACGGGAAGGGCGGCGCCATGGCGGGCAAGAAGACGGCGGCGTTGCCGCGCAAGACGTACGAGAAGGAACTGCTGCGCCTGCAGACGGAACTGGTGAAGCTCCAGGAGTGGGTGCGCGCCGAGCGCGCACGGCTGGTGATCGTCTTCGAGGGCCGGGACGCGGCGGGCAAGGGCGGCACCATCAAACGGGTCGCCGAGCACCTCAACCCGCGTGTCGCGCGGATCGCGGCGCTGCCGACGCCCACCGAGCGCGAGCGCACCCAGTGGTACTTCCAGCGGTACGTGGAGCATCTGCCGGCCGCCGGGGAGATCGCGCTGTTCGACCGGTCCTGGTACAACCGGGCCGGGGTCGAGCATGTCATGGGCTTCTGTACGAAGGAGGAGTACCAGCTCTTCCTGCGCCAGTGCCCGATCTTCGAGCGGATGCTCGTCGAGGACGGCATCCTGCTGCGCAAGTACTGGTTCTCGGTGAGCGACTCCGAGCAGCAGGACCGTTTCCGGCGCAGGCTGCAGGACCCGGTACGGCGCTGGAAGCTGTCGCCGATGGACCTGGAGTCGATCACCCGCTGGGAGGCGTACTCCCGGGCCAAGGACGAGATGCTGGTGCACACCGACGTCCGTGAGGCGCCGTGGTACGTGGTGGAGAGCGACGACAAGCGCCGGGCACGGCTGAACATGATCGCCCACCTGCTCGGCTCCCTGCCGTACCACGAGGTGCCGCCGCCGGTGCTGGAGCTGCCGGACCGACCGGCGTCGACCGGCTACGTGCGTCCGCCGCGCGATCTGCAGAACTACGTTCCCGATCACGCGGCGAACCTGTGACTCACCCGTACTGCGGTACGACCGCGACCGGGCAGGCGGAGTGGTACAGCACCGCGTGGGCGACCCGCCCGAGCTGAAGCCCGTGGTGTCCCTCGCGCCGCCTGGCCCCGACGACCAGCAGGTCGGCATCGTGGGAGAGGTAGGCCAGCACCCGGCGGGCGTGGCCCTCCAGGGCACGCCGGCGCACCTCGACGTCGGCCGGTGCGTCCCGCAGTGCCGTCTCCAGCGCCTCGACGGCCTCTTCCTGGTGCAACCGGGCGGGCTCACCGGCCATCAGGGGATGGTCGGTGGTCTCGTGCGCGGGGCACCGCCAGGCCCGTACGGCGTCGAGGGGCACCCCGCGCAGCCGGGCCTCCTCGTAGGCGAAGCGGATGGCAGCCGTCTGCCTCGCGTCCTCTCCGACACCCACCACGACCCTGCCGTGGACCGGCGTCCGGGCCTGGTTGTCGTGGCTGCCGCGCACCACGGCGACGTCGAGGCCGAGGAGGACGGGCCGGTAGCGGGTGGCGGCCGACGCGATGCCCGTCGGGTCGGGCTCGTGCTCGTCGCCGGCCTGCTCGCCGGCGTGGACCAGAACGACGGGGCGTTCCGTGTGCGCCACCACGGCCAGGCCGACGGAGCCGATCACGAAGCCGCCGATCCCGCTGAGGCCTCGGCGTCCGAGGACCAGCAGTTCGGCGTCCTTCGCCCGCTCTGTGAGGATGTCCGCGGGCCGACCGGCCACCTGCTCGGTGACGACCTCCAGGCCGGGGTGACGCAGCCGGATGCCCTCTCCCGTCTCGCGGGGGATCTTGTCACTCCAGTACTGCAGGGTCTCCCCGCCCAGGAGCGGTGCCTGGGCGATCGGCTCCGGGACCGGCTCCCGGACGTGGAGCACTCTCAGCGGCAGGCCGCGCAGCGTCGCCTCGCGGGCTGCCCATTCGGCGGCGGCCCGGCTTTCGGGGAATCGTCGAGACCTGCGACAACGGTGCGGACCATGACTCTGCCAACTGATCAGGGATCTGCTTCCAGCGTCGTCACCCGGGACCAGTTGCCGCAGGGGCCGCTGGTCCCGCGCCGGGACCGACCGGCCCCATCCGCGACGCGCTGGGTGGGGCCGGCTGCTCCGGCCGCCCGAGCCTTCGTGCTGAAGGCACCGGTGAGGATCGTCGGCGACTGCGCCCACTGGGCCGAACGACCTCCACCGCGGGATCTGTTGGGCCGTACCGGCAGGTCGGCCCTCGCCCGCGCGGGTGCCTCGGTGGATCCTTGAGGCACCCTGCGGAAGGAGTCCCATGTCCCACCGCCCGGACCGGCACGCCCCGCGCCGACGTGACCTGGTGCCCGGCACCGCGGTGCTGAAGGGCTACCGTCGCTCCTGGCTGCGCGGCGACCTGCTGGCGGGTGCCACGGTCGCGGCGTATCTGGTCCCGCAGGTGATGGCGTACGCGGGTGTGGCCGGGCTGCCGCCGGTCGTCGGACTGTGGGCGATCCTGCCCGCGCTCGCCCTGTACACGCTGCTCGGTTCGTCACGGCTGCTGTCGGTGGGACCCGAGTCGACGACGGCGCTGATGACGGCGACCGTGGTGGCCCCTCTCGCGGGATCGGATCCGGACCGGTACGCCACGCTGGCCGCCACCCTCGCCATGACGGTCGGCCTGCTGTGTCTGGCGGCATGGGTGCTGCGCCTGGGGTTCATCGCCGATCTGCTCTCCCGCCCGGTCCTGATCGGCTATCTGGCGGGCGTGGCCCTCATCATGACGGTGGACCAGCTGCCCAAGCTGACCGGGGTGCCGACGACCGGGTCGGTCTTCTTCGCCCAACTGTGGTCATTTTTCGGGAACTTGGGGCAGGTCCACGCGGCCACGATGCTGTTCTCCGCCGCCATCCTCACTCTGCTGTTCGCGGTGGCCCGGTGGGCGCCCGCGCTTCCGGGGCCGTTGCTCGCCGTGGTGCTGGGCACGGTGGCCGTGATCGTCCTCGGCCTCGACGACCGGCTCGGCATCAAGGTGATCGGGGACGTGCCGGCGGGGCTCCCCGACCTCGGCCTCCCGGATCTGACGGAGGTGCCGCATCTGGTGCTGCCCGCCCTGGGAGTCCTGCTCGTCGCGTACACGGACTTCATCCTCACCGCACGGGCCTTCAGCGGCGGCGAGGACGATGCGGCGGATCTGGACGCCACCCAGGAGTTCCTGGCGCTGGGCGCGGCCAATCTCGGCGCGAGCGCGGTGCACGGGTTCCCGGTGAGCGCCAGCGCCAGCCGCACCGCGCTCGCCTCCTCGGCGGGCGCTCACAGCCAGGCCTACTCGCTGGTGGCCGGCGCGGGGGTCATCGCGGTCCTGCTGTTCCTCAGCCCTCTCCTCGCGCGGACGCCGTCGGCGGTGCTGGGCGCACTCGTCGTGTACGCCGCCACCCGCATGATCGACCTGGCGGGCTTCCGCCGCCTGGCCTCCTTCCGCCGCCGCGAACTGCTCCTGGCGCTCGGCTGCCTGGCCGGGGTGCTGGCCCTGGACATCCTCTACGGGGTACTGGTCGCCGTCGGCCTGTCGGTGGCCGAGCTGCTGAGCCGGGTGGCCCGCCCGCACGACGCCGTCGAGGGGCTGGTGCCGGGGATGGCCGGCATGCACGACGTGGAGGACTACCCGACGGCCCGCACCATTCCGGGCTTGCTGGTCTATCGCTACGACTCCCCTCTCTTCTTCGCCAACGCGGAGGACTTCCGGCGGCGCGCGCTGGCGGCCGTCGACGAACAGACCGAAGAGGTGCGCTGGTTCGTCCTCAACACCGAGGCCAACGTGGAGGTCGACATCACCGCCCTGGACGCGGTGGACGAGGTGCGCCGTGAACTGGTCGGGCGAGGCGTCGCGTTCGCCATGGCACGTGTCAAGCGGGACCTGCTGGACGATCTGCGGCCGTACGGGCTGGTGGACTCGGTCGGCGAGGACATGATCTTTCCCACGCTGCCCACGGCTGTGGCGGCGTACCGGGAGTGGCGCCGCGGCCGGTAGCCGGAGGTGCTCGGTGCGCCGCCGGGTGGCCCCCGGGCCGGGGCCGGGTGGCCCATGGTCCGTGCGGCTGCGTGCCGTCACGCTGGAAGCGGCCAGTCGAGACGCGCTGCTGGAGGCCCGCCATGTACGGTCCCACAACGACGATCATGCCGCGGGCGCTGCCCGCCTAGCACCGGCAGCGGCTGATGGACTTGGCCCGGGAGGTGTCGCTCCCCCCGGGCACCCGCCTCTTCGAGGAGGGCGGCAAAGCCGGCCGCTTCTGGATCATCCGCACCGGCACGGTCGAACTCGACATGCGCGTGCCCGGCCGCCGGGCCGCCGTCATCGAGTCCCTCGGGCACAACGAACTCGTCGGCTGGTCCTGGCTGTTCCCCCCGCACATCTGGCACCTCGGCGCGGAGGCGGCGACGCCCGTGCGGGCGTACGAGTTCGACGCCGTGGCCGTGCGCACGATGTGCAAGGAGGATCCGGCGTTCGGCGAGACCGTCGCCCGCTGGGTGGGCGAGGTGGTGGCCCACCGGCTGCGCACGGCCCGTACCCGGCTGCTGGATCCGTACGCCCCGTACGGCAGCGGGAGCGCGCGATGAACACGCCCCCCACCCGTGAGGAACGGAGTGCCGAAGGAGCGACCGTGCACGGATCGCCGCACATCGTCGCCGACGTGATGACCCGCGCCGTGATCACCGCCAACCGCAAGGACTCCTTCAAGGACCTCGTGCGGATCATGCAGGACCACAGGGTCGGCGCGCTGCCCGTGGTGGACGCCGTCGGCCGGGTCATGGGGGTCGTCTCCCAGGCGGACCTGCTCCCCAAGGAGGAGTTCCGCAACAGCGATCCCGACCGGTACACGCAGCTGCGCAGGCTGTCCGACCTGGCCAAGGCGGGTTCGGTCACCGCTGAGGAGCTGATGACCTCGCCCGCCCTCACCGTCCGGGCCGGCGCGACGCTCGCACAGGCCGCGCGGACGATGGCACGGTCCAGGGTCAAGCGCCTGCCCGTCGTCGACGCCGCGGGCCGGTTGGAGGGTGTCGTCAGCAGGGCCGACCTGCTGAAGGTGTTCCTCCGCGACGACGCGGCCATCGCGGAGGAGATACGGCAAGAGGTTGTGGCGTATCTCCTCCCCGCTCCGGCGTCCGCGGTGTGGGTCGAGGTCCGCGAGGGCGTCGTTCTGCTCTCCGGCCGGGTCCGGGACCGTGCCCTGGTGCCCGTGGCCGCACGACTGGCCAGGGCCGTGGAAGGTGTGGTGGACGTCCGGTTCGACCTGGCCGGGGACGGCTCGGCCGCAGAGTGAGCCACTGGGCGCCGGGCACGCGTGCCGCCCGTGTACCGCAGCCTCCCCTGCCGGGCTTCTTCGACGTAGCGTCGGTGGTAGGGCCGGTCGGCCCCAGTGCGTCCGCCCCCGGCACGTCACGATCGTCTGAGGGCGGCCCGTGGTCCGCCACTCATCGGGGAACGAGGGGTCGACATGACCGAGGCACGCACGTTCACGGCGCAGGACCCGATCCGTGTCTTCCTGCTGGACGACCACGAGGTCGTCCGGCGCGGCCTGGCCGACCTGCTCGACTCCGAGCCGGACATCAGTGTGGTGGGGGACGCCGCGAATGTCGAGCACGCGCTGGTGCGGGCCCCCGCCGTGCGGCCGCACGTGGCCGTCCTGGACGTACGCCTCCCTGACGGCGACGGCATCTCCGTCTGCCGCGACCTGCGCAGCCGCATGCCGGAGCTGGCCGTGCTGATGCTGACGTCCTTCGACGACGAGGACGCCCTGCTGGACGCGATCATGGCCGGTGCGTCCGGCTATGTGCTCAAGCAGATCAGGGGCTCCGACCTGGTCTCGGCGGTTCGTACGGTCGCCTCGGGCCAGTCGATGCTCGACCCCGCCACGACCGCCCGTCTGATGCGCACGCTGCGCACCGAGCCCGCCGAGGCCCCCGAACTCGCACCCGAGCTCGCGAGCCTGTCGCCGCGTGAACGGGAGATCCTCGCACTGATCGGGGACGGCCTGACCAACCGCGAGATCGGCAAGCGGCTCTATCTGTCGGAGAAGACCGTCAAGAACCACATCTCGCGGCTGCTGGCCAAGCTCGGCGTCCAGCGCCGCGTGCAGGCCGCCGTGCTCGCCTCGCAGCTGGAGCAGCCCGCGTCCGGGGACCGTCCCGCACGGCGGTGACGCCCCGGGGCCCTTCGGCCGGTCCATGAGGCCCTACGGCCCCTCCCCCGGACGCCCGCGTGTGGCCACCGTGGGTGGGGGCAGCCAACGGCCCGGCCGTCGCAGGGCGGGGAGGAGCACCCCATGACCATCACCGTCCTGGGCGTGCGGTCCCGGGCCCTCGCCCGTAGTCGGCGCCGTCGCCGGCCGTGTTCCAGGGCCGCACCGCCCACCTCCTGCGGACCGCTCTCGATGTCCTGCTCGGCGGCACGCGCCGGCCCCGCGCAAGCACGTCACTACGATCGTGCCCTCGGACGACCGCCATGATCGGACGGCCTCCATGATCGGACGGCGGCACGGGCTGGTCATGCGGCCGAAGGTCCTCGGCGGCGGGCCTTCGGAGTGGGTCGCCGACGGAGTCATCGGCGCTCATCATGGAGGGAGAGGCACCCGGCTCGTCGAGTCGCATCCGCAGAGGTGAGCCGCATGGCTCTGTCCGTACGACACGGGCCGGGAAACGTGCCGGAGCGGGCTGCGAGACCGCCGAGGCGCCCGAGGCCGAGTGCGCACAGCCGAGCTTCGAGCGCGAAGACGGTGCATGGTCGCTCCGGGCGGAAAGGGAGGAAGCCATGAAGGTCGCAGTGCTGACCGGCGGCGGTGACTGTCCCGGCCTCAACGCCGTGATCCGCAGCGTCGTCCGCAAAGGCACCCAGGAGTACGGCTTCGAGTTCGTCGGCCTGCGCGACGGCTGGCTCGGTGCGCTGCAGGACAACGTCGTGCCACTGGACATCGCCCGTGTGCGCGGGATCCTGCCACGCGGCGGAACCATCCTCGGTTCCTCCCGCACCAACCCCCTCAAGCACGAGGACGGGGTGCGGCGCATCAAGGACACCCTGGCCGCGCACCAGGTGGACGCACTCGTCGTGATCGGCGGCGAGGACACACTCGGTGCGGCCACCGAGCTGAGCCGCCAGGGAGTCAATCTGGTCGGCGTGCCCAAGACCATCGACAACGACGTGCCCGGCACCGACTACACCTTCGGCTTCGACACGGCCGTGGGCATCGCCACCGAGGCCATCGACCGCCTCCACACCACCGCCGAGTCGCACATGCGCACCCTGGTGGTGGAGGTGATGGGCCGGCACTGCGGGTGGATCGCCCTGCATGCCGGCGTCGCCGGCGGCGCCAACGTGATCCTCCTCCCGGAGCGGCCGTTCGACATCGACCAGGTCTGTGCCTGGGTGAAGAACCGCTTCAAGATCAACTATGCGCCGATCGTGGTCGTCGCCGAGGGAGCCGTCCCCAAGGAGGGGCGGATGATCCTCAAGGACCGGACGCTGGACGAGTACGGGCATGTGCACCTGTCCGGCATCGGCGAGTGGCTGGCCCAGGAGATCTCGGCACGTACGGGCACGGATGCCCGCACCACTGTCCTTGGGCACGTTCAGCGTGGCGGCACTCCGAGCGCCTTCGACCGGTGGCTGGCCACCCGCTTCGGGCTGCACGCCGTCGACGCGGTCAAGGACGGCGACTTCGGCGTCATGGTGGCCCTGCGCGGCACCGACATCGTCCGCGTCCCGCTCGACGAGAGCCGGGGCAGGACCAAGACGGTCGATCCGGCGCTGTACGACGAGTTCGAGGTGTTCTTCGGCTGACCTCGCCACCGCCGGACCTGCTCCCCCACCCTCGGTCGGCATGAGGCACGGCCGCCAACGGGCAAATCTGCCGGCCGCCGCCCGCGCCGACGACGGCAACGTTCATCTGTCCGTCTTCGGGGTCGAGCTGATGCGTCGGGTGTCACAACGGTCGGCCACACGGCCTCACTTGAGCGGCGGACACCGCCGGCCCGGCGAACGGCAGGCGGGTCAGCAGGCCACCGGCACCCGCCACACCAGCCTGGTGCCGCCGCCGTCGGGGCTGCTCAGCTCCAGTCGTCCGCCGAGTTGCTCGGCGCGCTCGGCCATGTAGGCCAGGCCGCTGCGGCGCCCCTCGGCCGGGATGCCCACGCCGTTGTCGGACACGGTCAGCCGCACCTCCGCGCCTTCGCAGACGACGTCGAGCACCATGTCACCCACGGCGCCTGCCGCTCGTCCCAACGGCCGCCCACGATCCCGGTACCGCCCGCCACACCCCCGGAGACCTGGCGATGGCCCGTACCCGAAACCTGCGCATCGACCACATCGCCTGCACCGGTCACGGCCTGTGCGCCGAACTGCTCCCCGAGCTGGTCGGCCTCGACGAGTGGGGCTATCCCGTCCTCATCGGCAGGACCGTCCCCGTCCGGCTTCGCGCCCACGCCCGGCGCGCCGTCACGGCCTGCCCACACCTGGCCCTCCACACCGACGAACCAGCGTGACGTGCGCGGCCTTTCCGGGGTCCGCGACCACAGGACCGTGCCCGGAGAAGTCGCCGCCGGCTGCGATCCACAGGTTGTGCCGCGGTGGTCGCAGGGCCCGCACCCCTTGTCGCATGCGGGCCCGCCCCTGACCTGCCCACCCCGACGTCGGGATGAGCCCGCGTCAGGTCAGTTGTCGTCCCCGTCGCCACTCGACGCCGTCTTCGAGTAGCCGCCCTGCCAGGCGGCCTTCGCCCCCGAGTCGCCGATGCGGTAGACGTCGACGACGGCTCCCGCCGACACGACGAGCGACAGCACCACGGCGGCGATGCGCATCGGCGTGGCGGACAGGCGTGTGCGGGGCGAGGTCCCCGACGCGGACGCGGCGGTGCGGCGAGCCGCCCACCAGACGACGACGGTCAGAACGAACAGGCCGCCTGCCCAGGGAAGCATGCCGTCGCCGAGCTCGGCGTGCCGG
This sequence comes from Streptomyces sp. NBC_00461, assembly GCF_036013935.1. Classification (NCBI taxonomy): domain Bacteria; kingdom Bacillati; phylum Actinomycetota; class Actinomycetes; order Kitasatosporales; family Streptomycetaceae; genus Streptomyces; species Streptomyces sp. NBC_00461. The sequence continues at coordinate 811,537 of NZ_CP107902.1, forward strand.
CGCACCAGCGCGTTGCTGCCGACGTGTTGCTCCAGCCACTCCCCGGCTGACGTGGTGAGGGGAACGCTCAGGAGCGTGACCAGGGCCAGCAGCGGCAGCACGATGCCCAGGCGCTGTGCCGCCGTCGGCCGGATCGCGCAGACCACGAGGGCCAGAGCGGTCAGGGGGACGAGCACGACGACGAAATGCACGAGCAATATGTGCGCGGGCAGGCCGTTGACCAGGCTCATTGGTGGCTCCTCCAGCGGGGTTGGCACACGTGGTGTTGATCAGTCGCGCCAGCCTGGCACAGGAAGTTCTCAGCTTCTTCTGAGCGTACGAAGGCCTGGCCCTCGGCTCAGGGGCGGACGCTCCGGTACGGAACATCGTCCGGCCCGTGCCCTTCCGGAACACGCCCCGGTGCCAGGTCGGCGCGCACGTGCTGGTGCCCCGTGAGGGCTTCGGGGCGCAGGATCGTGTCCAGTTGGTCGGTGGTCAGGAGACCCGATTCGGCCGCAAGGTCCTTGATGAGACGGCCGGTGGCCCTGGCCTGGCGGGCGAGGGAGGTGCTTGCGGCATAGCCGATGTACGGGGCGAGCGCGGTGACCAGGCCGATGGAGCGGTGGACACCGTCGTGGAGGTGGTCACGGTTGGCTGTGATGCCGGGGACGCAACGGACGGCGAGCGTGTCACAGGCAGCGCGGAGGTGGGTCAGGGAGCGCAACAGGCTGTAGGCGATGACGGGTTCGAACGCGTTGAGCTGGAGCTGGCCCGCTTCGGCGGCCATGGTCACGGTCAGGTCGTTTCCGATGACCTCGAAGGCCACTTGGTTGACGACTTCCGGGATGACCGGGTTGACCTTGCCGGGCATGATCGAGGAACCGGCCTGTACCGGTGGGAGGTTGATCTCGCCCAGTCCGGTGGTCGGGCCCGACGAGGTCAGGCGCAGGTCGTTGCAGGTCTTGGAGAGTTTGACCGCGACTCGCTTCAGGACGCCGGAGAGCTGGACGAAGGCCCCGCAGTCCTGGGTGGCCTCGATGAGGTCACCCGCGGACACCACCGGTTCGCCACTGATCCCGGCGAGGTGCGCGCAGGCCAGCTCGGCATAACGGGGGTGGCCGTTGATGCGGGTCCCGATCGCCGTACCGCCGAGGTTGCATTCCAGGAGCAGGGCGCCGGCCTCGGTGAGGCGCCGTCGGTCCTCCTCGATCATGACGGCGTACGTGGTGAATTCCTGACCGAGTGTCATGGGTACCGCGTCCTGGAGCTGGGTGCGGCCCATCTTCAGTACGTCGCTGAACTGTGCGGCCTTCGCGGTGAAGCTGCCCGCCAGGTGCTCCAGGGACGCGCAGAGCCGTCGCAGTGAGGTGACCAGGGCCAGGCGCACGGCGGTGGGGTAGACGTCGTTGGTGCTCTGGCCCAGGTTCACGTGGTCGAGCGGGTGGATGACCTCGTAGCGGCCACGAGGATGGCCGAGGAGCTCCAGGGCTCTGTTCGCGATGACCTCGTTGGCGTTCATGTTCGTCGACGTCCCGGCGCCGCCTTGGATGGGATCGACGACGAACTGGTCATGGAGCCGTCCGGCGCCGATCTCCCGGCAGGCCGTGATGATCGCTTCGGCGATCTCCGAAGGCAGCAGGCCCAGGTCGCGGTTGGCTGCTGCGGCGGCCTGCTTGACCGCAGCCAGCGAGGCGATCAGGTCGGGGAACTGGGCGATGGTCGACCCGGTGATCGAGAAGTTCTCCAGGGCCCGCACCGTGTGCACGCCGTAATACGCGTCGGCGGGGACCTCCTTGTCGCCCAGCAGGTCGTGCTCGATACGCGTGGCTGCCGCCATCCGGTGCTCCTCTTCATCGCGGGGCCCGTCGGCAGGCCACCGCCATCCGGCCCCAGTGTCACTCTTCAACATGCAGAATGCAATATATTGGAATTGATGAAGATCGGCCACCTTCACCCCGGCCTACGGTCGGTACCTGCTGTCAGCGGGCGCTGGCGCCCGGCGTGTCGGCTGCCGACTGTCCGTCGTGGAGTGCCGAGAGCGCGGCGGCGAGCTTGCCGCGGCTGGTGATGCCCAGGCGAGGGTAGATGCGGTACAGATGGGCTCCGACTGTGCGGTGCGAGATGAACAGGCGCTGGCCGATCTCCCGGTTGCTCAGTCCCTGCGACGCCAGCACCGCGATCTGCATCTCCTGAGCCGACAGCCGGTCGCTGGTGTTCGCATGCCGCCGACTGCTCGACTCGCCGGCGGCGCGCAGCTGCTCGCGAGCCATCTCGGCCCAGGGTCGCGCGCCGACCCGGTCGAACTCGTCGCGGGCGATGCGCAGCGGGTTCCGGGCGTCCACGTTGCGCCGTTGCCGTCGCAGCCAGCGGCCGTGGTGCAGGTGCAGCCGGGCCCGCGACAGGGCCCAGCCTGCGGGCAACGCGGTCAGCGCCGCGGTGCAGCGCTCCTCCGCCGTGTCGTCCGGCGCCAGCACGGCCTCGGTGTAGGCCTGGGCCACCACCATCATTTCCGAGGGCAGTCGGGCGGCCAACTCGGGGAGCCCGTCCAGGAGTTCGCGGGCCTGCGGCACGTTGCCCGCGGCCACGGCGGCGTCCGCCAGGTCCGGTGCGAGCAGCCAGCGGCCGACCGAATGGTGGTGCGGGTCGGTCGGATCGAAGGCGCGCGCGAGAATGTCGTACGCCTCGGTCGTGTGGCCGTCGAAGAGCGCGAGCAGGCCCTCGACCTGCTGTGCCATCACGGCGGCGAACGGCATGCCGGGGAACAGCCGGTGGGCACGGAGCTCGCCGAGCATCTGCGCCGCAGTGTCGGTATCCCCGCGCAGCGCCGCCACCAGGCTCCCCGTCGCCTTCACCCCGAGCCAGACGATCCATTCCCCGGTCTCCTCGGCCAGGGCGAGTCCTTCGCCGGACTCCTCGCGGGCCCGATCGAGCTGACCGAGGTAGACCCGCGGCCAACTGCCGGCGAGTGACCGGGCGAGCAGTCCGAGCCTGCCCTGCGACCGCCACGCCGCGGCCGCCAGCGACAGGTACCGAGCGGCGCGGGTGACGTCGCCCAGGACCATCGCGCCGCTGCCGAGAAAGTGCATGATCCGGCCGTCCTGGTGGTCCGGCCGGAGGACGTCGAGCCGTGCGATCACCTCGGCGCCGTGCCGGTACGGTTCGGTGTACGCCCGTACCGTCAGGACGACGGGAGCGTCCGGATCGGGGTTCCAGCGGTCCAGTTCGGCCGCGGCCAGCGTGCGCACCCGTGCGTCGCCGTCCTGGAAGAAGCACCGGGCGGCGGCCCGCCACAGCAGGTTCTCGGCGACCCGCACGGCTCCCGCGTCGAACGCGCCGGCCGCCGTGGTCACCATGTCCTCGATACGGCGGTGCGGGTCCTCGGGTTCGAACGCCGCCTTGTCGGACACGACCATGAGGCGGGCCCGCTCCAGTGGGCCGAGTTCGGTCATGTCGGCCTGGTCCAGCAACAACTGGGTGTGGATCCGGTCGTTGATCTCGCTGGCCGACTCGACTGCCCGGACCAGGATTTCGGTCCTGCGGCGTGGGTCCTGGACGAGTTCGGCCGCCTGGCGCAGGGCCGGGACGGCCGACGCCACCTTGCCCCGGGCCAGCGCCGTGTCTGCGAAACGTTCCAGCCGGGCTGCGAGTTCCGCGTCCGGGCCCAGCGATGCGGCAGCCAGGTGGAGGAGTTGGCGCTCGGGGGTGTCGGCCATGGCCGCGGCGATGACTCGGTGGGCGGCCAGCCGGTCAGCGACTGTGGCGCGGGTGTAGATCGCCGAGCGCATCAGCGGATGCCGGAACTCAAGAGCACGGCCGACCAGGACGACCAGGCCCGCGTCGACCGCCTCCTGCACCGCCTCCAAGGAAACCGCCGTGCCCGTCAGACGACTCGACACGTCCAGCAGCCGGTTCAGTGGTGCGCTGGGCTCGGCGGCCAGGACCAGTAGGAGCGTGCGGCACTCCGGGCTCGCAGAGTCCGTACGTGCGGCGAACGCGTCCTCCAGTCGCTGGGTCAGCGGCAGATCGTCCAGCTGCGACGCCATGTCCTGCACCGTCTTGGGCAGCTCGACCAGGGCCAGCGGGTTGCCCTCGGCGCGTTCCAGGATGAGGGCCCGCATCGGAGCCGACAGGTCCGGTGCACCCGCATCGAGCAGTTCGGCGGCGGCCGACCGGCCGAGCGGCTGCAGCGGGAGGTCCGGCTGCGCGCTCGGGGCGTAGGAGTCAGGCGTGCGGAGCCGGGAGGCGGCGATGACCAGTACGGGGAGGTCGCGGGTGCGCCGGGCCACGAACCTGAGGACGTCCCGGCTCGGCGCATCGATCCACTGCACATCGTCGACGAGCAGGAGGAGGGGCTGCCGGTCGGCCTCGTCGGCGAGCAGTTCGAGTACGGCGAGCGCGACCCGGTAGACATGGGGCTCGGCCTGTGTGGCGCTGAACGCGTCGACCAGCGCCGTCCGATGCGGCGATGGCAGCTTCCCGATGCCGTCGGCGGCCGGTTGCAGCAGCAGCTGCAGAGCTGCGAACGGCAGCCACAGCTCGGTCTCCACACCGGCTGCGCTCAACACCTTGAAACCGCCCTCGGTGCCCTCGTCGCCGACCGTGCGCAGCAGAGCCGACTTGCCGACGCCGGCAGTGCCGTGGATCAACAGCGCACCGCCGTGTCCGTCCGCCGCGTCCGCCAGCAGCCTGCGCAGGACGCGCAGCTCCTCGTCCCGGCCGATCATCGCGAGGGTGCTGGGTTCGGCCTGAGGAAGGCTCCGGCTGCTGGGCTGAGCATGTGCGGCTTCCTCCGTGCAGAGTGTCACGTCGCACGGCATTCTAATCGCGACTCATTACACCCTCGGCGCGACCGCAACATCAGTCAAACGACTCAATCCTCGTCGGTACTGCGCCGCCGAGGCGGGGATTCGACGGCGTTGACGCGGCAGAACCGGCCGGGCTTGTGCTCCCCGGCCGGGTTCTGTCGATGAGGGCGCCGTCGGGATCAGCCCGGCGTCAGGAGGAACGCTGGTAGGGGTTCGCCATGTTCACGGCGCAACCCATGACGACTCCGGAGGGGCGATCCATGTCCTCGGTTCGACGAGGAGTTCGGCGGGTTCAGGTGACCGGGTGCGTACGGCCGGCGGCGGCCCCATGCGGAGGAGCGTCTCGCGTGTCTCCTCGGTCAGACCGCCCCAGATCCCGTGCCGCTCCCGGTGATCGAGCGCGTACTGGCGGCACAGGATTTGCACCGGGCACTGCTCGCAGATCATCAGCGCCCGCCCGACGCTCTCCAGGTCACCCGGAGGCGGGAAGAAGGTCTCGATGTCGGCGCCTCGGCAGGACGCGGCCGGCCACCAGCCCGCCACCGAACGGACGGGCAGGGCACGGTTGTTCAGTCGGAGGGTACGCGGCGCCGTCATCCCATCTCCTCCAGCTTCCTGCCGTTGGTCTCGCGCACCCGGACGGCGACGAAGACGAAGGAGAGCACGGCGAAGCCGGCGTAGACGGCGTAGGTCGACGACAGATTCCAGTCGGACATACGAGGGAAACTCTCGGTGACGGCCCAGTTGGCGATCCAGTTGGCGGCGGTCGCCACCGACATCGCGGCGGCCCGGATCCGCAGCGGGAACATCTCGCCGACCATCACCCAGAGCACCACACCCCAGGAGACCGCGAAGAAGAAGACGAAGGCGTGGGCGGCGACCAGCGCCACGGTGCCCTGCGTGTCCGGAATGGACAGATCGCTGCCACTCCCCCTCTTGTACGAGAACGCCCAGGCGGCGACCGCCAGCGACACGGCCATCCCGGCCGAGCCGGTCAGCGCGAGCGGTTTGCGGCCGACCCGGTCGATCAGAAGCATCGCCACGACGGTTCCCACGATGTTGATGATCGACGTGGACAGACTGATCAGCAGGGAGTTGGCCTGGTCGATGCCCACCGACTGCCACAGCAGTGACGAGTAGTAGAAGATGACGTTGATGCCGACGAGCTGCTGGAACACGGCCAGCCCGATGCCGACCCACACGATCGGCAGCAGCCCGAAGCGGCCGTCGAGCAGATCGCGTACCCGCGGCCTGTGGCCGGTCTTGAGCGCGTGCTGGATGTCGGTGATCCGTTCCTCGGCGCCGTCGTAGGTGCCCTGCAGATCGCGCAGTACGGCGAGGGCCTGGACCTCGCGGCCCGTGGCGACGAGGAAGTGCGGCGACTCCGGGATGCGCAGGGTGAGAAGCAGGTAGGCGAGCGCCGGGACGACGGCGGCCATGAGCATCCACTGCCAGGCGTGCAGGGCACCCAGCATGTTTTCGCTCCTGCCGTCGGCCCCTTGGGCTATGCCCCAGTTGACGAGTTGGGAGGCGGTGATGCCGAGCACGATGGCCGCCTGCTGGAACGAGGCCAGTCGGCCGCGGTGGTCGGGCGGTGCGACCTCGGCGATGTAGGTGGGCCCGATCAGCGAGGCGAGGCCGATCGCCATACCGCCGACGACACGCCAGGCTCCCAGGTCCCAGGCGGAGAAGGGCATGGACGAGCCCAGCGCGCTGATCGCGAAGAGGGCGGCGGCGAGGTGCATCACGCGCGGACGGCCGATGCGGTCGGCGAGACGCCCGGCGACGGCCGCTCCGAAGGCGGAACCGAGCAGGGCGGAGGCGACGATGGTGCCCGTCTCGCTGGAGGTGACGTCGAATCGGTGCTGGATTCCGGTGACGGCACCGTTGATGACGGCGCTGTCGTAGCCGAACAGGAAGCCGCCGATCGACGCTGCCGCAGAGATGTAGGTGATGCGCCTGAGGTCGGGCCGGTGGAGCGTGGCCCTTGGGCGGGCCTGCCCCCTGGAAGAGGCGTTCGCGGTCATGGACAAGGACTCCTTCACAGGACCGGGTGCACGGACGTACGGCGGGGGCTCCCGGCCGGGCGGGCGTGCCGGTCGTAGGGGACGTGGATCTGGACGACGACCGCGCTGGGGCGCGGGCATCGCTCTTCGTGCCTGTCGGCGAGCGCGCCGCCGGTCAGAGACTGGCTGCCGGGGACGAGAGCAGCTCGTGGACGCGGGCGAGGCCGGCCGCGCCGACGAGGCCGGCGTCCGGTCCGACGGTGGCGGTGCGGACCTCGGCGTAGAAACGGTGCTCGCCGCCGCCGAGGGCCCGGCGGTAGGAGATCTCGGCCGGACGCCTGATCAGTTCGCCGGTGTCGCCGAGGCCGCCGCCGATGACGAGGACGGACGGGTCGAGGATGGACGCGAGGTCGGCGAGAGCCTGGCCCAGCCAGCGGCCCGACTGCGCGAACACATCGAGGGAGAAGGGGTCGCCCCTGAGGGCCGCCTTGGTCACGTGGTGCCCCTCAAGGCCGGAGGGGGTGCCGTCGCCCAGCGCGAGTACCACCGCGGCCCGTGCCGGATCGGCGGCCGACATCTCGCGGGCGCGACGGGTGTGGGCCGCTCCACTGGCGTACTGCTCCATGCAGCCGTACTGGCCGCAGGGGCACCCGAGCCCGTCGGGGACCGCCCGGTAGTGGCCGATCTCCCCGGCCATGCCGAAGTGGCCTCGGAAGAGCCGGCTTCTGCTGATGATGCCTCCGCCCAGGCCGGTGCCCGCCATGACCATCAGCATGTCGTCGTGCGCGGCACCGGCTCCGTGAATGAACTCGCCCCATGCGGCGGCGTTCGCGTCGTTCTCGACGACGACCGGAAGGCCGGTGGCCTCTTGGACGATGTCCCGGATCGCCTTGTCGTGCCATCCCAGGTTGGGCGCGAAGCGCACCGTCGTACGGTCCGCGTCCACGTATCCGGCGGCGCCGACGCCGACCGCCCGGACGTCGTCCCAGCCCCAGCGGACCCGCTGGACCGCCTCGGCGATCGCCTCGGCGATCCGGTCCGGGTCGTGCGGGGTGGGGATGCGCACTCGGGAGACGACCTTCCCGGCGGGGTCGACCGCCCCTGCGGCGATCTTCGTGCCGCCGAGATCGACGCCGACCGTCAGACCGCCGTTCTGTTCGTTCATGCGGCACCGCCCACACCGTCGAACCGACGGGTCGCGTGCCGACGCGTGTGTCCGCCTGACCACCGCGGATCGACGAGAGCGAGAAGCATGGTGTGTTCCTAACGTTGTGACGCAGTGTGAATGTGCGGAAGAGCCGGCTCATCACCATCCGGAACCCCGGGCACGGCGGCTTCGGCACTCCAGGGCGACGGTTCGCCGCAGGGCCGGGAACCGCTTCAGCTTCCGTGATCCGGCAGCGATTTGCTTGAGTCATTCGACTGCGTCCTGAACGTCGTCCGCCCTCGCTGTCACACACGCGGACCGTGCCCGGTCTTTTCCTGTGAAGCACATCGGATCGACGGAGGGATGACACGGTGTTGGAGATGGGATCAATGGGCGGGCACGGGGACCCGGAGGGCACCGGCCCCAGGATGCTGGCGGACGTCATGCCGCCCTTCGTGCCGGAAGGCGCTTCGGCGATGACCGTGCTGGTCGAGTGGCCTCCGGGACACCCCGGTACGCCACCGCACCGGCACTCGGGGCCGTGTTTCGGCTACGTCACCGAAGGCGCCGTCCGGTGGGAACTCGAAGGCGAGCCCGAGCGTGTGATCAAGGCCGGTGAGACGTTCTGGGAGCCGGGCGGTGAGGTCATCCACTACCAGAACGGAAACGCGCTGTCGGACACCCCGGCCAAGTACGTCGTCGTCATGATGTGCGCGCCCGGCGAGCCGATGCTCACGCTGGTCGACGACGAGGAGCTGGAGAAGCGGGCCCACCTGCGCGCCCCGCGGCCTTCCTCCGACTGAACCACGGCCCGGAGACGGGGAGTTCGTCACGTCAGTTCTCGAAGGGGGCCACTGTGGCCGGTGATGGGTCGGTGTCGCACGGCACGGCCGAGGGGTTGGTGGGACGCGACGAGGAGCTGGAGCTGCTCCGGTCGTACGTCGACCAGGTGCTCGGCCACGGTGGGGTGCTGCTGCTGTCCGGGGAGCCGGGCGTGGGCAAGTCCGTTCTCCTGGACGCCGCGGCGGAGGCGGCGACGGCTGTCGGTGCGCTCGTGCTGCGCTCGGCCGGGGTCGAGTTCCTCGCGGATCTGAGCTTCTCCGGGCTGAACCACGTGCTCGAACCGTTGCTGCACGAGTGCGACGGGCTCGACCCGGCACACCGCGAGGCACTGACCGTCGCGTTGGGCGCGGGTGACGGTGCCCCGGTGGATCGGCTGGTCGTCTACGGGGCCGTACTGGCGCTGCTCCGCCGGGCCGCGATCACCCGTCCGGTTCTGCTGGTCGTCGACGACCTGCAATGGATCGACCGGGCCAGCGCCACGGCGCTGGCGTTCGTCGCCCGGCGGCTGACCGGGAGCCGGGTGGGCCTCCTCGCCGCTTCACGGCCGGGGTTCGAGAGCTTCTTCGAACGTGCGGGACTCCCAGAACTCACCGTGTCACCGCTGGACGACAGGGCCGCTGCCGACCTGGTCGGCACCCGGTTCCCTCTGCTCGCCGGGCGGGAGCTGCGGCGTGTCCTGGCACAGGCCCAGGGCAATCCGCTGGCCCTGCTGGAACTGCCGGCCGCACTGGACGACTCGCGGGGCAGCGCGGGAGTGGTGCTGTCCGAGGTGCTCCCGCTCAGCCGCCGGCTGCAGGACCTGTACGCCACCCGGGTCGCGGAGATGCCGGCACCCACAGGCCGGCTCCTGCTTCTGGCCGCGCTGGAGGACAGCGGCGACCTGCCGGTCCTACGGGCCGCCGCCCCCGGCGAGGACGTGCTGTCCCTTCTGGCCCCCGCGGAGCGGGCACAACTGCTGCGGGTCGAACACCTCGGCCTGGGACGGCTGTTCTTCCGCCATCCCCTGATCCGCGCGACGATCGTGTCGGGCTCGACCAGCTCTCAGCGCCTGGACGCCCACCGCGCTCTGGCGGAGGCGCTGCCCGATCAGCCCGATCGCCGGGCGTGGCACCTGGCCGAAGCCACACCCCGCCCGGACGAGCAGGTCGCGGCACTCCTGGAGCACACCGCCCACCGGGTCCGCCGGCGCGGCGACGCCGTCGGCGCCTTCAACGCGCTGGTACGAGCCGCCGACCTCACTCCCGGCGCCACGGAGCGCGGCAGACGGCTGGCAGAAGCCGCCTTCGTGGGTGCCGACGTCGCCGGAGAGCTGCGCACGGCGGCGGAACTGCTCGTGGAGGCCCGGCGCGCCGACCCCGAGCTCAGGGGATCGCTGCGGGCGGCGGCCGCGGCCTCCCACGTGCTGCTCAACCGCGACGGTGACGTCAACACCGCGCACCGGCTGCTCGTCGGTGCGATCACGACCCGCGAGGGCCGGTCCGACGGCGACGACGAGTCGCTCTCCGAGGCGCTGTGCACCCTGCGCAGGGTGTGTCTGTTCGCGGGCCGACCCGAGTTCTGGGACGCGTATCACGCCGCCATGTCCCAGCTGACCGAGCGGATGCCTCCCCTCCAGGAACTGCTCGGCGATGTCTACGCCGACCCGGCTCGCTCTTCCGCGGCCTCCCTCGGCCTGCTCGATGCGGTGATCCACGACCTGAACCGGGAAGCAGACCCGAGCCGGATCGAACGGATCTCGATGGCGGCACTCTTCGTGGACCGGGCGACGGGGTGTCGTGCCGCTCTCTGGCCCGTCGTCGAGGACGGGCGCGAGGGCGGCGCGGTCACCTCGGCTCTCATCGCGCTGGTGGTGCTGTGCCTGGACGACTTCATGACAGGTCGGTGGGAGGAGTGCGGCCGTCTCGCGGCAGAGGGGCTGGCACTGTGCGAGGCCCACGGCTATCAGCTGCTGGCCCAGCAGTTCTACCGGGCCCGGGGCCTGCTCGCCGCGGCGCGGGGCGAGGACGACACGGTGCGGGAACTCGCGCAGGGGATCACGGAGTGGGCGAGACCCCGCGGCGCCCGGACCGTCGAGCACTTCGCACGGCACATGACGGCACTGGCCGCCTTGGGACGCGGCGACCACGAGGAGGCCTACCTCGACGCATCGGCGATCAGCCCTGCAGGCGTGATTGCCCCCCATGCCCCGCTGGCTCTGTGGGTTCCCATGGACCTCGTGGCAGCCGCCGTCCGCAGCGGACGCCGAGCCGAGGCACTCGCGCATGTCGCCGCGATGCGAAGGACAGGTCTGCCCGGCATCTCCGGCCGCCTGGCACTGGTCACCGCCGGTTCGGCCGCGATCGCCGCTCCCGAGGACCGGGCCGCGGGCTTCTTCGAGGAAGCGCTCGCCGTTCCCGGTGCCGAGCGCTGGCCCTTCGACCTCGCCCGGGTCCGCCTGGCCTACGGGCAGCACCTGCGTCGCACACCGGCCGTCAAGGACGCCCGGGTGCACCTCGCCGCCGCCCTCAAGACCTTCCGCCGTCTCGGTGCCGTCCCCTGGGCCGCGCGGGCGGCCGAGGAACTGAGGGCCACCGGCCGTACCGCCACTCGGGTGCACCAGGACCTGGGGACCACCCCGCTCACGGAGCAGGAACACCGGATCGCCGCACTCGCCGCCTCAGGAATGACCAACAAGCAGATCGGCGAACGGCTGTTTCTCTCCCACCGAACCGTGGCGGCCCACCTGCACCGGATCTTCCCCAAGCTCGGCGTCACCTCCCGTGTCACGCTCGGCGAGGCCCTCGCCGAGCTGCCGCCGCAGCAGCCCCGCGAGAAGCGGTCTCCCACCTCGTCGCAGCACTAGAACGCGGCACTCGGGGGAAGAGACGCGAGCGCGTCCCTGAGTGCCGCGCGTGAGGCGATTCCGAGTTTCGGGAACAGCTGATAGAGATGCGAACCCACGGTCCGGGGCGAAAGGTGCAGACGTTCGCCGATCTGCTTGTTGGTCATGCCTGAGACCGCGAGTGCGGCGATCTCCCGTTGCTGCGCGGTGAGAGTCACGGAGCCACGCTTCGCCCCGGTCCGGGACCGGCGGGTGGCACGTAGTTCGCCCGCGGCCCGCTCGGCCCACGGCTCGGCACCCAGGCGCTCGAACGCCTCGGCCGCCGCGTCCAGTTGGGCCCGGGCCTCCGTGACGAAGCGCATGCGTCGCAGACGCTCCCCGTAGGCCAGCCGTATCCGGGCCAGGTCGAAGGGCTGATCCTGCGCCCCCGGGACGGCCAGAGCCCTGTCGAAGCGTACGACCACGTCGTCATCGGGTGCGACGAGTGCGGCAGAGCCCGCCACCAGCAGCGCCAGCTGCGGGGAGAGCGCCGCGATACCGGCCTCCTGCATCGCCCGCACGTGTGCCTCCGCCTCGGCGGTGCGCCGGGTGTGCACTGCCGCCTCCACGAGGTCCATGCAGGACCACAGCGCCTGCGGAGCGTGGGACGCGAGTCGGCCGGCGGAACTGATCGCCATGGCATGGCGGTAGGCGCACTCGTAGTCGCCCGCACCGAGTTCGGCGAGGACCCGGGCGTGGTCGGCGAAGGCCACCGCCTCCAGAGCCCCGCGAGGCATGGCCCAGTGAGTGATCCGGTCGGCCAGTCTCCGGCTCTCCTCGAAGCGTCCGTGGACGGCGGCGAGCAGGGCCTGGTGGTACTCGAAGTACCAGGAGAAGAACGGGTATTGGCGCTCCTCGCAGATCCTCAGGCCCTCCGCGGCCAGCGTCCCGGCCTCCTCCCACCTGCCGGTCGGGAAATCCTGCTGGCACAGGTGCATGAGCGCGTCGATGTGCCGACGGACGTGGCCGCCCCGGCGTCCGTGACGGACCACACGCCAGGAGACGTCCCGTAGGTCCGTGAGCCGGTCGGGGTGGACGGAGGCCGTACCGATGCGGACGATCTGCCCCGGGTCGTCTCCGTTGTGGATGCCGACGAGGATCGAGTCGAGTTCCTGACGGTCGGTCAAGCCTGTGCGTGGCGGGCCCGCCCGTGTCCTGCCGCAGGCGGAGAGCAGCGGCGGAGCAGCCGGCTTCAGACGGTCGATGGCGGCGTGGAAGGGTTCCCACAGGGCATCGCGACCACCGGACCAGCACACCAGCAGCAGGACGTGCAGTGCCTCGATGAGCCCCTCGTCCTCGGCGTCGTATCCGTGGGTGCCGCTCTCGATGGCCTCCACCAGGAGGCGGTGAGCCATGTCGATGTCGCCGTCACCGCCGTTGAGCAGGAGGAGTGCCGCCGTGGCGGCGGTGAGCGGAGACCGAGGGAGGTCCGGGTCCGCGTGCCGGGCGCGGTCGAGGAGCTCCGAGGCCGCGCGCAGCTCGCCGGTCGCGTCGGCACCGAGGTAGGCGGCACGGGTCAGTCGGCGTCCTCGGTCCGCGGGACGAGGGCTCAGCTCGGCGGCTCTGGTGAACGTGGCGATCGCTGCCGTGGCGTCACCTCGTCGGGATGCGCGATGCCCGGCCTCCTCAAGCAGGGCGGCAACAGGCTCGTCGGGAACGAGGGTTGCCCGGCCCAGGTGCCAGGCCCGCCGCTCGGGTGTCTCCGCGCGGATCTCGGCGAGCGCGCGATGAGCCTGGCAGCGCTCGGTCAGGGTGCTGGCCTCGACGACCGCGGCCCTCATCAGCGGATGACGGAAGGCGACCCGGCGGTTGGTGTCGTCGACGGTGATCAGGCGGTCCGATTCCGTCTCTGTCAGCGCCGCGAGAGTCTTCGTGTCCTGCGATCCGGCCCGCAGGACACCCGGATCTCCGGTGTCGTCGAGGGCGAGGAGCAGGAGGAGCCGGCGCGATTCGGCCGGAAGACCGGCCACGCGCGAAGCGTGGAGGTCCCGCACACGTGGGGAGAGGGGCAGTACGTCGGGCAGATCGGCCAGCGCACTGCGTTGCGGGCCGCTCAGCGCAGCGGGCAGTTCGACGAGCGCCAGCGGATTCCCGTGGGCCTGCCTGAGGACGCGGTCCCGTACAGGCGCGGCCAGCCCCGGAATTCGGGCTCCGAGCAACTCCACGGCCGCGTCGCGATCCAGCGGCGGCAGCTCGTACTCGGTGAGCCCGTCCCGCTCGAAGATGGTCTCGGCTCCCGAGCGGGAGGCGGCGAGGAATCCGATACGGCTTCCCGCCAGCCGCCGGGCGACGAAGCCCAGGACCGCCGAACTGGCCCGGTCGAGCCAGGCGAGGTCGTCCACGACGATGAACACAGGGCGTTCGGTTGCCGCTCGGCGCAGCAGGAGGAGCACCGAGTCGCAGACGTGAAGCTCGTCGGGCACCGGATCACCGCCGTAGCCCAGCGCACCGCGCAGAACCCTCCGATGTGTGTCTCCCAAGCGGTCGAACCGGTCGTTCAGCGGCAACAGCAACTGGTGAAGACCGGCGTAGGCGAGTTCGGTCTCGAAGCGGACGCCGACGGCCGACAGGACCTGGGCACCCGCCCCGGCCATGCCCCTGGCGATCTCATCGAGCAGCACGGTCTTGCCGACCCCCGGCTCTCCGGTGAGCAGCAGGGCACGGCCCGCGGCCGTTCCGGACCCGAGCAGGGCCTTGATCTCCTGGAGTTGCCGCGCACGGCCCACCACCCTGCCCACCACTCCGGGGGGCTGACTGCCGTCCGCGTCCAACCGCACGGTCTCACTCGACGGTTCGGGCATGGCCCTTCGTGATTCCGGTGCGGGACGGCACTGCGGCCATCGTGAGGGCAGGTGTCCGGCAGCGGTCGGGGGCAGCCGTTCGACACGCGAGCCGAGTGACATGAGTACTCCGTAGGTTGCACTGTCCTTCCCGCTGCACGGCGGGAAAGCTTGGGCTCACCGTGCACCCGGCCCGCGAGGACAAACATCAGTAACGTGACTGCGCGGCGACTCCCGGGTCATTTGTGCGCGGCGACTCCCGGGTCATTTGACTGATGGTGCGAGCGCGCGGGGTCTCGCAGAATCGTGATGTCCCTGAATCACACCAACGGGCACATGACGCATCACACCGTGTGCCCTCCGAGCCCCCTTGACCCCACCGGTTTACCGAGCGGTGATGTGATGAGAGAACCCGACAGTTTCCCTGTGGTGGTGTGCCGGATGCTTGTCCGCCTGGTCGTCGCCGAAGGAGTGGACCGGCCCGTGATGCTTGATCTGTCCTACGACAGAGGCGATCCCTACGCGGTGTCCCTGACGTTCCACATGTGCACTGACGCGACCGTGCGCTGGGTGGTCGGCCGCGATCTCCTCCTGGACGGGCTGGAGAAGCTCACCGGCGTCGGCGACATCCAGGTCTGGCCTTCCCGGCGCCCATGGGCCGGGAAGGTGCACATCGCGCTGTGCCCGTGCGCCAAGGAGGAGGCGGTCGTCGTGACCGCTTCGGCACGAGCCCTGGAAGCCTTCCTGCGACGCACGCTGGCGATGGTGCCCTCCGGTACCGAGGAATGCCACCTGGACGTGGACGCAGCCGTCCACCAACTCCTGAGCGACCCCGGTGAGTCGCTTCGATAGGGGCCGTCCGAGCCGGACGGACCGGAGCCGTGCACAGGAACTCGAACTGCATCACAACACGGAGCAGGTACCCCATATCCGCGGCCTGAGCCTCCCTTGTATGTCACATCGGCCGGGCCTGGGCGGTCTAAGTGGTGGCGGAGAACAAAGCAGAGGGAATCATGCGTGAGATTTTGATCGTCGGCGGCGGCTATGCGGGCTTCTACACCGCGTGGGGCCTGGAGAAGGCGTTGCGTCCGGGCGAGGCGCGGGTCACGGTCGTCGACCCGCGCCCGTACATGACCTATCAGCCCTTCCTCCCGGAGGTGGCGGCGGGTTCGGTGGAGGCGCGCCACGCCGTGGTGTCGTTGCGGCGGCATCTGCGTCGTACCCGGCTGATCGCGGGGACCGTGACCGAGATCCGTGACGCGGACCGTACGGTGCGCGTCCGCCCGGTGCGCGGGGACGCCTACGAACTGCGCTACGACATCCTCGTGGTCACCGCCGGGGCCGTGACCCGCACCTTCCCCATTCCCGGCCTCGCGCAGCAGGCCATCGGTCTCAAGCACGTCGAGGAGGCGGTGGCGATCCGGGACCGGTTGATGACCGGGTTCGACCAGGCGGCGTCGCTGCCGCCCGGCCCGGAGCGGCGACGGCTGCTCACCGTCACGGTGGTGGGCGGTGGCTTCTCCGGCGTCGAGGGCTTCGGCGAACTGCTGTCGCTGGCGCGTGCGTTGCTCAAGTCCTATCCGGAACTGAGCAGCAGCGACCTGTCCTTCCACCTGGTGGAGGCCAGAGGCCGGATCCTGCCCGAGGTGAGCGACGGGCCCGGTGCCTGGGTGGTGCGCCACCTGCAAGACCGCGGTGCGCAGGTGCACCTGAACACGCAGCTGGTGTCCGCCGAGGACGGGCATGTCGTGCTCTCGGATGGAACACAGTTCGACTCCGCGCTGATCGTGTGGGCCGCGGGCAATGCCTCGAACCCGGTCGTGCACAACCACACCGACCTGCCCCTGGATGAGCGAGGCCTGCTCCTGGTGCGCCCCGACCTCCGTGTGGGCACGGACAGCGAACCCGTGGCGGACGTATGGGCGGCCGGAGACGATGCCTCCATTCCCGACCTGGCCTCGCCCCTGCCGGGTGCCCGCACGGTGCCCAACGCCCAGCACGCCGTACGGCAGGGCAGGCTGCTGGCCAAGAACCTGGTGGCCGACCTGCGCGGCAAGCGCGTGCGGGAGTACCGCCACAGCAGTCTGGGTGTGGTGGCGACGCTGGGGCTGGGGCGGGGCGTCTTCCAGTACAAGCGCATCGTCATCAAGGGTTTCCCGGCATGGCTGATGCACCGGGGCTACCACGTCCTGGCCGTGCCCAGCTGGGAGCGCAAGATCCGCGTGCTGACGGTCTGGCTCACCGCGGCCCTGACCGGCCGGGACCTGGTCTCGCTCGCCTCTGTGCAACACCCGCGCGATGCCTTCGTCACGGGGGGCCAGCCGCAGGGCCCGGAAGCCGGCCGTGAGAAGGAGGGGAGCGCGGCATGACCATGTGGGGTTCTCGTTTCCACCGGGGGTACGCCATGGACGCACGTGAGGAGGCCGCCCGCGGCCTGACCGACATCGAGGGCTACCTCTACCAAAAGGCCCATCTGGGGGCGGCGCACCGGCGCGTGGCGGACTTCACCGCACGCGTCAAGGACCTCACCCCGCGGCAGAAGCGGGACATCGAGGGGTGGTACCTCGACGAGCAGAAACACGTCGCCCGCATGGTGACCGACCACATCGCCGAGCGCGTCGACGTATTGGAATCACAGCACCAGGTCCGGATCCGGCAATGGCTTCGCGGCACACTCACCGCCATGGCGCTGATCACCCTGGCGATGATCGCGTGCGTCGCCGTGATCCTTAAATCGTCGGCGTGACCGCCGTACGCCCGCTAGGAACGACCGGCGCGATACAGCCCCCGGCCGGCGCGCCGGACGCGGGAGGAGGCGACGAGGCGATCGAGTGTGCTGCGGACCGCGTTGATGCTTCCACTGTCGGCGTCACGGCCGAGCGCCACCGCAACATCGCGGGCCCGCACGTCGACGTCACCGACCTTGTTGAAGTACGCCATGATCTGCTCGGTGAGCCTGCCGTACTGCTTGTGCGCGTCTTCGTCGGTGTGCGGCGGCGAGGCGGTGGGCGCGAGGTCCTCGTCCACCGGCGCATCGACGATCGGGGCGACGCCCACACTGGCCAGGGCGCCGAGGGCACGCTGGAGCGACCCGAGATGTGCCACGACCGCGGCCAACTCCCGTTCCAGCGCCTGCTTCTGAATCTGTAGCCGGGCCAGTTCCTCCTGAAGGCCCTCGGCCGTGACCTCGATGCTGTGTGCCGTACGGCTCGCGGAGACCATGAGTTCTCCCCCTCCTCAACCCTTGTCGACATCATATGCAGTGCTTCGAGTGTCAGACAGAGCATTTCAGTGTGCCGAACAGTGGGATTTCGCAGGTCTCTGAAAAACACTTTCCAGTTCTGTCACAGGTACCCGTCTGCCGCGGTCCAGGCAGCCGACGGGGCGGAGCAACGGAGGTCAATGGATCATGTACGTCCAACCGTCCCCCACCCCACCTGACGACCTCGACGAGGCCGTCGCCGTCTTCGTGCGGCACCGCAGGCGGCTCTTCGGAATCGCCTACCGCATGCTCGGCAGTCCGGTCGAGGCCGAGGACGTGGTCCAGGAGGTGTGGCTGCGCTGGCAGATGACCGACCGCTCGGTGGTGGTCAACCCCGTGGCCTTCCTGTCGAGCGCGACGACCCGCCTGGCCATCAACGTCACACAGTCGGCGCGTGTGCGTCGGGAGACTTATATCGGGCCGTGGCTGCCGGAGCCCGTCGACACGAGCACGGACCCGGAGGTCGGCGCGCAGCGTGCGGAGGCAGTAGAACTGGCGCTGCTACTGGTGCTGGAGCGACTGAATCCCGTCGAGCGCGCCGCCTATGTACTGCGCGAGGCATTCGACTACGCCTACGCCGAGATCGCCGACATGCTCAAGCTCAGCCTCGCCAATGTGCGGAAGATCGTCAGCCGTGCGCGTCGGCACCTGCTGGACAAGCAGCGGGAGAGCGTGGACGCGGCCGAGCACCGCCGCCTGCTGAACGCCTTCCTTTCAGCGGCCCGGACGGGAGACGTGCCGTCACTGGAAGCCCTGCTCACGCCTGATGCCGTCAGCTTCTCCGAGGGCAACGGCACTCGGGGCCGTGCCCGGGTGGCTGAACTGTCGGCCCGTCGGCAGTTCTGGCGGGAGGCGGAGCCCGACCTGGTCGATGCCAATGGTCCTACGGGCGTGGTGGTTCCACCGGGACGGCCGGACCCTCGCTTCCATGACCGCCGCCTTCCTCGATTCGCTTCCCCGTCTCGCGATGTTCCCCTCCGCCGTGCCGCTCCGTGTGTGACGGCGACGCGTGACGTCCCTTCAGCCGTCACGGGCTCTGGTCCGAGCCGGCGCCTCCGGCGGGATGGGGCTGGTGCCAGGACCGTAGTTGGCCGGGGTCAAGCATGAAGAAGACGGTTGGGTGCCGACGACGTCGACGCCGTCATCGCCGCGCGAGCCACTCGGAGAAGGTTTCGTGACCCAGGTGGGCCTCCGCCGCGGGCAGCAGCGCCCGCTGCGCGAGCATCGCCCCGAAGAAGGGGGTGTGGACGTCGGTGACCACGTCACACATGTAGCCGCGCGCGGCCAACAACTTCGCGGTGACGTCGTCGAGGCGATGCTCCTCGGGGCCGGCGACCTCCAGAACACCGGACAGCGGTACTCCCACGGCGACATGGGCGATCTCGGCGGCGACGTCGTCGGCCGACACGGGACGGATCAGTACGGGCGCGACATGGACGGCGTCTCCGTACGTCGCCGCGCGCGACATGTACTCCACCGATTCGAAGAACGGCGTGGTACGCACGATGGAGTAGGGCGTGGGAGCGCGCCGCACATGTTCCTCCTGCAGCGCCTTCGCGCGGAAGTAGCCCGCCTGCAGGCGGTCGGCCCCCACGATCGAAAGGATCACATGATGTCCGGCGCCCGCCTTCGCCGCGGCCTCCACCATGTTGTGGGTTCCCGCGCCGAAGAACGCCCGGCTCTCCCGTTCTCCGCGGGAGGGCGTGTCGGTGAGGTCCACCACCACATCGGCGCCGCGCATGGCCTCGGCGAGGCCCTTCCCGGTCGTGACGTCGACGCCCTCATGACGTGATACGCGTACGACCTCCACACCGTGATCCCGGAGTCTGGCGACCGTCCTGGAACCGATCAGACCAGTGGCTCCTGCCACAACGACTCGCATTCCTGGCCTCTTCCCGTTCGAGGGGGCCGGTGACCCCACTGATGACTTCGTGAGGCGGCGGCGGTGTCGATCCCTCACACCATCTAGGACAGGTCTCACCTCAATGTTGTGACACTGATGTGGAGCTGCGTGTCACAGATTCGTGCGGGGCCCGGTCATAACGAAGACGTCACACATTGTGGGGCAGCCCGGTCCTAGTTGGGGGACCAATCCGATTCGGTGCCCATGGTGAGAAAGGTGGATCATGAGGGTTGCTCGCCGTCAGAAATCAGTCTCATCGGCACACTTCGGCGTCAGCGGAGGCGACTCGGGACAACTGCCCGGAAACCCGACGACGGCGGGTTTGCACACCCTTCCCCGTCCTGTGGCCGTCGTGGTGGGCGCAGGCGGTGTGCTCGGAGCGGCGCATATTGGTGTCGGGTACGCGCTGGAGCGCCACGGATTCGTCCCGGACATGATCATCGGAACCTCGGTGGGTGCCCTCAACGGGGCCATCGCGGCCGCCCATCCCGACGGGGCCGCGCCGTGGCTGGACCACGTGTGGACCCAATTGCGTCGCCGTGACGTGTATCCGCTCGGCTACCTGTCCTCACGGACCAGCCTCTTCACGGATCGCGGCCTGCGTCGACTGATCGCCCGGGCAGGGCTGCCGTCGCGGATCGAACAGTTGGCGGTCCCGTTCACCGCGGTGGCCATGGACCTGGTCACCGGCGCTCCGGTGCTGCTCGATCGCGGAGACCTCGAATCCGCGCTACTGGCCAGCGCAGCAGTTCCAGGGATGCTGCCCCCGGTGGATCGCGCGGGCCGGACTCTCGTCGACGGAGGGGTGATCGCCTACGTCCCCGTGTTGGCGGCCCGGCAGGCCGGGGCGGCCAGCGTGGTGGTGGTGGCGACCGGGCCGGAGAGCTCGCCGTTGCGCCCCACAGTTCCGCGCCGCCGTGCCAGCGCGATCGCGGCGAGGGCCGGGCTGCTGCTGTTGCACCACCAGATCGAGCGTGATCTGCATGAGGTGTCCCAGCACATCCCCACCGTCGTGCTGCCGACCGGCATCGAGGACTGGCCCGCACCGTGGGACTTCGGCCATTCCCAACGATTGATCAGCACCGCGTGCCTCACAGCGGAGCAATTTCTGGACGGGCTGCGCATCAGTGGGCCGGGGCTGTATCGGGTCGCCAACTCTCAGGCGACATCCGCAAGCGCGGACGAGGCATCGATTTCTTCCATAGCGGGAGTGGGCCAGTGAGCACCATCGCGTTCCTCAGTATCGGCATGCACGGGCACATCAACCCGACGCTTCCGGTCGTGGCCGAGCTGGTTCGGCGCGGCCACGCCGTCAGTTACCACACCTCGCCCGCGTTCCGTGAGGAGATCGAGTCAACCGGCGCGACGGTGCACCTGTACCCCGGGGGCGACCGGCCGTTTCCCGATCCGCCGACGCCGGTCACGTGGATGGAGTCACTCGCGAGCACCGCCGTTCGCATGCTGCCCGCTGTGCTCACCGACCTGCGCCGCGACCGTCCTGACCTGATCGTCCACGACAGCGCCTGTCTGTGGGGCGCGGTAGCAGCACGCGAACTCGGGGTGCCGGCAGCCTCCTCGTTCACCACGTTCGCCCTGAACCGGCATGTCCCGAGCCCCACCCGTGGCTCCTGGGAACTGCTGACCGCGGCGACGGCACAACCCCGCAGTGTCCAGGGCTACCTGCGGTCCCGCTGGGCGCTGCACCGCCGCTTTAACGCGCGCGGGTTGCCCCTCCTCGACCTGGCGAACATCCGCCAGCCCCTCAATCTGGTCTACACCTCACGGGCGTTCCAACCTGCCGTCGAGGACTTCGACCACTGCTACCGGTTCGTCGGCCCAAGCATTGGCGCCCGGCCGGTCGATGTGTCGTTCCCGGTCGATCGGCTGCGGGACCCGGTGCTGTTCGCCTCCCTGGGCACGGTGTTCAACGCCGACCCTCAGTTGCTGCGCAACCTGGCCACCGCCCTCGCCCCGCTGGGCGGCACCGTGATCGTCTCCACCGGGCAGACCGATCCCGAGACGTTGGGTCCGTTGCCGGCCAATGTGCTTGCCCGCCGCTTCGTACCACAACCGGAGGTGCTGGCCCGCGCGGCGCTGTTCGTCACCCATGGCGGGATGAACAGCGTCAACGAGGCCATGTACGCCGGGGTTCCGCTGCTGGTGGTCCCGCAGGGCGCCGATCAGCCGATGGTGGCCCGGCGCGTCGTCGAACTCGGCGCCGGTCTGTCGGTCCGTACCCAGGACGTCTCAAGGGATTCGGTGCGCGCCCTCGCCCAGCAACTGCTCCACGAACCCCGGTTCCGGGCAGCCGCGAGCACACTGCAGGTCGCCCAGCGCGAAGCGGGGGGATATCGGCGCGCCGCCGATGAACTCGAGCGGTACCTGCAAGCGGCCGGCTCGGTGAGTCAGTCGTCTCCGTCGATCCGGCGCATCGAGGCTGAGTGATGTCATCCGCCGTCGTTGTCCTCCTGCTGTTCGCCGGGCTGTCGGAGGCCGCCGGGCGCATCGTGCCTCTGGTAGCGCGCCGACCCGGTATGTCGCGGACTCTCGTGGCCAAGTTGCTGCTGGCCGCCGGCCTCGTCGAGGGTGTTGTGTTCGCGCTGTGGCCGCTGACTGCGTGGACCCTGGCCGGGTTGGCGCTGTCCTCTCCGCCGCCGGGCGCCGGCTTGGTGTGGACGCCAAGCGTGGTCGCCCCGCTGGTGCTCGCTGCCGTCCTCGCGTTCCCCTTGCTTGGGCCTCTGCTCCACTTCTTGCTCTTTGTGGGGGTGGGGGCCGGTCTGGTCGGCCCGCTCGCCTCGGCGAGCGGGCTGGGCTGGTGGAGCGCCGCCGGATGCGTCGCCGTCGCCGGGGCCGGGCTCGGTCTCGCCGTGGAGGCTGTTCGGCGTCTTGTCGTCAGGATCAGCGCGAACGCAGCACAGGAGTCGATCGCATGAACGACTACTTGCTCTGGGTCTGCCTGATCGGGCCTGTTCTGCTGGCCGAAGCTCTGCTGGCCCGCTACGAGGTACTTGCCTACGCCGCCGGCTGGCGGGCCCCTGTCAGCGAGCTCCCGGAAGGCGTTCCCTACGCCCGGGGTGCGGCCCCTGACAGCCCCCCGGATGCCTACCTGGTCTACCTCGACGGCATCGGCAAACGCCGCGTCCGTGACAGCCGGGACGGCGGCCAACTGGTCAGGGCCCTGATCGCCGGCGCGCCGGAGCTGCGGGTGCTGGGTCAGGTGCAGCCCTACTCACCACTGGCCGACCCGCTTGCCGATCGGCCGGTGTGGGCGTGGCTGCGCCGCCACATCGGGCTGCTGCTGTTCCTGCACAATGTCGTGCAGACCTTCGTCGCCGCCGACCACCGCTACCGCCCCCTGTACAACCGGGCCGTCGGCTCCCAGATCGCCACTCAGCTCCGGCTCGCCGGCTACCGGCCCGACAGCGGTGTCCCCGTGGTGCTGCTCAGCTACAGCGGCGGCGCCCAGGTCGCCACGGGCGCGGTGGCCGAACTGCACACCCAGCTAGGCTGCCCGCTCCTGCTGATCACGCTCGGTGGGTTCCACAACGGCGCCAACGACCTCACTCATGCCGAGCACTTGTATCAGCTCACCAGTGCGAACGACCAGATCGAGCGGGTCGGCACCTGGATCTTCCCTCAGCGCTGGCGGCTGTTCCGTCGTAGCGGATGGAACCGGGCCCGCCGCGCCGGGAAGATCACCGAGCATCGGCTCGACCCGGCCACTCACTTCGGCCCGGGCAGCTACATCAGCCCAACCGCTCAGCTGCCCGATGGCCGCAGCCACCTCGACCGCACCGCGGACACGGTGATCGCGGTCATCCGCGCCCACCGCGGCACGACCGTCGCGCAAGGCGACCCGTTGCCATGAGGGTCTCGACCAGAGCGCTTGCAGCAGAAGTGCCGTGACGGCGTGACCGGGTCCGGGCCGTTCGTGCTGACGCGGTATGGGTGGCCGGCAGGGAGGCGGCCACCCGGCTCTCGCCCCGTGCCGCGTCAGTTCCGCGGCCGACGGCGCAGCGCGGAGTCGGTGAGCGAGGGCGGGGTGTAACCGGCGTCGCGGGTCGAGAGGTTGGTGCCGGGCGGGATGATCTCGTCGATCCGGTCGAGTACGTCGCGGGTCAGCCGGATCTTGTCCGCGCCCAGTTGGCTGTCGAGCTGTTCGAAGGTGCGCGGCCCGATGATCGCCGAGGTGATCGCCGGGTGTTCCAGGACGAAGGCCAGAGCCAGCTGTACGAGAGTGAGGCCGGCCTCCTCGGCCAGCTGGGCAAGGGCCTCGGCGGCCGCCAGCTTGGCGGCGTTCTCAGGTGAGGTGGCGTCGAAGCGGGCCGCCTGGCCGCCGGCACGGCTGGAGGCGGGCTGCCCCGCACCCTGCCGGTAGCGCCCGGAGAGCCAGCCGCCCGCGAGGGGGCTCCAGGAGAGCACCCCGAGACCGTACTGCTGCGCCACGGGCAGGACTTCGCGTTCGATGCCGCGCACCAGGAGGGAGTACGGGGGCTGCTCGGCCACGACGCGTTCCCGGCCGCGGCGCTCCGCGATCCACTGGCCCTCGACGATGGCGGAGGGTTCGAAGGTGGACGTGCCGATGTAACGGATCTTGCCTTGCTGCACCAGGCCGGAGAGAGCGCCCAGCGTCTCGTCGAAGTCGGTGTCGGGCTCAGGACGGTGCACCTGGTAGAGGTCGATCCAGTCGGTGCCAAGCCGCCGCAGGCTGTTCTCCACCTCACGGACGATCCAACGGCGGCTGTTGCCCTGCTCGTTGGGGTCGCTGCCGAGGCTTCCGTGGAACTTGGTGGCGAGCACGACGTTGTCACGCCGCCCGCCGGCCAGTGCCTTGCCGACGATGGTCTCGGACTCCCCCGCGGAGTACACGTCGGCGGTGTCGACGAAGTTGATGCCCGAGTCCAGGGCGTGGTGGATGATCCGGACGCTGTCGGCATGGTCGGTGTTGCCGCGGGCTCCGAACATCATGGTGCCCAGGCACAGCGGGCTGACCTTGACGCCGGTGCGTCCGAGGTTGCGGTACTCCGTCATCGTGCGTTCTCCTTGACGAGTTCGTTGATCTTCAGGGGTTCCGTGGTGGCCGGTCGGCCGCCCTGTGCGAAGGCCTGCCACAGACGGTGGTACGGGCCGCGCGCGGCGAGGAGTTCGGCATGGGTGCCGCTCTCCACGACAACTCCCGCGTCGAGGACCACCACCCGGTCGGCACGGGCGGCGGTGGTCAGCCGATGGGCGACGACAACGGTGGTACGCCGGCCGGACAGGGCCTGGGTCGCCGCGGCGACCCTGCGCTCGGTGGCCAGGTCGAGTGAGGCGGTGGCCTCGTCGAGCAACAGGATGTCGGGGCCGACGAGTTCTGCCCTGGCGAGGGCGAGGAGCCGGCGTTGCCCGGCGGACAGGTCGCGACCCCGCTCCCCCACGGGCTGGAGGTAGCCCAGCGGCAGCGCGGCGACCATCTCGTGGGCACCGACGGCGCGGGCCGCGGTTTCCACCTCGGCGTCGGTCGCTTCCGGCCGTCCGTAGGCGATGGCGTCCCGGACGGTACCGCTGAACAGGTGCGGCTCCTGCGGCACCACCCCCAACGGCCTCCTGCTGGGCGTGCCAGTTGGCGGGGAAGAGGGTGCGGCGGCTGCGCAGGGCGATCAGACAGAGCACCGGGCCGACGATCAGGGCCACCACGGTCAGCGATGGGGACAGCAGCGCCATGCAGACCAGTGAGAACAGGAACATCAGGGCGTTGCCAGTGTGGTTGGGCAGGAACTGCAGCAGCGTCTGGATGAGGGTGATGTCGGAGATGGAGCGACTCACCACCTCCCCGGTGCGCAGGCTGTCCTGCTGTGCGCCGCCGAGCCGCAGCAATGCCGCGAAGGCGTCGTTGCGGAGGTCGTACTGCACGCCGAGGGAGAGCCGCCCGGAGTGGTAGCGGCGGGTGAAGCCCGCCGCGAAGCGGATCGCACCGAGTCCGGCGAGCAGGATTGTCCAGGGGGTGAGCGAGGCGGTGGTGCCCGCCGTGACCCCGTCCACGACGTGGCGCAGGACGAGGGGCAGCACGGCGGTGGCGGCGGCGCCCACGACGGCTGCACCGAAGGCGAGCAGGAGGTCGGCGCGGTGGCGCAGGCAGTACTCCAGCAGCCGCCGGATCCAACCGGCCGACGGCTGCTGGGCCGCTCGGGATTCGGGACGCGGACAGTCGGTCACCGGGCCGCCGCCAGCGCGATGCCGGTGTGGCCCTCGCCGGCGGCGACAGTATCGACGGTGTCGACGATTTCCACGGTTTCCACGCCTTCGAACAGCCGGTTGGCGGGGCGCGGGAGCCCGTAGTGCTCACGCAGGGTGGAGCCGGTGTACTCGGTACGGAACAGGCCGCGTTCCTGGAGGATCGGCACCACCCGGTCCACGAAGAGCTCCAGGCCAGAGGGGAGCACGGCGGGCATGATGTTGAAGCCGTCGGCCGCACCGCTGTCGTACCAGTGCTCGATGGTGTCGGCGACCTGCTCCGCCGTACCGGCGAAGGTGCGGTGGCCGCGGCCGCCGCCGAGCCGACCGATGAGCTGACGTACCGTCAACTGTTCGCGCCTGGCGAGTTCCACGATGAGCGTGTAGCGGCTCTTCGACCCCTCGATCTCGTCCTCGGTGGGGAGGTTGCCGGGAAGTTCCGCGTCGAGTTCCAGTACGTCCGGGGAGACCTTCAAGGTCTTGGCGAGCTGCCGCTTGGCGTACTCGGGGACGATCAGCCGGTCGAGCTCGGCATCCAACTCCCGTGCCTGTGCCTCGGTGTCACCGATCACGGGGACGATGCCGGGCAGGATCTTGATGCCGTCCGGGTTGCGGCCGAGCAGCCGCGCACGCTGCTTGACGTCCTTGTAGAAGGCGATGCCCTCCTCCAGGGTCTGCTGCGCGGTGAACACGGCTTCCGCGTACCGGGCGGCGAAGTCCTTGCCGTTTTCACTTGAGCCAGCCTGGACGAGCAACGGGTAGCCCTGCGGCGGACGTTGGACGTTCAGCGGTCCGTCGACCCGGAAGAACTCACCGACGTGGTCGACACGACGGACCCGCTCGGCCAGGGTGTGCACGCCGCGTTCCTTGTCGGCGATGACCGCGTCGTCCGCCCAGCTGTCCCACAGCTTGGTGGAGACCTCGACGAACTCCGCGGCCCGCCGGTAGCGGTCCTTGTGCAAAGGTGTGTCGTCGAGGCCGAAGTTGCGGGCCGCCTCGGCGCCCGCGGTGGTGACGATGTTCCAGCCGGCCCGGCCGCCCGAGACATGGTCCAGCGAGGCGAACCGGCGGGCCAGGTTGAACGGTTCGTTGTAGCTGGTGGAAGCGGTGGCGATCAGGCCGATGTGCCGGGTGGCCCCCGCCAGCGCGGTCAGCAGGACGGTGGGCTCCAGCCGGGCGCCGGGCCGTCGTCCGGGGTCGCCCATCAGGACGGGGCTGTCGGCGAGGAACAGCGAGTCCAGCTTGCCGCGTTCAGCGATCCGGGCCAGGTTCTTGTAGTGCTCGAGCTCCGAGTTCGCCTCTGCCGGGCTCTCGGGAAGCCGCCAGGAGGCTTCGTGGTGACCGGTGGACATGAGGAACGCGTTCAGATGCAGCGGCTTGCGGTCGGCCTCACGGCGAGTGTTCGGTGCCTCCCGGGATTCCGTACGTGTAGTCGATGTAGTCGATGTAGTCCGTGTTTCGGTTCGGTCTTCGGTACTGCGTGACATGGGGGTGTCGTCTCCTCAAGAGGCGGTGGCCGGTGCCGCGTCGCGCCGCGAGCGGGGAGCAGCGTGTCGCGGTGTTCCTGGCGGCGCGGGTCGCACGGGGAACGCGCGGTGACGGCGTCCAGCGTGTCGAACGGCGCGTCGAACAGCTCGTCGGGCAGGGGCAGTTCGGGATCGGCCCGGTCGGACAGTCCACCGCCTCCTGGACCCGGCGGTCAGAGCGAGTGATAGGCACCGTCGAGGAACACGAGCGGGTTGCGCCCCTCGTCGACCCAGGAGTCCACCACGCGGGCAATGACGATCCTGTGATCGCCCGCGGGGACGAACTGCTCGATCTCCAGCCGCAGCCATCCGGCCACGTCATCGAGGACTGGCTCGCCCTCCGGCAGTCGCCGCCACTTGGTCGGCGCCGCGAACCGGTCGATGCCGCTGGTGGCGAACCTGGTGGCCAGTGCCTGCTGGTCGGCGCCGAGGAAGTTGACCACTGCGGTGGCGGCCCGCTCGACATGAGGCCAGGAGGAGGTCGTGGTCCCGATACCGAAGGACACCAGTGGCGGAGTGAGCGACAAGGAGGCGAGCGAAGTGGCTGTGAAACCTACCGGCCCGAGGCCGGCGTCCGTGGTGACCACGACAACGCCGGCCGGGTACCTGCGGAACACGTTCTTGTAGCGCTGCGGCGCGATGCCCCCGGTGGAGGGTGGCGCGGAATACGAAGGCGCGGTGACAGTCAACGTCTCTCCCGGATGGAACGGCGAAGAACAAGAAGAAGAAGTGGAATCGGCACACGACGAGGCGGGGTCTGCTCACGAACGTGAAACGTCAGAGAACGGGCAGCCCGAAGAGACAAGGCGCGCATGCGCAGAGAGGTACACACCCAGGTGAGGTGTGCTCCCGTGGATCAGCGTCTGGTTATCGGCGACCCGGACAGGAGCAACAACAGAAGCGTCGGGCAAAGACGCAGACCGGCGCAGTCACCCGGCAGCGGCATGCCGCTGAGGGCAGGCGCTGGGGAATCCGCTGTCGACCGGTCATGAATCCATCATCAGGTTCCGGTGGGAGCCGGTCAACAAAGCAACTTTCTGAATTAAGTCGGAACGCAAATCCGCTCAGGAGACGGCGGGCAGCGCGGGCCATGGCCCAGCGAGTCCGCATACAGCTACCCAAGCGCCACCGCTCCGCCGGCGGTGGCCAACAACCATCCGTTGAAGCTGCTGAGCACCACGGCTCGTTCGGGGTCGTCACAGACCCAGGAACGCTCGGCCACTTCCGCGGGCAGATCGGCGAGGCACTCCGGCAGCCGTCCCACACCGAGCTCGACGACAACCAGGACCTCGGGGTCGAACATGTCGAGGAGCAGTGCCGCCGCCCTGCCTACGAGCCGAGCCCGACGGCGGAAGAGCGCCGCTCCCTGCGCGTCAACGGCCAGCGCCTGGTCCAACAGTTCGCTGAACGATCCGGCCCGCAGCCCCTGTTCGGCCGCGCGCCGCACCATGGCGTGGTCGGACACCTCGGGCTGGAGGCATCCGGTCCGCCCGCGCGAGCACGACTGCGCGCGGCCGGAGCCACCCGAGCCGAGCGGCTCTGTGGGCGAAGGGCCAAGCGTGTGCGCCCTGTCCGTCACTAGTCAGGAAAGGCCGGGGATTTGCCGCCAGTGCGCCGTCGAGGTGCGAATGGTCCCGCGGCCGGCGAGACCCGGGCGGCTTTCCGACTCCGACTTGTTGAGTTCGGCGCCACCCTGATTGAGCCCGAGTGGCTCGGCGCCGCGGTGCTTACCTGACGTCGACGAAGTCGCCGGGCGCTGTCGAGGCGGCGGTGGTGGCGGTGCCCGCGAAGACGTAGCGGTAGTACCCGTCGACCGTGGCCTTGGTGGTGGTCTTCAGGACGCCGGTACTGCTGGTCTGGACGGTCTTGAGGGTGCTGTAGGTGCTGCTGCCCTTCTTGCGGAACTGCAGCTTCGCGGGCTGGGACGCGTAGCCCGCGTACTTGCCTGTCGACCAGTTCGCGCGGGCAAGCTTGCCCGTGACCGTGATGGTCTTGCCCTTCTTGACCGGCTCGGGCGCGGCATCGGCGGTCAGCGTGGAAAGCTTCTTGATCGCGACCGTGGCGACGTCGTCGTTGTAGCTGGCGTTCGCGTACAGGTCCCACCCACCCAGGAAGAGCTTCCAGGTCCCGGCTACGCCGTTGTCCTTCATGTCGGTGGCCGGGTGGATGTTGAAGACGGCCTTGCAGTTGTAGACACCCTGGGTCGCCGTCTCCGTGCAGCTGGGGTCGTCGTCCGTCCCCAGGCCGCCGGTGATGCCGTCCGTGGTCGAGCTGTCGGTGCCCTGCCACAGGAAGGCCTCGGTGAGGGCGACGCCGTTCTGGTCGGTGGCGGTGTACGAGACGGTGACGGACTTCGTGCCGGTGGTACCGAGGACGATGTCCTTGCCACCGTTGATGACCGCGTTCGAGAACTTGGTGTTGCCCAGCGAGTCGTTCGGACGAACGGTCTTCGAGGCAAAGGAGCTGAGCTTCGCCGACGCACCCGCACGCTCTGACGCCTGAGCGGCGACCGGAAGAGCGAGCGCGGACAGAACGACGGAACTGGAAACTACGGCGGCCGCAACGCGTATGCGCATGAATCCCCCCACGGGAACCTGAGAGGCCCGCCGAAGTCTCCCTCCGGCCGGGCCTGTTGATCTCCGCATCATATGAAATCAGGTGGGAAAGAGTGAAGATCCTTTGTGCAATAAGTGCGTAACGGGCAAGTTAGGTGGGCGGGTTGTCGGGGCGGGCGTCGTACGCGGCGCGGGCGGTGTCGATGTGTGCCAGGTGCCTGGCGCTCCACTCCAACAGGGTGACGGCGAGCATGCGCTGGCTGATCTCGTCGATTGCCCGCTTGAGTTCGGTGAAGCGGCGCGGCCCGTGCCTGAGGTTGCGCACGACCGGCAGTCAATGAGTACCGAGGCACGAAGAGAAACCGCGATGTTCCCGCGCCTCCGCATTCCGAAGAGGAAGCCTTCCACCACAAGGTCGTCGAGGGCTTCACCCATACGATGGGACGCAACGCGTAGGCCTGGCGGCGCAGTCCAAACCAACGCCTCGGGGGCGCAACAACGCCCGATGGTCGACCCGCCGGGCTCACCGAATGGGAGGCCGCCGGGCCTCGAACGACGCTTTCTCATCAGCCGCCCAGACCCGCTGGCGATCAGTGAACGCACCCCACCTCGTCACCCTCGTCCGCGCCGGAACCAGCTTCGAACGCAGCCACCTCATCGAACGCCCCCCGGGGCGTTACGGCCTAGCCGATCGAGAAGGTGACACCGGGTGCGGCGTAATCGACGGGACCGTTGAACCGGGCCGAGGCACGTGCCACCGCCTGCTGCGGAGTAAGGGAACGGCCGACGTGGGTGACGATCAACCGGCCTGTCAGGGCCGCGCTGGCCGTGTCGCCGGTGTCTTCAGGCGTGTGGTGCACCTGGTCGCCCTCGGCGGGCACCTGGGTGCTCTCGGCCTCGCACAGCAGCACATCGCACCCGTCGGCCAACTGCGTGAGGTTCGCGCACGGCGCTGTGTCCCCGGAGTAGACCAGCGATTGGCCCTCGGCCTCGATGCGCACCGCGAAGGCCGGGATGCCGTGCTCCACTGCACGGCTGGTCAAGGTGAGGGCACCGACGCGCGCTTGGTGCCCGTCATACAACTCATGGATGGCAAAGGCGGACTCGACCGGACTGCGCATCGAGCTGTTGGTCAGGAAGTGGGCCAGCCGGTCAGCGATGCCCGGCGGTCCGTAGAGGGGGATGGGCGCGGCAAGCTCAATGTCCGCGAAGAGCGCCGCGTAATACGCGGTGAGCAGGTCCGCGCTGTGATCGGCATGTAGGTGCGAGATCCAGATCGCGTCCACCTCATCAAGACGCACATGCCGCTGCAGCTGCGCCAACGTCCCGCTGCCCGCGTCCATCCAGACCCGAGTCTCACCGCTGGACACCAGATAGCCGGAGCACGGGTTGTCCACGCTCGCATAGGGCGTCGCACACCCCAGGACAGTGAGGCAGAGAAGATCGCTGGTCATCCGGCGAGTGTATAGAACGCGTGATCCACAGGATTTGACAGTTTCTCACCGTGCTATGCGACCGTCCCCGCTGTGGTCCGAGCCGCTGTTGAAGGGCACGGTGATCCAAGCCGGCAGGTCGTCAAGGTGCCGGTTCGGCGACTTCTTGAGTGCCGATGACCGCGAGAAGGTCGAGCAGGCCGGAACTGTCCGTACCGGCTGCGGGAGTGAACCACAGCAGGCGCTGCCGGCCGTCCTCGCTGAACAGATTGAGGCAGTTGACCTCGATCAGACCGAGCGCGGGGTGGTTGAGGCGCTTGCGGTCGTCCCGCCGGAACGCCACGTCGTGGTCGGCCCACAGCGTGGCGAATTCGGAGGAGGCGCCGAGCAGCGAATGGATCATCGAGGTGGCTTCGGTGTCCTTCGCGTCCCTGCGCGCGGCAGCGGCCCGTAGATCCGCGACGAAGGCACGGGACTGGGCTTCGTGATCGGATTCGGGGTAAAGACGTCGGGCGTCGGGCTCCGTGAACCACCGGTGGACGAAGCTGGCCCGAGCCCCTCGAAAGCCGGATTGGTCTCCGACCAGGGCCACCGCGACCGGGTTCTGCACGAGGGTGACGTGCAAGTCGGTGATGACTTGTGCCGGTGTCGACGCCAGGCGATCGAGGAGATCGAGCATGCCGGGGTGCACGTGCGAGGCCGCTCCACCCTGCACGGGCACCGGGCGGTCCGCGAGGTGGAACAGGTAGTCGCGTTCGTCGGCGCTCAGGCGCAGGGCCCGCGCCAGCGCGGCGATCATCTGCTCGGACGGTTGGGACCCGGCTCCACGCTCAAGCTCGTTGTAGTAGTCCACCGATGCTCCGGCGAGCTGGGCGACCTCCTCGCGGCGCAGCCCGGGAACCCGGCGCCGGGGCCCGGTCGGGAGCCCGATGTCGACCGGGCGGATGCGTTCACGCCGCGAACGCAGGAACGCTCCCAGCTCGGTGTATTTCGCGGAACTCATGCCCTCCATTCTGTGCTCGGCCGGGCCGTTGGCCCAGGGGATGACATCCCCTGGTTGCGCTGTTCAGAGTCGCGCATCGTGGAGGTCATGACCACGAACCACCAAGCTCGAACTCATGAACCGGCGGCCGCGCGGGTTGCCGTCGTTACCGGAGGATCACGGGGCATCGGCCGGTCGGTCGCCGGCAAACTCGCCCGGGACGGCCTGGCCGTCGTGGTGAACTACGCCCACGACGCGGCTGCCGCCGAGGAGACGGTGGCGGTGATCACCGCTTCCGGCGGGCGGGCGATCTGCGTGCAGGCGGACGTGGCGGACGAGAGTGCGGTCGCCACGGTGTTCGACCAGGC
Organism: Streptomyces sp. NBC_00461; assembly: GCF_036013935.1. Taxonomy (NCBI): domain Bacteria; kingdom Bacillati; phylum Actinomycetota; class Actinomycetes; order Kitasatosporales; family Streptomycetaceae; genus Streptomyces; species Streptomyces sp. NBC_00461. Next base: position 844,199 of record NZ_CP107902.1, read on the forward strand.
GGAGCAGGAGTTCGGCGGCGTGGATGTCGTGGTGAACTGCGCCGGTCGACTCGCTCTGTCGCCCATCGCCGACCTCGACCTCGCTGCGCTCGACGCCGTGCACCGCACCAACATCCGCGGCACTTTCGTCGTCGCCCAGCAGGCGGCCCGGCGCCTGCGTACGGGCGGCTCCTTCGTGGGGTTCTCGACCTCCGTGGTCGGCACTCAATTCCCCGCGTACGGCGCGTACGCGGCGAGTAAGGGCGCCATCGAATCGATCACGCTGATCCTCGCCCGCGAGCTGCGCGGACGGGACGTCACCGTGAACACCATCGCCCCCGGGCCCACAGCCACGGACATGTTCCTCGACGGCAAGACGCCCGAGCAGATCGACCGGCTCGCCAAGACCCCGCCGCTGGAGAGGCTGGGCACCCCGGAGGACATCGCCAACGTGGTCGCGTTCCTCACCAGCCCGGAAGGGCACTGGGTCAACGGCCAGATCCTGCGGGCCAACGGGGGCATGGTGTGAGTGTGCAGCCGAAGGACGTGGTGATCAGGGCGCATCCGGTCCTTGGGGAAACTCACCGCACGGGCCCTGGCCGAGGCCGGCCACATCGTCGACGCCGGCATGCGCGCCACCAACAGCCGCAACACACCCACCGTCGCCGCGCTCGCCCAGGTCAAGAAGAACCACTTCGCTCCCGTCGGCGCACCGGCTGAAACCGTCCGTGCCGCAAAGCATGAAGAGCCCTACGGCCGGCTCAGGGAGCCAATGACCGAGGCCCCGAGCCGCATCTTTCCGCCGGGACGTGAGGGCCGGGAAGTGGTCTCCATCATCTACGACCGGATTCGCGCGGAGTTCTTCCACCGCGTCGGCATCGACGAATTGCTCACTCCCTGCGTCAGCCCTGACCCCGCCGACACCAGTCGAGGAACGGTCATCGGCCACCGCCCTCGGACAAAGACTTCCGACCCCATGGAAGAAACCCACACAAAGGACAAAGACCCATGCCTTTCGCCAACTTCAAGGTCCCCGCGGGCACCATGACCGCCGAGGACAAGAAGAAGATCATCGAGCGAACCACCGACCTGTACGCGGAGATCTACGGTGAGCGGGCCCGTCCCACCACTGTCGTGCTCATCGACGAGGTCGTCGACGGCGGCTGGGGCGTCGCCGGCAACGTCCTGACCGCCGCCATGCTCAACGGCGACGCCTGACGCCGACCACGCGCGTGCGGCCGTCCCGAACGCGACGAAGCTCCGGTTGAGCGGGGCGGCCTTGCCAAGTCGCCCTGAACCACCGGAGCTTCGATGTGCCGTCGGTCTGCCACCGTCTCCCTGATCAGGTTGCCCGCGATGGACGGCGTGGCGGGATTGTCGCTGAAAGAGCGGTTGCTGGTAGAGCGGTTGCTGGCCTCCGCACTGATGGGCTCGCGTAATTGTCTGTCGCCAATTGCCGGGGGAAGCGAGGGCGATGGTGACAGTGACCGTGTGTAGGGAAAGCAACCCGCTGACCCAACGCGTTGCCCAGGCCGGCGCGAGCGGTGCCGCCGAGTGCGCTCGGCGGCTTCCCTGCCTTGATGCTCAGTTGTGAGTCACCGCGGCGGTGTTGAACGAGATCCAGACGTCAGGAGGCAGGTCGGGCCGACCGGGTATCGGTCTGCGTGGGTATCGGTCCGCGTTACTCGGTCCATGCGTCGTCAGCGATCTCGGTGGCGACGCGACGCCCGTGCAGGGGCTCCCGGATCCCGTCCCTCACTCAACCCGCTGCGTCGATCGGGCCTCAGGGGTGGAAGGCCCCGCTCTCCGCCCCCGACAACCCCGTCGGCGCATCTCAGCAGGTCAGCGCATCCTCCCCCGCGGCTTCAATGCCACCGGAGGTAGCTCAGGAGCCGGCAGCGGTGCGCCGTCGTACCCCTTCACCTCGCCGAATCGCGACCCCGTCATCCAGTCCTCACGGGCCTGCACGATCTCTTCCTGGGTGCGGCCGATCCAGTTCCAGAACATGGACAGTCCGTGCTGCCGCCCCGGCCAGAGAAGTCGCCGGGCCCGCAGCCGGTGGCGGACCGGCTGTGTCTGCAGGGCATCCTGTACGTCCTCCACAACCACATAGCCTGGCAACTCCTGCCGCTGGAACTAGGGTTCGGCTCGGGACAGACCTGCTGGCGGCGTCTGGATCGCTGGCAGCAGGCCGACGTCTTCGACCAGTTGCACCGCATTCTGCTTGCCGAGCTGAATGCGGCCGGCGAACTCGACTGGTCCCGCGCGTGTGTGGACGGCTCCCCCATCCGCACGAAAAAGGGGGAGCGGACACCGGTCCGTCACCGGTCGACCGGCGGAAGACGGGCAGCAAGCATCATTTGATCTGCGACGGCCGCGGTACCCCGCTCAAGGTCATCACCACCGCGGCCAACGTCAACGACGTCACCCAGACGCTCGCCCTGGTCGACGGCATCCCGCCTGTGGCCGGGCGTCCCGGCCGGCCACGCCGCCGCCCCGATTCGCTGCTCGGAGACAAGGGCTACGACTCCAACCCCCACCGCGAGGAGCTGCGCAAGCGCCGGATCCTGCCGGTCATCTCCCGCAAGGGCGCCCCGAACATCAAGAGCCTGGGCAAGCTCCGCTACGTCGTGGAACAGACCTTCGCCCTGCTCCATCAGTTCAAGCGTCTCGCCGTCCGCTGGGCACGCCGAACCGAACTCCACGACGCCTTCGTCTCATTGGCCTGCGGCCTCATCTGCTGGCGACGCCTCAAGAAGACCCGCTCATGATCGCCGCACGAGCTTTCGGCTACAACTCACACCACTCACCCAGAGGGTCGGCCGCCCACGTCTGGGTGAAGTCGTGCACCAGGTCCCACGCCCGATCGATATCCAGGACAAAGTCGCCCGTGAACGCGGCGAGGTCGTCCATGATCGGGACTTCCACGACGGCACCCGAGGGCACGGTGCCGTCTCCTACGAGCAGAGACAAAGGCGGAAGGAGTGGGGCCGACTGGGCCGCTCCGAGGACGTGGTCGAGAAGCTCCCGGGCTCGTAGAACGATGACCCGCCCCTCTCGGACCGTGAGGAGTCGTCAGCGGGTCTTCCCCATTTTTCGGGCATAGGCGGTGGTGTTCGGGGATCCTGTTGAGGTACCTCTGAAAACCACTGCAAGGAGACCCCCAGTGCGCCGCCCGACCCGGAAAGCCTTCGCCGCCCTCATCGCCGCAGCCAGCCTCGCCCTCCCCCTCCTCACCCCCACACCCGCCTCCGCTGCCACCGCCACCAGCCGCTTCGCGAACTACCGCTACGGTGACTGCCTGCGCGAGACCGACGAAACCGGCCTCAAGGGCGACCGCTGCACCAGCGGACGCGGCAGCATCCTGTGGCATTGGAACGGCCGCCTCAACACCAGCACCACTCTTAAGAACTACACTTGGGACCGCTGCCTCGACGGCAATGACCGGGGCGACGTCTACCCCCTGAGCTGTAACGGCGGCTCATACCAGAAGTGGCGCACCGTCCAGCCCGCCGCCCGCAGCGCCATCATGCTCCAAAGCGTCGGCACGGGCCGCTGCCTCTACCAGCAGGACAACGGCTACTACCGCACTGCCAGCTGCGACCGAAATGCCCAGAACCAGCGCTTCACCATCGGCTGAACGGATCTCCCGACCGCTTCAAGAAGCCGCCGGGCGAGCAACTCTTCTTTTACGCGAGGCCGGAAGGCGGTCCGTTGGCCGCGGTGGTGATGACCTTGAACGGGGTGCCCTTCCCGTCGCAGATCAGATGGTGTTTACTGCCCGTCTTCCCGCGGTCGACCGGTGACGGGCCGGTCGCCTCGCCCCCTTTCTTTCGCGCGGATGTGGGAGGCATCCACGCACGCCCAGGTCCAGTCCAGGGCGTCGGCCGCGTGCAACTCGGCGAGCCGGATGCCGTGCAGCGTCTCGAAGACGCCGGCCTCATGCCACCGACCTAGCCGACGCCAGCACGTCTGTCCGGAGCCGAACCCCAGCTCCAGCGGCAGCCGCTGCCAACTGACGTCGTTGTAGAGCACGTACAGGATGCCCTGCAGGCACCGCCAGTCATCCACCGGCCTCGGGTCGGGAGCCTTCCGCGGCCACGGCGGCAGCAACGGCTCGATCAGCTCCCACAGTTCATCCTCCACGATCCACGGCCGATTCCCCCACACCTCACGAACGGCGGAATCGTCGTACCGGTCACGCCCGACCAGCACCCATCCACAAGATCGTGTTACGAGTTCTAAGCCCGGCTGGCCGCAACCATTTCCGCACCTCGCGGGTCACACCTGTGAAGCACGGCGGGCCGGGACCCTCCCGGCGCGCGGGGAAGGTTTCGGTCGGATGGCAAGACGATCACGGGTGCGCGCGGTCGCGACGGCGGCGGCGGGCGCGGTGGCGCTGGTGGCGGGGGTGTTCGGCACGGGTCCGGCCCGCGCCGACACGGCGGACGCCGCACGAACGATGACGGTCCAGTTCGCCGAGCACGAGCTCTTCATCGGGACGGAGCCGGCGAGCGTGGACCTGTCCTACCGGTGGAAGGTGGCCGGCGGGGCCACGGCACACCACGTCCACCTGACCGTCGACCTGTCCGGAGTGGCCGACTTCGCCGAGCCGGCACCGTCGGAGCACTGCAAGGGCAACCTCTGCACGCTGGACCTGGCGTCCGCCACCTCGGACTTCCACGCCATCACGCTGGTGCCGAAGCCCGGTGCGGCCGTCGGCAGCAGCGGCACCGTGACCGTCTCCGGCACGGCGTCGGACGCCACCGTCACCGGCGACCACCTCACCCTGACCAACGGCGCGACGCAGCTGAAGGTGAGCGCGTCCGCCGAGCAGCTGCACCAGGTGCCGGGCGACACGCTGACCTTCCCGCTCGACGTGTGGAACAACGGCCAACTCCCGGCGGCCAAGGGGGTGGAGCTGCGGATCGACACCACCGCCGGGCTGCACCTCCAGGGCTCCTGGGCCAACTGCCGCGACGTGCCCGCGAACGACCGCGGGGGGCACATCGTGCGCGAGACCCTGTGCGACTTCCCCACCCCGGTGGAGCCCGGCCAGCAGTACGCGTTGTCGTCGCCGCTGCGCGTCAAGGTCGGCGACGAAGCCCTGCGCGACAAGATCTTCTACGAATTCACCCCGCTGACCAGCGCGGCCCCGGCGGACGGCCCCGGGACCCCGCTGACCCTGGTCCCGAGGGGCGTGATGCCGTCCGACGGGAACATCGACCCGTACTTCACCACCTACGTCAACAGCGTCAACCACGCCGACTTCGCCGTCACCGGGGACACCGTCACCGGGCGGCGCGGCAGTCACGCCACGCTGCACGCCACGGTGATCGACCGGGGGCCGGCGGTGGTGGAGGACCTCCTCGACGACGACGCCTTCCTCCCGGTCCTCGTCAAGCTGCCGCCGGGCACGAAGGCCACGAAGATCCCGGACAACTGCCAGCCGCCGCCCACGGACGACGGGTCGGACCCCGGCCCCCGGATGGGCCGGTCCTCCTACCAGTGCTACTTCGGCGACCCCGCCCCGGGGGACAGACACGTCCTGTCGTTCACCGTCGCTATCGGCCCCCGTACCCCGGCCGTCTCCACGGGCCAGGTCCGCACGCTGGAGGTCATGAAGGGGCTCGATCCCGACGCCTCCAACGACAGCGCGGCGCTGACCCTGCGGCTGGCGCAGGGCGGCTCCGCGGCCGGAGCGTCCGGCTCCGTTTCGGGCGGCCCTTCCGCAGGGTCCGGACCGCTGGCCGACACCGGATTCGGCGGTGGCTGGATCGCCTGGGCGGCCGGCGCGCTGCTGCTGGCTGGTGCTATGGCCCTAGCGCTCTCCCGACGGTCCCGCGGTGGGAACTGACACGTCGTCCGGGTGTCAGAACCAGTGCAGGGTGCATTGCCCGTCTTCTACGGAGAGCCGGCGGTGGTGTGTACCACCGCCGCCTGGCCCGCGACTACGAAGCCCTCCCGGCCCGCTCTGCCGCCATGATCTACCTTGCGATGATCGCCCTGATGGCCCGCCGACTCACTAGAGAATCCACCCCGATCTGGCGAGGGCTCTAATGTCTCATCAAAGCCGCATCTCGGGACGAAACATCGGAAGGAAACGCTCTCTGAGGACCCGCCGGCCGCTTCGAACCCCGCGAAACGTGAGTTTTCCGTCATGGCCGACGGGCAACTTCACCTGGGAGCATGATTGTCCATCGGGTGGACAGGGGGAAAGCGGGATGACCACTGCGCACAGACGGGTTCGTGCGGCCATGATCGTTGCGGCGGTGCTGGCGGCCGCCGGCTGTTCCGGCGGGGGCGGTGACGACGCCGCTTCCAGCCCCTCCGCGACGACGACCGCGGCGGCCCCGGCCACCACCCCTTCGACGGCCTCGCCCACCCCTGCGGTCAAACCGTCGGACATCTACCCCACGAACGCGGCCGGCTGCCATCCGAACGCGAAGTGGAGTACGGCGAAGGCGGTGGACTGGGTCGACTGGGGGCAGGTCGGCACGCCCGCCCTGGGCCCGGGAGAGGTCCGGTTCCCCAAGTCCACGCCCGGCTTCGACGGGCCCCTGTGCGACCGGGTGACCGTCCAGGTCCAGTACTGGCGCGTCAACTACCGGCCGTCCAGCGCCACTTCGGCCGCCGACCCGCTTTCGAGGGAGGTGAACTACGACTACGCCCTGCAGTCCCTCAAGCGCACCGAACTGCACATCGACGGCCGCAAGGTCCACGACGTGAAGCCGCCGAAGGGCTTCGCCTCGGCCAAGGCCAGCCCCTGCGACGGCTTCCTGGAGGCGATCTACGTCGGCGCACCGCTCAAGAACCGCGAACTGCCGACCAAGATCAGCACGGGCAACACGATCGTCGGCGACGACGTCACCTTCCCGACCAAGCGCGTGGTCGATTACCACGTGTTCGCGCCGTCCGCGCCCCAGCTCTGCGACGACAACGGCATCCCCACGGCATCCCCCGCACCGTCCGGCTACCCGTCGTCCGGCTTCGGGCTGTCCACGCCGTCCTACCCCGCCTTCGACCTCACCCCGAAGAGCTGAGCGGCCGGGGGCTACGCCAGCACGCGCGCCAGCGCGAAGCCGTCGTGGCCCTTGCTGCCCACCGTCTACAGCGCCGTGCCGGTCAACCTCGCGTGGCTGCCGATCAGTTCGATCACGGCCCGGCTGCCCACCACGTCCGGCGAGGTGCTGCGGGCGTCGGCGACCTGGCCCTGCCGTACGACGTTGTCGACCACGACTCGTCGAACGCGAAGACGCGGTCGGGGAAGCGCGCCAGGACGCACTCGATGCGGTCAAGCTTGGCGTTGCGGTCCGGGTGACCCCTTCCAGGTCTTGGTGGGCTGGAAGGTGATGCCGCTGTGGGCGAGCAGGCACGGTAACGCCTCGCGGCGAGTGAGCCTTCTTGAGCCGCTTCGGGCGCCGACCGGCGGATGGTTGACGGAGCGGGGGCGGTTGGCCCAGTCTTGGTCGGCTTGGGACCGTCGAGAGGGCAACAGGCATGGCTGAGCGCGGGACCGTCTACGTCGACATGGTCGGGGACCTGTTCCACCCGGGACACGTCGCGCTGCTTAGGGCCGCGCGGGACTTCGGGGAGCGGCTGATGGTTGGGGTGCTCTCGGACGAGGTCGTGGCCGGGTACAAGCGCAGGCCCATCATGACGCTGGCGGAGCGGATCGCGGTGATCGAGGCGTGCCGGTACGTCGATGTGGTGCTCCCGGACGCGCCCTACCGTGTCACGAACGAGTTCCTGGACCGGCACGGCATCGACGTGGTCGTGCACGGTGACGACCTCACGGCGGACGCGGTCGAAGAGGTCTTCGGTCCTGTGGCTGATGCGGGGAAGCTGCGGCTTGTGCGGTACACGGCCGGTGTCTCCACCACCGAGCTCATCCAAGGGTGTCGCGCGGCGGACGCTTCATGAGGGGCCACGGTGACCTCGTAAGCTCCTAACGCGGATGTGATCCGGCCTTCCTAAGCCGCCTCCAGCAGATGAGGCTACAGCCCAACGAGACGAAGGCGTCGTGAAGTTCGAGGCGTCGCTCCCAGCGCACGGCCAGGCGCTTGAACTGGTGGAGCAGGGCGAAGGTCTGCTCGACGACGTAGCGGAGCTTGCCCAGGCCCTTGATGTTCGGGACGCCCTTGCGGGAGATCACCGGCATGATCCGGCGTTTGCGCAGTTCACGGCGGATAGCCCGGGAGTCGTACGCCTTGTCGCCCAGCACGGCGTCGGGGCGCCGACGGGGGTGCCCCGGACGCCCGGCCACCGGCGGGATGCCGTCGACTAGGGCATCATCTCGCGCGGTGTCGAAGCTGCTGGGGTCGCTGGGGAGGTCATCCCGGGTTCCGGAGCGGTGCGGACGTCGACCACGGCCAGCACCTCGGCGCCGTCCAGCAGAGCGGCCATCTCTTCTCTGGTGGCGGTGCTGTGCCCGAAAGTGAGCAGCTGTCCGCGGCTCTGGCCTGTGCGGTTCACACGTCAGCCGGGTTTGGCGACGGTGAGGAGCACCGCTGCGTCGTCGATCGCCTGGAGGGCGTGGCGGGCTGGGGGGATGACGATCAGGTCGCCGCTGCGCCCCTCCCAGGTGGTCTCGCCGCTGGTGAGCCGCACGCGTCCGCGCAGCACGAACAGCGTTGCCTCGCCAGGGCTCTCGTGTTCGGCCAGCGACGTTCCGGCGGTCAAGGCGAGGACGGTCTGGCGCAGGGTGTGCTCATGGCCCCCGTAGACGGTGGTGGCGCTGCGCCCGCTGGAAGTGGAGGCGGCCCGTTCCAGTTGCTCGCGAGCCTGTGCGTCTAGGGAGATCTTCTGCATGTGTGCGGTCTCCAGGTACGTGTGTCGGCATCCATCCGATGGTGTGCCGTGCGCCCGACCAGTCCCGCCTGGCTGTTGCGTCGCGACCGGCTGGACGCGCCGACCGGCACTGACTCCTACCTACTCGCCGGATCGGTGAGGCGCCCCTGTCGGCTGCGGTTGCATGGCGTATAACACCTATCTCGCACAGTGTGGACGTGTATGAAGAAGGGCGAATTTCATGGGTGGACGGGACTCGGCCTTGAACGTCGTGGTGGGTGTCGACGGCTCGCCTTCGTCGCATGCGGCGCTGCGGTGGGCGGTCAAGTATGCCGAGCTGATCGGCGGTGATGTGGTGGCAGTGGCTGCCTGGGAGCTGCCCTGGGCGTACGGGTGGTCCGCGCCCGCGGTGGACCCCACGTTCGACAGAACCATCGCCGAGCAGGGCCTCGTCAACCAGGTGCACCAGGTTCTCGGCGAGTCCGGCGCTGCCAAGGTGCGAAAGCGCCTGGTCAAAGGCAATCCCGTCGAGGTGCTGCTCAGCGAGGCGGAAGGGGCCAAGGCCCTCGTGGTGGGCAGCCGGGGCATGGGCGGATTCCGTCGCACGCTGCTGGGCTCCGTGAGTCAGCAGTGCGCGATGCACGCCACGTGTCCGGTCATCATCGTTCGAGGGACCGTCGAGGTGACGGGCGCCGGTACACAGGCCGAGTGAGGCGGGACCGGCTGTGGGCGAGGGCCCTCTTGGCGGCCCTATCCCGTTACGCACAGACGAGGCGGCGTGCCACGCTCGGGCACGTGCCCCCGGTGGCCGGCGACTTTCGCGAGTGGGGGATGAGATGCGCTTGGCCATCACTACGCTGCACTGCTTGCAGCGGCGGCGGAGGCGGAGGCGGAGGCGGGCAACGACATCCTTGCCGACCCGTCTGGAGTCGGCCGCAAGCGGACCGAGTCTCCACCACCGGACATTGCGGATTCGGCCCGGGGGATGCTGTTCATGGGCGTCTTTGTGTCGTCAATGCTCGGGAAGCCAGCAGTGCGGATCTCGCCGCGGTGTCATGAGGGGAGCAGGGCGCGCAGGGCGTAGGGCAGGATGCCGCCGTGCCGGTAGTAGTCGGCTTCCGTTGGGGTGTCCAGGCGCACCCTTGCCGTGAACCGTGTGGTGCCGCCGGCCCCTTCCGCCGCGACGGTGACCTCGTGGGGCAGCTCGGCCAGGCCGTGGATGGTGTACTGCTCCTCACCGGTCAGGCCCAGAGACCGGGCGCTGTCGCCGGGGGCGAACTGCAGCGGCAGGACGCCCATCCCGATCAGGTTGGAGCGGTGGATACGCTCGAACGACTCGGCCAGGACGGCCCTGACGCCGAGCAGCGCGGTTCCCTTGGCGGCCCAGTCCCGCGACGATCCGGAGCCGTATTCCTTGCCGGCGATGACGAGCAGGGGGACATCTTCGGCGGCGTACCGCGTCGCTGCCTGGTAGATGGTGGTCTGCTCGCCGTCGGGCAGGTGCCGGGTGTAGCCGCCCTCGGTTCCGGGGGCCAGCAGGTTGTGCAGCCGGATGTTGGCGAAGGTGCCGCGGATCATCACCTCGTGGTTGCCGCGCCGGGAGCCGTAGGAGTTGAAGTCCTCGGGAGCGATGCCGTGGGTTTGCAGGTATTCGCCGGCCGGGGAGTCCCGTTTGATGGCGCCGGCCGGGGAGATGTGGTCGGTGGTGACCGAGTCGCCGAGCAGGGCCAGCACCCGGGCGCCGGTGATGTCGTCCGGTGGCCGCGGCCTGCGGGGCATGTTCTCGAAGTAGGGCGGCTTGCGCACGTACGTCGAGGCGGGATCCCAGGCGAACAGGTCACCCTCGGGAGTGGGCAGGGCCCGCCACCGCTCGTCGCCGGTGAACAGGTCCGCGTAGCCGTCGGTGAACATGCTCGGCCGCAGGCTGGTGGAGATCACCTGCTGGATTTCGTCCTGGGTCGGCCAGATGTCGCGCAGGTGCACGGGTCGGCCGTCGTCGCCGGTGCCCAGCGGGTCGCGGGTGAGGTCGACCGCCATGGAGCCGGCCAGCGCGTAGGCGACGACCAGCGGTGGTGAGGCCAGGTAGTTCAGTTGTGTCTCGGGGTGGATGCGACCTTCGAAGTTGCGGTTGCCGGAGAGCACCGAGGCCACGGTGAGGTCTGCCTCGGCGACCGCCTGGGAGACCGCAGGGATCAGTGGCCCGGAGTTGCCGATGCAGGTGGTGCAGCCGTAGCCGACCAGGTCGAAGCCGAGCGTGTCCAAGTAAGGGATCAGTCCCGCGCGTTCGAAGTAGTCCATCACGATCCTCGACCCCGGTGCGAGGCTGGTCTTCACCCAGGGCTTGGACCGCAGGCCGCGCTCGACGGCCTTCTTGGCCAGCAGCGCGGCGGCGACCATCACCTGGGGGTTGGAGGTGTTGGTGCACGAGGTGATCGCGGCGATCACGACGGCGCCGTGCCCGATCTTGATGCTGCTGCCGTCCTCGAGCGTCACCGCAACGCGCTCAGGCGGCCGTGCCTTGCTCTCTCCGGCCGCCTCCAGGCACCCCGGCTGGTCGCCGGGGTGGCTGCCGGTGACGGACACCGGGTCGGAAGCCGGGAAGGACTCCACGCCGCTCTGGTCCAGCCCGACAGGGGCCGCATCGCAGGTCACCTCGCCGTCCAGGACAGCACTCAGGACCCGTGCGGCGTCCGCCAGGGCGATGCGGTCCTGCGGCCGTTTGGGCCCGGCGATCGACGGGACGACGGCCGACAGGTCCACTTCGACGGTCTGCGAGTAGCCGGGGATGTGGCCGGGGTCGTGCCACAGGCCCTGCTCTTTGGCGTACGCCTCCACCAGCGCCACCTGTCCGGGGCTCCGGCCTGTGAGCCGCAGGTAGGACAGGGTCTCGGCGTCGATCGGGAAGATCGCGCAGGTGGCGCCGTACTCGGGGCTCATGTTGCCGATGGTGGCCCGGTTGGCCAGGGGCACCTCGGCCACGCCGGGCCCGTAGAACTCCACGAAGGCGCCCACGACGCCGTGCTGACGCAGCCGCTCGGCGATGGTCAGCACCATGTCGGTGGCGGTGCTCCCTTCGGGCAGCGTGCCGGTGAGGCGTACGCCGACCACCTTGGGGATGAGCATGCTCACCGGCCGGCCGAGCATCGCTGCCTCCGCCTCGATGCCTCCCACCCCCCAGCCGAGCACGCCGAGCCCGTTGACCATGGGGGTGTGGGAGTCGGTGCCGACCAGGGTGTCGGGGAAGGCCGTGCCCTCTTCGGCGAACACCACTCGCGCCAGGTGCTCCAGGTTGACCTGGTGGCAGATGCCGGTGCCCGGCGGGACGACGCGCAGGTTACGCAGCGCGGTCTGCCCCCAGCGCAGGAACTGATAGCGCTCCCGGTTGCGCCGATACTCCAGTTCCACGTTGCGGCCGAACGCCTCGGGGACGCCGAAGTAGTCGGCGATCACCGAGTGGTCGATCACCAGCTCCACGGGCCGTCGCGCATCGATCAGCGCCGGATCGCCGCCGAGCGCAGCCATTGCCTCGCGCATCGCCACCAGGTCCACGATGCACGGCACCCCCGTGAAGTCCTGCATCAGCACCCGCGCGGGCGTGAACTGCACCTCCGTCGCCGGTTCCGCCGCCGGGTCCCACCTGGACAGCGCCTCGATCTGGTCGGCGGTGACAGTGCGGCCGTCCTCATTGCGCAGCAGGTTCTCCAGCAGGATCTTCAGGCTGTACGGCAGCCGTTGTGCGTCGGGCAGGGCGTCGAGCCGGTGGATGGAGTAGGAGGTGCCGTCTGCGTTGAGCGTGCCGCGGGCGGCGAAGCTGTCCAGGGACATGCGGGTGCCTCCTCAGTACAGGTCGGGCGGAGGTCGGCACGGGCTGGGGTCCCACCAGCGCCTCCCGGCGCAGAGCCGCGCCCGGATCGGCCACCCTGGTACGCGCGTACCGGTCGTCTCGCTGACCGCTCCCGCCGTCACCTCACGTCGCCACCCTGCACCCGTGCCCCGGTCCGCCGTGTCGACAGGCCAGCGCAGCCCTGCAGGGCAGTACCCGCCCAGACGGGCGGAGCGAACCACGGTCAGTCTCGACCACCGATACCCGGCCCGCAAATGGGGCGAATCAGGGAGTCCAGGGCAGGGGATGCGGGGCTCCCGGCTTCGCGCATCCCGCCTGCGTGCTGAGCGGAGGGGTGATAGGACGGATCAAGGGTCTCGTCCGCATTTGCCCGGAAACGATGGGAAGGGAACTCCGGATGGCGAAGATCGCGATCAACGGGCTCGGACGCATCGGACGGGCCGCGTTCAAGATTCTCCACGACCTCGACGGCGTTGAGGTGGCCGCGGTCAACGACCTTGTCCCCGCGGAGAACCTGGCCTACTTGCTCACCCACGACACGGTCTACGGACGCTACGGGAAGTCCGTCACCGCTGCCGGTGACGCGCTCGTTGTCGACGGACACACCGTCCCGCTGTACAGCCGCCGCGACCCGGCCGAGCTGCCGTGGCAAGAACTGGGAATCGACCTCGTCCTGGAGTGCACGGGTGCCTTCCGGCGCGAGGAGGAACTGGCCCGGCATCTCTCTGCGGGCGCACGATTCGTGATCCTTTCGGCGCCCGCCCGCACCGCGACGATGGCCACCGTGGTCCACGGCGTGAACACCACCCCGGCCGGGCAGCAGGTCATCTCCTGCGCGAGCTGCACGACCAACTGCATAACCCCGGTGGTGGAGGTGATGGACCGCAGAATCGGCGTGGAGCGGGCCGTGATGACCACCATCCATGCCTACACCTCCACCCAGCAACTCATCGACGGGCCCAGCAAAGACTTCCGGCGCGGCCGGGCCGGGGCCGCCAACATGCTTCCCGCCTCCACCGGCGCCGCGCTCGCGACCACCAAGGCACTCCCGGAGCTGGCCGGCCGCTTCGACGGCGTGGCCGTCCGGATCCCGATCCCGGTCGGGTCGATCGCCGACATCGTGCTGGTCACCGCCCGCCCGACATCGGTCGAGGAAGTGAACGAGCACTTCCGTGCGGAGGCCACCACAGGCCGCTACAGCGGCATCCTCGGCGTGTCGGACGAGCCGATCGTCTCCAGCGACATCATCGGCGACTCCCGGGCCTCGATCGTCGACGCGGCGATGACGCGGGTCGTGGACGGCACCCTGGTCAAGATCATGAGCTGGTACGACAACGAGTGGGGCTTCACCCACCAGATGGTCCGCGAAGCGCTCTCCGTCCTCGGCGTCAATCAACCGCGGTGAAACGCCTCACCGCGGTCGAGCGGACCGGCCGTTGCACCCACAGGGAAGGAACCACGGTGAAGGTCAGAGAGATCATGACCACCCGGGTGGTCACCGTGGCCGAGGACACCCTGGTGGCCGACATCGCCGCGATGCTGCGCGGTCACCGGATCAGCGCCGTGCCGGTCCTGGACACGGCCGGCGCGGTGGTCGGCCTGGTCAGCGAGTACGACCTGCTCGCCCGCCAGGGAGCCACCGCCCGCGAAGTAATGACCCGCGAGGTCATCACCGCCACCGAGGACACCGACGTCGAACAGGTACGCCACCTGCTGGTCGAACGCCGTATCCGACGCGTCCCGGTACTGGCCGGACTGCGCCTGGCCGGCATTGTCAGCCGGTCCGACGTGATCGCGCTGCTCACCACCGAATGGGCCTGCCAGGTCTGCGGACAGACCGAGCGCGGCCCTCACCCGCCACCGCGCTGTCTCACCTGCGACGCCGACAAGGACCGCTTCGCTCAACAGGCACCGCCCCCCGGCAGCTGACGCACCGCGGCAGACAGCAGGCCCCGACAGCAGGAGACACCGGCCATGGACCCGACGCAGGACCGTACCGAGCCCCACCCACAGGCACCGGCGGCGAGTGAGGACCCGGCGGTGCTGCGCGGTTACTACCGGCAGATGGCCCTGATCCGGCACTTCGAACTGCGGGCCGCGGAGATGTACACACGGGCGAAGATCGGCGGCTACTGCCACCTCAACCTGGGCGAGGAGGCCACCGTCGTCGGCCTGATGGCCGCACTGCGACCGACCGACTACCTGTTCACCACCTACCGCGATCACGGCTATGCGCTTGCCCGCGGCGCCGACCCCGGCGGGGTGCTGGCCGAACTGTTCGGCCGCGCCACGGGCCTGTCCGGCGGGCGCGGCGGCTCCATGCACCTGTTCGACGCCGCGCTGCGGATGCTCGGCGGCTACGGGATCGTCGGCGGCCAGATGCCCCCGGCGACCGGCGCCGCGCTCACGATCGCCCACCGCGGCGAGCCCGGACCGGACAGCGAGGCCGTGATGTGCCTGCTGGGCGACGGCACCACCAACATCGGCGCCTTCCACGAATCGCTCAACCTCGCCGCCGTATGGCACCTGCCCATCGTCTACGTCATCGTCAACAACCACCTCGGCATGGGCACCCCGGTCGAGGCAGCCTCCGGAGAACCGGCGCTGTACCGGCGCGGCTGCGCCTACCGGATTCCCGGCGCACGGGTCGACGGCAACGACGTGATCGCGGTGCGCGACGCCGCGCAGACCGCTCTGGAACAGGCGCGCACCGAGCACCGGCCCCGGCTTCTGGAGGCGGTCAGTCACCGGCTGCGCGGCCACTCCGTGGTCGACCCGGCCCGCTACCGTTCGGCGCAGGAGACCGAGCGGCTGCGAGAGCAGGACCCGCTGCCCGCCTTCCGGACCCGCCTGATCGAGGACCACACCCTCGATCAGGCGGCGGCGGACCGCATCGACGAGGAATGCGAGCAGGCGGTCACCGCCGCCGTCGGCTTCGCCGACGCCAGCCCGCCCCCGGACGTCGCCGCCCTGTTCGACCACGCATCGCCGAGGGGGCCTTCGACCGCCTCGACGCGCCCGTCCGCCGCGTCGCCGCCGCCGAGGTCCCCCTGCCGTACGCCAAACAACTGGAGACCGCAGCCCTGCCCGACGCAACAGCCCTGACCCGCGTGATCTACGAAACCCTCGACGCCACCGGTTTCACCGCCCACCAAGCCGCGTCCACGGCCGGTTAGGAGGCCACGATGCCCGAGGTCCTCATGCCCCGCCTGTCCGACACCATGGAGGAGGGCACCCTGAGCCGATGGCTCACACACGAGGGGGCCCCGGTCCGCAAGGGCCATGCCATTGCCGAGATCGAAACCGACAAGGCCATGATGGAACTGGAGGCATACGACGAGGGGCCCCTGACTCGCATCCTCGTCGCCGAAGGCACCACCGTGCCCATCGGAACCCCTCTCGCCGTCATCGGAACCGAACCCCAGGCCGCGCCGGATCAGGCGGCACCTGAGCAAGCCCGCCAGCCAGCCGCACATGCCCCGGCACCGCCGGCCGGGCCGACCGAAGGCCCAGCGCGGACCGTCCCCGCCACCGCGGAGCCGCCCGCACCCGCACGCCGGGACGAGCACGAGGTGCGCACCTCCCCACTGGCCCGCACGTTGGCCCGCCAGCACGGCATCGACATCACCACCCTCACCGGCAGCGGCCCCGGCGGGCGTATCGTCCGCGCGGACGTGGACGCCGCCATCACCCGGCACGGCGGACAACCAGGCGCCATCCGGCCCCCCACCGCACCCAGCCCCGCACCCGCCGCACCCGCCAGGGCGCACCCGATGCCCGCCGAGGAGGCCGACGACGAGGAAGTGCCCCTGAGCACCATCCGCCGCCTCACCGCGCAGCGCCTGACCCAGAGCACGCAGCAGGCCCTGCACTTCTACCTGACCACCGTCACCGACGCCGAACCGCTGCTCGCCTTCCGCGCCGACATCAACGCGCAACTCGGCGAACCCGGCCCCCGCATCAGCGTCACCGACCTGCTCGTCAAAGCCTGCGCGACAGCTCTGCGCACCCACCCGCAGGCCAACTCCTCCTGGGACAGCACCCGCATCCTGCGCCACCGCCGCATCCACATCGGCATCGCCGTCGCCTTCCTCGCCGACCTCAAAACAATCCTCGAACACCCCCTGGGCATCGTGCTGTAGCCGATGACGACGCTGCCCGATCACGCGTCCGCAGGCCGCCTGGGCGGCCTGCCTGCGCCACCCGTCGGCACAGCGAGGTGCACGACGAGCCCAGCCCACCACGGCCTTTGGTCTTCTGCACCGCCCGTCATGACCAGCCGGCCTCTCCCGAAGCTGCAACAGACCAGCGGCAGTCAGGGCCACGGCCCGATCGCCCGCGACCGTCACTGAATGCCGGAGGCCCGACGTGATCACCCATCCTGCGTACACCGTTGAACCGTGGTGCCTGCGCGAGAGCGAGCTCGACCTGGACGTGCTGGAGCAGAGCGAGTCGGTGTTCGCCCTGGCCAACGGTCATATCGGCTGGCGCGGCAACCTGGACGAGGGCGAGCCGCACGGGCTGCCGGGGACCTACCTCAACGGCTTGTTCGAGTTCCGTCCGCTCCCGTACGCGGAGGCCGGCTACGGATACCCGGAGTCCGGGCAGACGATCATCAACGTGACCAACGGCAAGGTGATTCGGCTGCTGGTGGACGACGAACCGTTCGACCTGCGCTACGGCCGACTGCACCGCCACGAGCGGGTGCTGGACTTCCGCGCCGGAGTATTGCACCGCACGGTCGAGTGGACGACTCCGTCGGGGCGCACGGTGCGCGTCCGCTCGACCCGGTTGGTCTCGCTCACCCAGCGAGCGATCGCCGCGATCGCCTACGAGGTCGAGGCGGTGGACGAGGAGGTTCGGATCGTGCTCCAGTCCGAGTTGGTCGCCAATGAACAGCTTCCCAAGCGGGAGGGCGACCCTCGGATCTCGGCCTCCTTGGGAGCGGTCCTGCAGCCCGAGGAGAACATTGCGCAGGACAGCAGGCTGCGGCTGGTGCACCGCACAGCCCGCAGCGGGCTGCGCGTGGCGGCGGCGGCCGACCATCTGATCGCGGGGCCCCAGGGCACCTCCGCTTCCGCGGAGAGCGGCCAAAATCTCAGCCGGCTGACGGTGACCTCGCTGTTGCGGCCGGGCCAGCGACTGCGAGTCGAGAAGACGGTCGCCTACGGATGGTCGGGGACCAGGTCGCTGCCCGCCGTCCAAGATCAGGTCGACGCCGCGCTGGCCGGGGCGGCCAGCACGGGCTGGGAGGGCCTGCTCGCCGAACAGCGCGGCTACCTGGACGCCTTCTGGGCTCGGGCGGATGTCGAGCTGGAGGGCGACACCGAGATCCAGCAGGCCGTCCGGTTCGCCCTGTTCCACGTGCTGCAGGCAGCGGCTCGCGCCGAGGAACGGGCCATCCCCGCCAAGGGCCTGACCGGCCCCGGCTACAACGGCCACTGCTTCTGGGACACCGACACGTATGTGCTGCCGATGCTCACCTACGTCGCGCCCCACACGGTGGGGCCGGCGCTGCGCTGGCGGCACACCACGCTGCCCGCCGCGCTGGGACGGGCCCGCCAGCTCGGCCTGGCCGGGGCCGCGTTTCCCTGGCGGACCATCGACGGCGACGAGTGCTCCGCCTACTGGCCGGCCGGCACCGCGGCGTTCCACATCAACGCGGACATCGCTGATGCGGTTGTGCGCTACACCGCTGCCACGGGTGATCTCGTCTTCGAGCGGGAAGCAGGGCTGGAGCTGCTGGTGCACACCGCCCGGCTGTGGCTCTCGCTCGGCCACCACGACCCGCACGGAGTGTTCCACCTGGACGGCGTCACCGGGCCGGACGAGTACAGCGCGATCGCGGACGACAACGCCTACACCAACGTGATGGCCCAGCAGAATCTGCGCGCCGCCGCCGACGCCGCCGAACGCCACCCCGACCTGGCCGCCTCGCTCGGGGTGGAGGACGAGGAGACCGCAGCATGGCGCGATGCCGCCCGACGGATCGTGCTGCCCTTCAACCAAGAACTCGGCGTGCACGAACAGTCCGCGGGCTTCACCTCCCACCAGGTCTGGGACTTCGCCGGAACCCCGGCGGACCGTTACCCGCTGCTGCTGCATTTCCCGTATTTCGACCTGTACCGCAAACAGGTGATCAAGCAGGCCGACCTGGTCCTGGCCATGCACTTGCGGGGCGACGCGTTCACCAAGGAGGAGAAGACCCGCAACTTCGCCTACTACGAACAGCTCACTGTCCGGGACTCCTCGCTGTCCGCCGGCAGCCAGGCCGTGATGGCCGCCGAGGTCGGCCAACTACGCCTGGCATACGACTACCTTGGCGAAGCCGCGATGACGGACCTCGCCAACCTGGAGCGCAACACGCGCGACGGCCTACACATCGCCTCGCTGGCCGGGACCTGGACCGCGCTCGTAGCGGGCTTTGGCGGGATGAGACACCACGGAGACGCCTTGTCCTTCGCCCCGCGACTGCCCGAGCAGATCAGTCGGCTGGCCTTCGCCGTGCAGTTCCGCCAGCGCTGCGTGCGCGTGGACATCTCCCATCAACAGGCCACGTACACCTTGCTGGCGGGCACCGAACTCGAAATACACCACCATGGCAGCCCGTTGAAGGTGACCAGGGACGTCCCTCGCAGCGGGCCGATAGCCGCTGTCCCTGACCTGCCTGAACCGCAGCAGCCGCCCGGCCGTGGTCCAGCCCGCCGCATATGGACGGGGCGCAACGAGTGAGTCCACACCCGAAAACGAGGGGGTCCACATCCGAACAGCATTTGTCGCCCCAACAGACGATACAGAGAGGCGACATGCCACCGTCGCTCCTTGGATGCCTCAGGAGGAGGCGCCGCGGGAGTCGGCCGGAACGACGACGACGGGCAGGTGAGCGTGGTGCACGACCTCGGTGCTGGTCGAACCGAGTGTGAGGCGCCCCCAGGCGCCCGAACCGCGGGTGCCGACCACCAGCAGAGAGGCGTCCTTGCTCGCGTCCAGCAGGACCTGCGCCGGGCGGCCCGCCTCGGCGAGGATCTCCACCTCCACGTGAGGTCCGCCAAGCTGCTGCTGTAGTTCGTGGACCGTCTCGGTCACCGCCTGCCGGGCGACATCGTGGAGCTGTTCGTAAAGGGTGGTGGCACCCTCCGGCACGGCCATCCATCCGTAGCCGGTGTAACGAGCGGGGGTGTAGTCGTAGGCACAGACCGCCCGCAGACCGGTGCCGCGCAGCTGTGCCTCGCGCAGAGCGAAGAGCACGGCGTGCCGGGCGTGCGGGGAGCCGTCCGTGCCGACCACGATCGGACCAGCCGGGACGGGCGCGGGAGTGTCGGTCATCGTGAATCCTTCCAAGGCGGCTCGCGTCGGCCGGGCAGCAATCTGATGAGCGTTCAGGAAGCGGTCGTCGCGTCCGCACCACCACTACCGGTGCGGCCACTGCCCTTACTGACCTCACTGCACCGGCCACGATCATCGCCGCTCGCTCAATCGCTCACCGGTGCTCGACGCTGGGGAGGAGAGACTCGAGAGGCACCTGTGGGTCGGTGAGCATGCTTGTGTCGACGGGCTGGGCGGTGCGGACGAGGGCCTGGAGCTGGTCGTTGACGTCCCAAATATTGACGTTCATGCCTGCGAGCACCCGGTTGTCTGCGAGCCAGAAGGCGATGAACGCGCGTCCGGCCACGTCACCGCGGAAGACGACCTGGTCGTATCCGCCAGGCTCGACGTACCCGGCGTACTCCATGCCCAGGTCGTACTGGTCGGTGAAGAAGTAAGGGACGCGGTCATACACCGCGTCCTGCCGGCCGAGCATTGCCCTGGCCGCGGTCTGCGGCTGGTGCAGCGCGTTGGCCCAGTGCTCGACGCGGATGTGCTTGCCCAGCAGCGGGTGGAAGGCGTTGGCCACGTCACCGGCCGCGTAGATGTCCGGGTAGGAGGTATGCAGCCGCTCATCGACGCGGATGCCGTTGTCGACCTCCAGGCCCGCCTCCTGCGCCAGCCCGATGTTCGGCATGATGCCGACCCCGACGATGACCACATCGGCGTCGATGCGGGTGCCGTCGGCCAGCCGCACCCCGTCCGCCGCGCCGCCGTTGCCGGTGATCTCGACGACCTGAACGCCGAACCGAAGATCCACACCGTGATCGCGGTGCAGGTCCGCGAAAACCTGCGCGACCTCGCGGCCGAGAACCCGCAGCAGCGGCAGCTCGGCCATCTCCAGCACGGTGACCTCCACACCGGCGATGCGGGCGGCAGCAGTGGCCTCCAGCCCGATCCAGCCCGCACCGATGACCACCGCCCGTGACGCGGACTGGAACGCCTCCTTGATCCGGTCGCTGTCCTCGACCCGCCGCAAATACAGCACCCGCTCCAGGTCCGCACCCGGGACAGGCAGGCGGCGCGGCGAGGATCCGGTGGTCAGCAGCAGCTTGCCGTAGCCGACCCGGCTGCCGTCCGCGAGCGTCACCTCGCGCGCGACAGGGTCGACGGCGGTGACCGCGATGCCGAGCCGCAGGTCCACATTGTGTTCGGCGTACCACTGCGGCGTATGGACGTAGATCTGCTCGCGCGCGTCCTTGCCCGTCAGGTAGCCCTTGGACAGCGGCGGCCGCTCGTAGGGCCGCTCCCTCTCGTCCCCGATCAGAACCAGCGGGCCGTCGAAGCCCTCCTCGCGCAGGGTTTGCGCGGCCTTGGCGCCGGCCAGGCTGGCGCCGACGATCACACACGCGTCGTTCGTGGACATCGTCAGTTGCCTTCCCGGGCTGCGGGCCGGCTCCGCAACGTTTCGGCGAGCTGCTCGGAGAGCTGCTCCCAGCTGGCGTCGAACTTCGACACGCCCTCGTCCTCAAGGGTCTGCACGAGGGGGTCGTAGATTGCCTGCAACGCATCGAGAACCTGCTGAGCGTCGTCGTAGTGGCCGCGGACCGAGTCGGCCGGTACTTCGCCGTGGTCGGCGACCGCGCGCAAGGTGGCCTCGGGCATGGTGTTGACCACGCCGGGTGCGACAAGCTCGGTCACGTAGCGGGTGTCGGGGTAGGCGGGGTCCTTGACGGAGGTCGAGGCCCACAGCGGACGCTGCGGGTGGGCCCCCGCCTTCTGAAGGGCCTGCCAGCGGGGTGAGGAGAACACCCGCTCGTAGTGCTGGTAGGCCAGCCGTGCGTTGGCGATCGCCACCCGGCCGTGCAGCGCGGCCGCATGTGTGGTGGCGATCTTGTCCAGGCGTGCGTCTGCCGCAGTATCGACACGGGAGACGAAGAACGAAGCCACCGAGCCGATCCCGGACAGCTCCCGGCCCGCATCGCGGGCGCGTTCCATCCCGTTGAGGAAGGCATCCATGACCTCGTCGTAGCGGGCGAGGGAGAAGATCAGCGTGACGTTGATGCTGATTCCCTCCGCCAGGCACGCGGTGATCGCCGGCAGGCCCTGCCGGGCAGCCGGGATCTTCACGAACAGGTTGGGCCGGTCGACCAGCCACCACAGCGCCCGCGCCTCGGCGATCGTCGCGGCGGTGTCGTGCGCGAGCCGGGGGTCGACCTCGATGGAGACCCGTCCGTCGACGCCGTCCGTCGCGTCGTAGACCGGGCGCAGCACGTCGCATGCCCACCGGACGTCGGTGGTGGTCAGCGCCCGCAGCGCTTCACCGACCCCGACTCCTCGGGCGGCCAGGTCACGGATCTGTTCGTCGTACGCGTCGCCGCTCGTGATGGCCTTGGCGAAGATCGTCGGGTTGGTGGTCACCCCCACCACCCGGTCCCGCGCGACCAGGTCTGCCAGACTTCCGGACACCAGCCGCTCCCGGCTGAGATCGTCCAGCCAGATCGACACTCCGGCATCACTCAGTGTGTTCAAAGGATCCATGACGCTGCCGCTCCTCCCGCGTGCCAAGCGGACGGGCTTCCTGCTGCTCGTCCGCGGCCCGCACCAGAGCCTGCCTGTCGCTCCATCGTCTCTGGAGGGCCAGTGACCCGCATCTGCACACCGGGTCATGCCGACAGGCCAAGCTGCTGGGCTACCCACGCGTACCTGGTCGCTGTCCATACGGGCAGGCATACGGCTGCTTCCCGTTTGTGGGCCCGGCTGGAACCGGGAGGTACTGGGGACGAAAGATGATGTTGGACGCCATGGCATGCGGCCCAGCGGCAGATCACCTCCAAGAGCAACGAAATGCCCGCCTTCCAGCCCCTGTTGGACACCATCGACCTGGAAGACACCGTGCTGACCACAGACGCCCTGTACACCCAGCACGCCCACGGCGCCTATCTCCGTACGCGCGGCGCCCACTACCTGGCCGTCGTCAAGAAGAATCATCCCGGTCTGTATGCGCAGGTCAGGAAGCTTCCGTGGGCCGAGATCCCGCTGGAGCACCGGACCCGTGACAAGGCCCACCACCGCGTGGAGATCCGCCGGCTCAAGGTCGCAGCCTTCCGCCACCTCGACTATCCCGGCGCCCGCCAGGCCATCCAAGTCGTCCGATGGCGAAGGGAATTGAGTACCGGCAAGCTCACCATCGAGCGGGTCTACGTGATCACCAGCCTGGACATCTACGACGCCACCCCGGCCCAGCTCGCCGCCTGGATCAGAGGCCACTGGGGCATCGAGAACCTCCTGCACCACGTCCGTGACCGCACCTTCCGCGAGGACGAATCCAAGGTCCGCACCGGCCACCTGCCCCGCACCATGGCCGGCCTGCGCAACCTCGCCGTCAGCCTCTTCCGCCAGAACGGCGAGACCAACATCGCCGCCGCCCTCCGCCACACCAGCCGCGACTACCACCGCCCGCTGTCAGCCCTCGGCCTCACATGATCAACCCGGACAGATCGCGATCATGCAATGCCCCTGCCAGCGGCGCACCCAAACAAGCGGGCTGGCGGCAGTCCGTGACCCGTCCGGCAAGATCTCGCACGGCCGCCAGAAATTGGCGCGCGGACTGCTCCATAGAGGTGGAATCTGCGGATTCACCGGCGTGTCCACCCCGAAGGACTTATCTTCGCCTACGTTTCGGGTGAGGAATTGGCAGGTCCGTTACTTTCCGACCGAGGAGGGTCGATGGCTGAACGCATCGTTCATCGACGCGGTTACCGAGAAGGGCTCGGCGGCGAGATGGTTGCCGAGTTCCTGGGCACGTTCGTCTTGATTCTGCTGGGTGTCGGGTCGGTGGCTGTCGCAGTCGTCGGTCTGCCGGGATCAGGCCGGCAGGCCGTTGACTTCGGGCCCGCCAACTGGCTGATCATCTCGTGGGGCTGGGGTCTCGCCGTGGTATTCGGCGTATATGTGGCCGGTGGAATCAGCGGCGCCCACCTCAATCCCGCGGTCACCCTCGCCTTCGCGGTCCGACGTGATTTCCCATGGCGGAAGGTCCTGCCCTACTGGGTGGCGCAGGTCGTGGGCGCCTTCGTCGCCGCCGCGCTCGTCTACGCGACCTACAGGTGGGCTATCGACGCGTCCATCAAAAAATCGGGTGTCCCGCGAGATGAATCGCTGGGAACATACTCGATCTTCGCCACGTTCCCCGCCGAATATCTCGGAGATTCGTGGTGGGGTCCCTTGCTCGACCAGATCGTGGGGACTGGCATCCTGCTTCTGTTGATCTGCGCACTTATCGACACGCGCAATACGGCTCCGATGTCCAACCTCCATCCGTTCCTCATTGGCCTGGTGGTCGTCGCGATCGGCTTGACCTTCGGGACCAACGCCGGGTACGCGATCAATCCAGCACGTGACTTCGGCCCGCGATTGTTCACATACTTCGAGGGCTGGGGTTCTATCGCTCTTCCCGGCACATTTCAGTGGTTCAGCAACTACTGGTGGATCCCCATTGTCGGCCCGTTCATCGGCGGAGTCGCCGGTGTCGGCGTGTACGACCTCCTCATCTCTCCGCTGATCAAGGCCAGGCATGGAGAGGCCGAAGAAGGTCCCGCCACCGAAGAGCCCTAGAACACAGAGCAGGAACCGTCCGGCAGTGGCGGCAGCGGCCAGGTGAACGACGCTTACACACTCCGCCTCTCGGTCGCCCGGGTGGCCGTGCTCCACAGGGGCCCGTACCGGGCTTCGTTGAGGGTTCAGGACGGGCAGCAGCACGGCCTGAACCCAAAACGTCACCCCAGAGCGCAATGACAACAGGACCATGAAAAGAGGCGGCAGCGATGCCCGAATTCATCGGCGCGGTGGACCAGGGGACCACCAGCACACGCTTCATGATCTTCGATCACGCAGGCAACGAGGTGGCCAAGCACCAACTCGAGCACCATCAGATCCTCCCGCAGTCCGGTTGGGTCGAGCACGACCCAGTGGAGATCTGGGAGCGCACCAACACGGTGATCCAGAACGCCCTCCGCAGCGGAGGACTGTCCGCCACCGACCTCAAAGCGATCGGCATCACCAACCAGCGCGAGACGACTGTGGTCTGGGACCCGCGCACCGGCCGCCCCTACTACAACGCCATCGTCTGGCAGGACACCCGCACCGACAGCATCGCCGCCGCCCTCGAACGCGACGGCCACGGCGAGACCATCCGCCACAAGGCAGGCCTGCCGCCTGCCACCTACTTCTCCGGCGGCAAGATCAAGTGGTTGCTGGAGAACGTGGACGGACTGCGCGAGGCCGCCGAAGCGGGGCACGCTCTCTTCGGCAACACGGACGCGTGGGTGCTGTGGAATCTCACCGGCGGCCCCAACGGGGGTGTGCACGCCACCGACGTCACCAACGCCAGCCGCACCATGCTGATGAATCTGGAGACCTTGGACTGGGACGACGAACTGCTGGGAATCTTCAACATCCCGCGCGCGATGCTGCCGGTCGTCCGCCCCTCGTCCGACCCTGAGGCGTTCGGCCAGGCCCGCACGTCACGACCGTTGAACGCCGCCGTCCCGATCACCGGTGTCCTCGGCGACCAGCAGGCGGCGACCGTCGGCCAGGTCTGCTTCGCCCCCGGCGAAGCCAAGAACACGTACGGCACCGGCAACTTCCTGGTCCTCAACACCGGTACGGAGCTGGTGCGTTCACAGCACGGTCTGCTGACCACGGTGGCGTACCAGTTCGCGGGCAGCCCCGCCGTCTACGCTCTGGAGGGGTCCATTGCCGTCACCGGCGCGGCCGTGCAGTGGCTGCGCGACCAGCTCAAGGTGATTGGGAGCGCCGCCGAGAGTGAGCAACTGGCCCGCTCGGTTGACGACAACGGCGGTATGTACTTCGTCCCGGCCTTCTCGGGTCTGTTCGCCCCGTACTGGCGCTCCGACGCTCGTGGCGCGATGGTTGGTCTCGCCCGCTACAACACCGGCGGGCACATCGCCCGAGCCACGCTGGAGGCCATCTGCTACCAGAGCCGCGACGTGGTCGACGCCATGGAACAGGACTCCGGCGTGCACTTGGACGTACTCAAGGTTGACGGGGGTGTGACCGCGAACGACCTGTGCATGCAGATCCAGGCAGACGTGCTGGGCGTGCCCGTCAGCCGGCCGGTGGTTGCGGAGACCACTGCGCTGGGCGCCGCCTACGCAGCCGGACTCGCCACCGGCTTCTGGAGCGATACCGACGAGCTGCGCTCACACTGGCAGGAATCGAAGCGCTGGACCCCTGAGTGGAGCGAGGAGCAACGCCAGGACGGCTATGAAGGCTGGAAACGGGCCGTGGAGCGCACCCTGGACTGGGTCAAGGTCACCTGACGACCGGCACCTGCTCCCCCGGACGGCATCTTCCCTCGAGCAGAGACCGGGAGTAGCGCCTCACCGCCTTCGCGCTGGGTCACGTCGAAAGGTATGGGGAGGACCGCCGGCCGGCTCCGGCTTGGTCGCGAAGGCCGTGTCCGCGCCAGACCATCCCGCCGACGGCTGGCTCGCCGGTCCAAGATCGCGGGATGCACATTCCTGGGCCCGGCGCGCCATGACCGTGCCGACCGGGTTCAACGAAAGATGGAAACCTGGGAGTTCGACCCGGCCGCGCTGCCGATGTACTGACGCCGATCGCCGGCGTACGCATGCACTTCTTGCCCGCGGCTGTCGCGTCCGATCTCGAACGCCTCCTGCCACCGGGCAGGCTGGCCGCACGTGCCTCCCGCCGGAAGCCTGCGATGACACATGCTGGCCAGGAAGTTGATGCGCATCAAGAGGTCAACTTCGAAGGTCACGGCTTCTCCGCTTCCGGCGTTGGAGACTTTCGATGGGAAGGTCTGAATCAGCGCCCCAGCGGCATGGAATGAGGTCACACGGCATCGATGCGGAGCTATGAGCGGCGCAGGAGATGTCAGCGGTCGGCGATGTCCTCGCGGAGACCGTCGGAGAATTCCCACCACGACAGAGGAAGCCAGTCGCCGTTGACAAAGGCATCGACAGTCGCGCCTCGACCACGGACCGTGACGGTCGTTCCTGGCGGATAGATTATGCCGGACAGACCCGGCACAGGGACAAGCAGGGTTCCCAGTCGTTGTGCTGACACTCGCCCTCCCTCTCTATTCCTGAGTGCGCCCCGAGCAGTTTAGTCATCCTGAGATTACTGACTTGCCCGATCGCGTAGGCCGGAGAAGCATGAGAGATGGGTCACGCGGAGAAAGGGCGAGCGTGGCCGCCAGCTGGACATGTACATCGTCGATCAGAGGTGGCAGCCATGAAGGCCGTCGTTTACAAGGGACCGTTCACCGTTGCAGTCGAAGATGTTGAAAAGCCCAGCATCCAGCACCCGAACGATGTGATCGTACGGGTCACCTCCACCGCGATATGTGGTTCCGATCTGCACATGTACGAGGGCCGCACCGCTGCCCAGCCCGGCATCGTCTTCGGCCACGAGAACATGGGAATCATCGAGGACCTCGGCCCGGGAGTCACCACGCTCAAGGCGGGCGACCGCGTGGTCATGCCCTTCAATGTCGCCTGCGGATTCTGCACCAACTGTGTCGAGGGTTTCACCGGATACTGCACCACCGTCAATCCCGGTTTCGCCGGCGGTGCTTACGGCTACGTGGCCATGGGGCCATGGAAGGGTGGCCAGGCCGAATACCTGCGCGTTCCCTACGCTGACTTCAACTGCCTGAAGCTCCCTCAGGGAAACGAGCACGAGAGCGATTTCATCCTGCTCGCCGACATCTTTCCCACCGGCTACCACGGTTGCGAACTCGCCCAGGTCCGCCCTGGCGACAGCGTCGCCGTGTACGGGGCGGGGCCAGTTGGGCTCATGGCCGCCTACTCGGCCCTGCTGCGCGGCGCGAAGAAGGTATTCGTCGTGGACCGGGTCCCCGAGCGGCTGCAGAAGGTCGAGGAGATCGGCGCGGTTCCGATCAACTTTGCCGAGGGCGACCCGGTCGAGCAGATCAAGGAGCAGACCGAAGGCGTCGGCACGGACAAGGGCGTGGACGCCGTCGGCTACCAGGCGACGTCGCAGGGCACTGGTCACGAGGAGCCGGCGACGGTTCTGAACTCACTCATCGGTACCGTCAGACCTACCGGAGCGCTTGGCGTGCCCGGGCTCTATGTCCCGGCCGACCCAGGAGGCCCGGACGAGCAGGCCAAGCAAGGCATGCTCCTCGTCGCGATCGGCAAGCTCTTCGAGAAGGGCCTGCGAGTGGGCACGGGCCAGTGCAACGTGAAGCGCTACAACCGGCGCCTGCGAGACATGATCATCGAGGGCAGGGCGAAGCCCAGTTTCGTCGTCTCCCACGAACTGCCCCTGGATCAGGCATCGTCGGCCTACGACAAGTTCGACAAGCGGATCGAGGGCTACACGAAGGTGGTGCTGCACCCGTAGTGCTGCGGACCTGCCGCTCGCCGACTGCGTCGGGGCGCGCCCGCCGTAGCTTGGTGCTTAGATCACGAGCCGTTTCCAACTGATCAGTCCGGAGGCGGGATCGTATCGTGAGTACTCCAGCCGTTCGCCGGAGAACCAAATGATAGGTCGGTTAAGCCCTGCCCACCCTCTCCCGCCATGTGCGAGCAGTGAGCTTCTTCAGCGTTGCCGCTCCAGCGTGAGGATGGCCTTGACGATTGACGTCATGCGGTTGGGGCTGCATCGGGACCTGCGGAAGATCCGCCAGGACTTCAGGCTCGCGACACCGCGTTCGACGGGCGCTCGTGCTGCGGCCAGCGCCCGGTTGAGGGTCTTTTCGGTGGGAGTGAGTTCCTGCAGGGGTCTGCGTTTGATGCCGGTTGTCAGCCATGGTCCGCCGCCTTGGTAGGCGAGATCGGCCAGGATGGGAACGCCCTGGCGCTCGCAGATCCGGATGATCCGGTGGGTGCGGGCGGCCGTCAGGTCGTGGGTGCGGCCCGGCAGGGCGGGCGAGAGCCACAGCAGCCGGCCGCCGGGGTCGGCGATGACCTGCACGTTCACGCCGTGGCGACGGTGCTTGTGGGAATAGTCGGCCCGGCCGTCACCTACCCGGTCGCACTCGGCGAGGGTGCCGTCGAGCAGGATGAAGTCGGGATCGTGCTCGCGCAGCGTCTTGAGCAGGCCCGGTGCTCGTTCGGCGAGTAGATCGACGACCGCGCGGGTGTAGGCGTGGGCGGTGGACTCGCTGATCCCGAACCCGGCGGCGATCTTCGCCAGAGTGGTGTGCTCTCGTAGGTACACCAGTGCCACCATCGCCCGCTGGGACGGACGGAGCTTGCAGCGCCGGTCGCCCTCACGGGTGACAACCAGCATGGTGACCCACTCCACGAGTGCATGCGGCAGGTCAAGTGCGGCAGGATGGATGACCAACGAGGCCCCCGAGCAACGTGATTGAGACGTCAGACATCTCGATCAACAGCTCGGGGGCCTCGTTCGTTGCGCTTCCCGGCCCATCACCCGATCGGTGGCCAACTCGAAGAAGCTCATTAAGCCCCTCTCGGCACTATCCGATAACTCTTGCTGATCCCCGCTAAGCGGTACAGTCGCGTTCGAGCTGGAGCAGGACGAGGGCGGCATAGGCGATCCGGGTGATAGCCGCGAGGTCAAGGTGACCCTGCGCAGGGCCTTGGAGGTCAGGGCTTCGGCGTAGTCGCGGGTTGAGCGGGGTCGTCCCGATATGGGCCCGGAACGTAGGGCGGGCGCGAGCTTCCAAGATCATGTGGGTGTCGAGTCCAGTGATCCCTACGGAAGTCCGTGCCCGCCGTCGTATCTTCTCCGATCCCGCCCGTCCTTGACCAACTCCGTGATCAGCCTGACGCCGCAGAGGTTGAACTGCCCGGACTGCTGGGCCGGTTGGCCGAGGTTCCGGCGCATCGTCCTGAGCCTGGGATCGGCGTCATCAGCCGGGGCTGGAGATCTCTGACGTGGGGCGGGACGGGCCCTTGCCCGGCGGATGACAGGTGGCACGCAGGGCGTTCATCTTCTCCGAGTCGGTGGTCCCGGCCTCGGCCGTGTACGTGACGATCCTGAGGTCGGTTCCGGCGGCCATCAGGACGTCGAGGTCGAGGGCGATGTCGCCCACCAGCGGATGTTCGATGGTCTTGCGGTCACCGACATGGGTTCGGGCGGTGCCGTTGGACCACAGGCGGGCGAAGCGGGGGTTGGCCCGCCGCATGTGATCGACGAATGAGACGAGTCGTCCGTCGTGGGGATGGGCGGCCGCGGTCTCCCGCAGGTCGGCGACGAGTTCCTCCTCCTCCACTTCGTCGCCCGCCCAGGACAGAACGGGCCATGCCGCGATCGGTTCCCGCGCTCGTCCGCCGCTCGACCGGAACATCCCGGCGACGAGATTGTGCTCGTCCCAGCCGTACGTACGGGGATCGCCGACCGCGGCGGACCACATCGCGTTCCATCCGATGAGGGTCCAGTCGGCGGCGAAGACCGCGGTGGGGTTGTCTCCCAACTGGCTGACCAGTCGGTGCACACGCGCGGGTGCCTGCCGGGACACAATCCCGGTGGCGGGCGGTGCGAGACGGGCACAGCGGAACAGATGATCACGCTCGGACGGGTCGAGGCGCAGCGCCCTGGCCAGGGCTGCGACCACCTGGGCCGAGGGGTGCCGAGCGCGGCCCTGTTCCAGCCGGACCACGTAGTCGACGGACAGCCCGGCCAGTCGGGCCAGCTCCTCCCGGCGCAGCCCGGGGATGCGCCGGCCCCCGCCCGCCTCCAGCCCGCTGTCCTGCGGTGACGCGCGCCCGCGCCAGCCCCGCAGAGCGATGCCGAAGTGGTTCGTCGTTGCCATGCAGGTCATCGTCGTCCAGACGGCATGGACCGCAGGGCGCTTCTACTGCGGCACAACGGACTCTTTACTCGCAGGCAGTTCCTCGTCGGTGGCGTCGGTGGTGGCCCAGTGTGCGAGGGTGAAGGCGGCGGCGGCCTGCAGCGCGGCGTCGGCCTCGTCGAGCATCACGGCGAACGCCTGGAAGACGTGCGGTACTTGGGGCCAGACCTGCAGTTCGACGTGGACGTCGTGTTCGGCGGCGCGGGCTGCCAGCCGTACGGCGTCGTCCAGCAGGATCTCGTGCGAGCCGACCTGGATGAGCAGGGGCGCCAGACCGGTCAGATCGGCGAAGACGGGGCTGGCATGAGGCGTGGCGGGATCGGTGTCCCGCAGATAGTCGCGGGCGCGTGTGCGCAGCCCCTCGGGGGTCAGCGCGGGATCGACGGCGGCTTTGCCGACCACGCTGTTGCCGGACACGCTCAGATCGGCCCACGGGGAGAAGACCGCGGCCGACGAGGGTTGGGGCAGGCCCGCGTCCTTGGCTGCGACCAGCGTCGCGACGGCGAGACCGCCGCCCGCCGACTCGCCGACGAAGGCGATGGCGGAGCTGGGAACACCGTCGTCGAGCAGCGCGCGGTAGACGGCCAGGGCGTCATCGACGGCTGCGGGGTAAGGGTTCTCGGGGGCCAGCCGGTAGTCCACGCACACGGCGCGTGCACCGGTGCGCCGGGCGACGTCCCCGGCCAGGCCCGCTGCGTCGGCCGCCGAGCCGATGGCATAGGCACCGCCGTGCAGGTACAGCAGCACGGTCGCCGGGTCGTTCGCCGGTGTCTCCACGGTGACGACGGGTACGCCGCCCAACTCGCCTGCCGTGGTCGAGACGTCGGGGGGCAAAGGTAGGGACGTCATCATGTCGTGGAAGATGGCGCGCTGTTCGGCGACGTCGCCTCCGAGGTCGAGCGGGCCGTGCCGCAGCAGGTCGTCGAGGGTTTGGCGCTGTTGCCGGGACATGGCAGTGCCTTTCGTGGTTCCGGTGAGTGCCGTACGGCGGAGCGATGATCGCTGCGGACCTGCCGACGCTCAGCGCGGCGGCCCGACGATGATCTGGCCGTACATGTCGGCGGCTTCGGCCATGAGGTCCCGTGAGATCTCGAAGCCTTCGGGGCGCGGGGTGGCCAGGTCACGTCCGGCGTGGCGGAACATGCCTTCGATGCCGCCGGGGGTGCAGATCATCAGCAGGTCGGCGGTGTCGGAAGTGATCCGGTAGCCGTGGGGGACGTTTCGGGGGAGGTAGACGATGCCGCCCTCCGACAGTTCCATCTCCTGGTCGTCGCACCACAGCAGCGCACTGCCCTTGATCAGCATGAAGATCTCGTCCTCACGGGTGTGCGTGTGGTAAGGCGGCGCCTCGCCCTTGCAGACGGAGAACCGTCCGACGGTCAGTTGTCCGCCGGTGGCCACGCTGTCCAGGAGTACGGCGAACTCGCTGCCGTCGAGCCATTCGAGCCTCTGCTGCTGCTCGGGCTGGGCGAGGTAGGCCATGGTCATGACGGTGTCCGTTCTGCGTGATCGGTGGACTCGGCGCCTTCGCCGAGGGGAATGAGCGCGATCACGGGGATGACCCGCTCGGTCTTGCTCTGATAGCCGGCGAAGCCGGGATAGCGGCGGGCCTGTTCGGCGAACGCCGTGCCGCGCTCCGTGCCCCGCAGTTTGACGGCGCGCACGGCGAGGATCGCGTCGTCCACCTCGATGCGTGCCTCGGGGGATGCGCGTGCCGGTTGTGGTACCGGTCCGGATTGCGGTCGGAGCTGGCCTTGGAGGCGAAGACGAGGAAGCGGCCTCTGTCGGCCAGGTACATCATCGGATTGACGCGGGACCTGCCCGAGCGCGCGCCGACGGTGTGCAGCAGGAGTAGGGGCGCCCCGCTGAAACCACCACCGACCCCTCCCTTGTTGGCACGGAACTCGTGGATGATGCGTGCGTTCAAGTCCGGTTTGCCAGTCATGGCTGTCTCCGGTTCGGACTGTGCCGTGCCTGTGGCGCTGCGGACCCGGGCCGCAGTTCGCTTGTTCGATCGTCCTCTGGGCGATACGTCAGCCGCCAGTCGCGAGGGTAGGAACAGCAGTACCACTCCCCTCGATTCGTCTTCTACGCCACCGTGCAGTTCGCCGCATGCGTGCTGTTCGTGCTCATGGTCCGGGAAATCCGCGGTGACGGCCTTTACCCAGGGTTTCGGCGTAGTCGCGTGACGCCCAGTTCGTGGCGAACTACCAGCTCAGCGGTGCTCTCGGAACGTGACAGGCACGGCTCCCAAGATCATGGATTTCTTTACGCCCCGTGATCCAAGTGGAAGACCGTGCCTGCCGACGCATCACTTCTCATCTCGCCTGCCCTTGACCAACTGCGCGAGAATCCGCAGGTCGGACGTGAGGAGGTCCCGGGCCTGCTGGAGCGGCTGGCCAAGGTGCCGGACCCGCGTGACCCACGCGGGGTGCGCCACCGCCTGGCCGTCGTGCTTGCTCTCACTGCGTGCGCGGTGCTGGCCCGGAGCGACCTCGCTGCTGGCGGTCGGCGAGTGGATCGCCGATGCCCCTGGGTATGTGCTGGAACAGGTCGGTGCCGACCTCGATCCGCTTCTGCCGAGGCGGGTCCTTCCCGCCGAGACCACGGTCCGCCGACTGCTGGCCCGCATCGACGGCGACGCGCTGGACCTGGCTGTCGGGAGCTGGCTTGCCGACCGCCGCCCGAAGGCGACCGGGCTGCGCGGTCTGGCCGTGGACGGCAAGAGCCTGCGCGGCGCGGGCAGATCGAAGGGCCGCAAATTCCACCTGCTCGCCGCACTGGAGCACGCCACTTCCCTGGTCCTGGCCCAGCTGGACGTCGGCGAGAAGACGAACGAGATTACGTGCTTCCAGCCGCTGCTGAACACCGTCGCCGACCTGGCCGGCACCGTGGTCACCAGCGACGCGATGCACACCCAGCGCGAGCACGCCGACTACCTCCTCGCCCGGGGCGCTCACTACATCGTGATCGTCAAGGGCAACCAGAAGAAGCTGCGGCGCCAGCTCAAGTCCCTTCCCTGGAAGGACATTCCGCTCCAGGGACGCACCCAGGGCATCGGTCACGGCCGCTCGGAGATCCGCCGGATCAAGGTCGTCACCGTGAACAGCCTCCTCTTCCCCGGAGCCCGCCAGGCCGTCCAGATCAAGCGCCGGCGCACCGACCGCAAGACCGGCAAGACCACCGTCACGACGGTCTACGCCGTCACCAGCCTGACCGCCGAGCAGGTCACCGCGGCCCAGCTCGCCGAACTCGTCCGCGACCACTGGAAGATCGAGGCCCTGCACCATGTCCGCGACACCACCTTCGCCGAGGACGCCTCTCAGCTGCGGACCGGCAACTCGCCCCGTGCGATGGCCACCTGGCGCAACCTTGCCATCGGAGCCCTCCGCACGGCCGGAGTGAAGAACATCGCGGCCAGCCTCCGCCGCAACGCTCGCGACCCTCGCCGCCCCCTGGCACTCCTCGGTCTCGGATGATCACGAACCGGACGTCACGCGACTACGCCGAAGCCCTGCCTTGGAGGTGACTTTCAGCCGGGCGTTGGCGTGTGAGGCAACGCTGGAGGAGGCGTGTCGGACGGCGTTGAAATCCCTGGTCCCGATGCCTAGTTCGTCCGCCTTAGCGATTCTTGGCCAGTTGGCGGAAGTAGGGTCCGGCAGTTTCGTAGCCGAGGTCGGTCAGCGTGGGGATGCCGAGGGGGCGACGAGGCGGTTCAGGTCGCGGGCGCGGGTGGGGTTGTGCTCGCGACCTGAGCAACAGGGAGACCGGGCAGGGTATTGAACGTGTTCCGTAGGTCCCGGTTATAACAGCGCCTGGCTACGAATCTTATGCTTGTCCGTGAACCGGGTCGAGTGTGACATGCGCGCCGACTGCCTCGCACTGTCCGCTTTTCACCTCATCGGCTAGTTTTTGGATCAGGTTGTTCTGGCATTTCTGCACCGCTGCCACGAGTAGTGCGTAAAGTAGAGCAGACAGCAAGCCAGAGGCAACGAAGCACAGAAAAAGCCAAGGGAAGACCGACAAGGTCGAATTGCTTGCAGACAGGAGGCTCGCAACCTGGGCGACCGGTAGCGTGAACAATGCGGGGCAAGCAAGGACAGCAAGGATTTTGTTGCGGCGGCTGTTATTCAGCGCGGCAAATCGCCAGAGCTGGTGAGAGACGATGACTGGCGTGGCAACAACTGAGGTGAAGGCCAGAGTCGCCACTGAGCAGTGGCCGCGGTGTCCGCGCAAGCGATTCCCGGTCAGCATAATACGATGGAACTGGATGGCGCCAATTACTGGATAAAGGAGCCATGGAAAAATGAGCAACCCTGAAGCCATCGGCCATGCGGCAGCCTCAATCACAGGACGCGCCTCCACATACAAGCCGTTGTCGCGTACCTTACCGACGAAGGGAGCTTTTCGGCTCTCCTCATCTCTGCGACCTTCCAACGCTGAAAGCAGCCATATCATTCGAAGCACCCCTAGAGCTCCCAGCCATACGACGTAAAGATAATTCGCAAATGCGATTGGTAGCCAGTCCTGCCACGACGGCCACTCGGTGGCAGCTTGAAAGGTGGATTTTGTTACCCACCAGGCGAGCAGAATCGCCAGTGCGAGCAAACATGCAGCCGGAAAGGCGAGAATCGCTAGGTCGACAGGCTTTTCCGGAACCGGCTTTCTTTCAAGTGCCCCAAAGACTTTCCTTTCCTGCTCATAAGCGCCAACCGATTTGTTCACGTACCAGCTGCTTGCGGTGTTGTTAAGGCCAAGTTCGTCCTGATCGGCGAGACCAAGAATTTGCCTCTTGAGACGGAAGGCAGATACCAACGGTCGAGTGGCCACGTAGCCGGTGACGAAGGTGATGAAGACCAGCACTAGCAGACCTGCGGTACCAATATGGATTGCGTGGCCGACCGCCGTCGGCAGATCTCCTCCACCACCACCGGTCATCAAGTTGACCAGCTCTTTACTGATCTCACCGAAGGTCTTCTCAAGGCGACTATCTTGTAGGCTACTCAGCAGATCATTTCCGAAATGCTTGTCTTTCTTTTGTGTGACACTGCCTGCGATAACAGATCTTGCAGCGCGTCCAGCGAGCTGGATAATAATCGACGCAACGATCACAGCAGACACCGCAAAGCCGATGAGGGCGAACGTGTAACGACTTGGTGGGAGGGCTTTGCGGTACGCCGCGCAAGCGGAGCGATCTCGATCATCGCGATCGGGCGTCAGCTCGCCGAGAGCCTCTCGAACGTGATATTGTCGTTCAAGTGTCAGGAGTGACCGCTCTACGTGGCGGATGAGGAACATTCGCGTCCCAAAGGTCACACGGGGAAACCGGGCCAATGGCTTGAGAAATCGCCACCGCGAGGGCCGAGAGTGCACCAACACGAACGGCGCCAAAGACGCCGCATCCTCTATTGCTCGGTCATACATCTTGAGAAGTTGCGGTACGCCGGTGCCGGAAACTGGAACCACAGAATCGGGTTCGGGTGCCAACTCCTCGACCTCCTTGTCGCAGACATCGGCTCCGGGCTGGCCATCAGATAGCGAATTCTCCTCATGGCGTCGCAATAATTCTGAACGACACGCCCGGATAGAGGTGAGCGCTTTTCGGCGCGGCCACTGATCGGGTGACGGCTTCGGCATCCGCAACGCACGAGGCCCCCGTGCCGTTGACGTAGGTGTTCGACGTCTCAACTCATCAGCGCAGGAGCCTCGTTGGTTCCCTATCCTGCCGCACTCGACCTGCCCCACGCCCTGGTCGAGTGGGTAACCATGCTCATCGTCACCCGCGAGGGTAAACGCCGCTGCAAGCTTCCACCGCACCAGCGTGCCCTGGTCGGCCTGGTGTACCTGCGCCGGCACGACACCCTCGCCCAACTCGCCGTCGGCTTCGGCATCTCCGTCGGCACCGCCCACGCCTACACGGCAGCCGTCGTCGACCTGCTCGCCGACCGCGCGCCCGGACTGCTGCGCGCCCTGCGCGAAGCCGACCCGGACTACGTCCTGCTCGACGGCACCCTCGCAGAGTGCGACCGGGTCGGCGACAGCCGGGCCGACTTCTCCCACAAGCACCGACGACATGGGGTGAACGTGCAGGTGGTGACCGATCCGGCCGGACAGCTGCTGTGGATCTCCCCCGCACTGCCCGGCCGTGCGCACGACCTCACTGCCGCCCGTACCCACCGGATCATCTGGATCTGCGAACGCCAGGGCATCCCGGTCCTCGCCGACCGCGCCTACATGGGAGCCGGACCGTGGGTGACGACACCCCTCAGACGCCCACCCGGCCGCGACCTCACATCCACCCAGCAAACCGTCAACCGCGCGCTCTCCGCAGCCCGGGCACCGGTGGAACGCGGCGTCGCACGACTGAAGTCATGGCGGATCTTCCGCAAAGCCCGATGCAGCCCCGAATCGAATGTCGTCAATCGCCGCCGCCGTCCTCACCCTGGAACGGCAACGCTGAAAGAACTCAGTGTCTCAACCTCTGCTGGTTCGTCGAGCCGGTACCCATCGCCGCGGTCAAACAACTGCTCCGGATCGTGCACGGTACGGGCTGCCCACGTCGCGTCGGAGTCATTCGCTCCGCTTGGATCGGCATCGCGGCCTTTTCTTCACGGGATGGGACGCAAGGCACGCCCAAATGGAGGAATCCCCAACCTCGGTGGAGCAACGCCATGGCGGCTGTCAATCATACGTGTGACCGTTGACCGTAGTGTGCCGCAGTGACCACGACGGACAATGCCGGAGCAGCCGCACCCAGCGCCCAGGCCCATCCGCGGCGGCTGCGGGGCGGCAAGGTAGTGGTGGCGTGGCTAACCACCACCGACCACAAGACGATCGGCACGCTGTACCTGATCACGTCGTTCGCGTTCTTCATGATCGGCGGCGTGATGGCGCTGCTCATGCGCGCCGAACTGGCCCGACCCGGCAAGCAGATCCTCTCGAACGAACAGTTCAACCAGTCGTTCACAATGCACGGCACGATCATGCTGCTGATGTTCGCGACGCCGCTGTTCGCCGGCTTCACCAACTGGATCATGCCGCTGCAGATCGGCGCTCCCGACGTGGCGTTCCCACGCCTGAACATGTTCGCCTACTGGCTCTAGCTGTTCGGCTCGCTCATCGCGGTCGGCGGCTTCCTCGCTCCGCAAGGCGCGGCCGACTTCGGCTGGTTCGCCTACGCCCCCCTCAATGACGTGGTCCACTCGCCGGGCGTCGGCGGCGACCTGTGGATCATGGGCCTTGCCTTCTCCGGCTTCGGTACGATCCTCGGTTCAGTCAACTTCATCAGCACGATCATCTGCATGCGTGCTCCGGGTATGACGATGTTCCGCGTGCCGATTTTCACCTGGAACGTCCTGCTCACCGCGGTGTTGGTGCTCCTGGCGTTCCCTGTGCTGGCCGCCGCTCTTCTGTGTCTGGAGGCAGACCGGAAGTTCGGGGCGCACGTCTTCGACGCCGCCAACGGCGGGCCGTTGTTGTGGCAGCACTTGTTCTGGTTCTTCGGGCACCCGGAGGTGTACATCATCGCGCTGCCGTTCTTCGGTATCGTGAGCGAGGTCATCCCGGTCTTCAGCCGCAAGCCGATCTTCGGTTACATGGGCCTGATCGGCGCCACGATCGCGATCGCCGGCCTTTCGGCGACGGTGTGGGCCCACCACATGTTCGCCACCGGCGGTGTCCTGCTGCCGTTCTTTTCCTTCATGTCCTACCTCATCGCGGTCCCGACCGGCGTGAAGTTCTTCAACTGGATCGGCACCATGTGGAAGGGGTCGCTGAGTTTCGAGACTCCGATGCTGTGGGCAACGGGGTTCATGGTCACCTTTCTCTTCGGCGGCCTGACCGGTGTCCTGCTGGCCTCACCGCCGCTGGATTTCCACGTCACGGACTCCTACTTCGTCGTCGCCCACTTCCACTACGTCGTCTTCGGCACCGTCGTCTTCGCCATGTTCTCCGGCTTCCACTTCTGGTGGCCCAAGTTCACCGGCAAGATGCTCGACGAACGCCTCGGCAAGATCACTTTCTGGACGCTGTTCACCACCGCGCACCACGACCTGGCCTCCCAGGGGCTGCGTGTGCTGGCAGTCGCCTCCCGTACCCTTCCCGGCCCGCGTTCCGTGCGGGAGGAAGCCGAGGCGGGGCTGACGCTGCTGGGACTGGTCGGCATGCTCGACCCTCCGCGGCCAGAGGTCAGCGAGTCGGTCCGCGCGGTACGGCGCGCCGGCATCCGCATCGTGATGGTCACCGGAGACCACCCGCTGACCGCCGAGGCCGTCGCCCGCCGTGTGGGGATCGTGCGGCAGAGCGCCCCCACCGTCGTCACGGGCAGCGAACTCGACACGCTGGACGACGGCGCGCTCGATGCCCTGCTCGGTCAGCCAGCAGAGCTGCTGCTGTGCGGGGTGAGCCCGGAGCACAAGATGCGGGTGGTCGCCGCCCTGTAGCGCCGGGGTGAGGTGGTGGCTGTGACAGGTGATGGCGCGAATGACGCTCCCGCGCTGAAACACGCGGACATCGGTGTCGCGATGGGTGCGTCGGGCACGGACGTGGCGCGCGAGGCCGCGTCGATGGTGCTGTTGGACGACTCGTTCGCCTCCATCGCCGCGGCGGTGAAGCTGGGCAGGTCGGTCTACCAGAACATCCGCAAGTTCCTCGTCTACGTTTTCGCCAAGAATATCGGCGAGCTCGTTCCGGTCCTGGCCGCGACGTTCACGGGGTTCCCGCTGGTTCCGATCAGCGCGGTGCAGATCCTTGCGATCGATCTCGGATCCGACGTCCTGCCCGCACCGGCACTGGGCGCGGAACCGCCCGAGCCCGATGTCATGGACCGCCCGCCCCGTTCCCGGCGCGAGCCCTTGTTCTCGGCGGCCGTGGTGCGGCGGATTCTCTTTCTGGGCGGCATCCAGGCGCTCGGTGTGTGCGTGGTGTTCTTCTGGCACATCGGCGCCTCAGGGATTCCGTACGCCGACTTCACCGAAGACCATCCCGTGTACCGGGAGGCGGTCACGATGGTCCAGGCGGGCATCGTGCTCAGTCAGTTCTTCGTCGCTCTGGCCGTGCGTACGGACCGGCAGAGTGTCTTCCGGGTCGGAGCTCTGTCCAATCCGAGACTGCTCGCCGCAGGCTTCGTCGGGGTGGCCCTGATGGCAGCGATCAGTTACGTGCCCGTGCTGCAGGAGGTGTTCAACACCGCGCCGTTGGCCGCCGCCGACTGGGCGGTTCTGGCCGGATTCGGAGCAGTGCTGCTGGGCGCGGAGGAAGCCCGCAAGTGGTGGCTGCGCCGACGCTCTCGCTCACTGGGCAGGAAGGGAGGACAGCGATGAGGGTGATCATCGTGGGCTGTGGGCGGGTGGGCGCGTCGCTTGCCGACCGGCTCACCGCCGAGGGCCATGACGTGCACATTATCGACCGCAGCCCTCAGGCCCGCAGGCGGCTGTCCGCGGGTTTCAGCGGCCAGTTCCACGAGGGCAACGGGTTCAGCCGCTCTCTGCTGGAGTCTGTGGGGATCGAGCATGCGGACGCGCTTGTCGCCGTCACCTCCGGTGACAGCAGCAACGTCGTCAGCGCCCGGACGGCGAAGGAGGTCTACCGGGTGCCGATCGTCCTCGCCCGCATGTTCGACCCCCGCCGCGCCGACATCTACCGCGATCTCGGCATCCCCACCATCGCCGGCGTGAGCTGGGCCGTACATCAGATCCACCAGAGGCTCCTGCACCGTCACCTCTCGCCCGAGATCAGCTTCGGCAACGGTGAGACCCTGCTGATCCGCTCCGAACTGCCCGCCTACTTCGCCGGGCGGCGGCTGGCCGAACTGGATGTGGACGGCGAGATCCGCGTCGTGGAGGCCACTCGCGCGGGCCGCTCGTTCGTTCCCGCGCACAGCACGCTGGCGGTCGGTGGCGACCTGGTCACGTTCACTGTTGCCGCCACCGCTCTCGGCCGCCTGCGGGGCTTTCTGGACAAGGAGCTCGGGACATGAAGGTACTGGTGGCCGGCGCGGGCCGCCTCGGCGCCCAGATCGCCCAGGTCCTCGCAGCAGCCCATAACGACGTCACCCTCGTCGACCTGAACGAGCACCGCATCGCCGAACTCGAAGGTCACCTCCCCGTACGACTTGTCGCGGGAGACGCCTGCGAGGCGCGCCTCCTCGAGCACGCGGGGGCACACACCACCGACCTCGTCATCGCAGCCACCGGAGACGACGAGGACAACCTCGTCATCAGCCTGCTCGCAAAACGCCGATTCGCCGTCGCCCGCGTAGCAGCCCGCGTCAACGACGAGGAGAACACCTGGCTGTTCGATCACCGCTGGGGCGTCGACGTAGCCGTTCCCGCTACAGGCCCCCTGATCTCCCTCATCGAAGAAGCAACCGGAGCCACCGACACCGTGGCGCTCCTCCGGCTGAGCAAGGCAGGCGTGAATGTGATCGAAACCGCCATCACTCCGCAGTCCCACGTCGCCGGCCGCCCCCTCGCCGACGTCCAGCTCCCCGCGGGCACCATCATCGCCACCGTCATCCGAGCCGGTCAGCCCACTGTCCCCACGGACCAGACACAACTGATGCCCGGCGACGAAATCCTCCTGGTCTCCCACACAGCTACCGAGGAGGAAATCCACGCCGCGTTCCAATAAGCAGGTCTCCCAGCCCTTCACCGAATGCCTCGGTCAAGATCGAAGCCATGGGTAACGGTGGCCCCTCCGCCGGGCATATTGACGGCCCTCAGGGGGAGGGGGGTGGAACCGGTCTTTCCATGACCGAGAGCGCGAGCCCCTATATCTCGACTCCGAGGATCACCGTGCTGGGAGTGCAGCCCGGTAATCCTCCCTTTCGCATTGTGGAGATCGACGGGGAGGTGGTCGGTGAGGCAACCTCAATGACGGACGTGCTCTTCGCCGCCGCTGCCGCAGGCATCACGGTCCACGACCTCGATGACCCAAGCGTGGTCCGGTGGGTGGGCGGCGGGAAGTTCACCTGGAGGCTGCACTGAGCACCGCCTGCACGGGAGGCACTTTCGGTCAGGCAGCCGCCACCGTGAGTGCTTCGAGGGGCGAGGCAGGCACCGACCAATTGCGAGACCGCCGAACGCCGCACCGCCGCTTCAGCGGTCGCAGCCGCACCCCGGACACGTCAGGCTGGAGGTGGTGGAGGTGGTTGTTGTGGCACGCGATGCCCCGCTCATGGTCGTGGACGCCGAGGGGATGGTTATCCGGTGGAGCCACGAAGCGGAGGAATTGCTGGGGCGGGCGGCGGATGAGGTGATCGGGCGGTCGGCAACCGACCTGGTCAACCGGACCGCGGCGAGTTCCCGGCACGGGACACACAAGGGCGCTGGTGTGGCACTCCAGCACCGGGACGGCCACGCCGTT
Source organism: Streptomyces sp. NBC_00461 (assembly GCF_036013935.1). NCBI lineage: Bacteria > Bacillati > Actinomycetota > Actinomycetes > Kitasatosporales > Streptomycetaceae > Streptomyces > Streptomyces sp. NBC_00461. The sequence continues at coordinate 886,315 of NZ_CP107902.1, forward strand.
GACGCCGACCTGCGCGTACGGCCCCTGACGCGAGGTGACGGGTCTGTGGTCTGGGCCGTTTTCCAAGCGACGGCGAAGGAGGCTACCGGACCGGACGTGGGGTCGGCGGCGCTGGAGGCACTGTTCGCCCACGCACCGGTAGGGATGCACGTCCTGGACAAGAAGCTGCGGATCGTATCGGCCAACAATGCGGCGCACGTCATGTGCGGCGTGCCCGCCGAACGAATCGTGGAGCGCCGCCTTACTGATGTTTACGCTCTGTCCACCCCTGACGAGGTGGAGGCCATGCTGCGTGGGGTGCTGGAGAGCGGAGTCCCCTCGCCTGGGCTTGTGGTGAGTATGCAACCCAAGGACGCCCCGGGAAGAGGCTGCACGGTCTTGGTCTCGGCTTTCCGTTTGCAGGACTCGCGGGGGGCGATCCTTGGGGTTGCCGCGGCTGTGGCTGATGTCACCGAATACGAAAAGACGCGCGCCCGGCTCCGGATCCTCGCTGGAGTGCGGGAGCGGGTGGGCCGAAGCCTCGATGTGGTGGCCAACTGTCAGGAGTTGGTGGAGGCCGTGGTGCCTGGCTTTGCGGACGTCGCGGTGGTGGAAGTGGTGGATGCTGTACTGCGCGGTGAGGAACCCCCGCTCGGCCCCCTGGGGAGGGATGTGCCGCTGCGCCGTGCCGCCTTCCGCCATAGCGGCCGCGAGCAGCAGATTCAGGCACATCCGGTGGGTGACGTGCGCAGCCTGCCGTTCTCGACCCCCTACGCCCGGGCCCTGGCCGATCTCAAACCCCGCCTCGTCCGCCTGGATTCCGACACGCCCTGGCTGGTAGCCGACCCCGCACGCGCCGAGGCCATCCGCGCATCCGGCGTCCGCACGCTCCTCGCCGCGCCCCTGACTTTGCGCGGCACCGTGCTGGGGCTGGTAAGCCTCTACCGGACTGAACAGGCCGGCACTTTCGACGAGAGGGAAGTGGCTCTCACCCTCGAACTGGCCGCCCACACAGCGTTGTGTATCGACAACGCCCGCCGTTACACCCGCGAGCACACCGTCGCCACAACCCTGCAACGTCGGCTGCTGCCTCCGTGCCCTTCGTCGCAGAGCACCGTGGAATCCGCCCACTTGCTCGTGTCCGGCGACGAGGGCGGCGGGGGTTGGTTCGACACCTTCGCCCTGTCCAGCGCCCGCACCGCCCTGGTGGTCGGTGAAGTCACCGGACAGGGCATTCAAGCCGCCACCACCATGGGACAGCTGCGAACGGTCATCCATTCCCTGGCGTCACTGGACCTCGACGCCGACGAGCTCCTCGCACGCCTCAACGACACAGCCATTCTCCTGGCTCAAGAGCGGGCCGCACTCCCGCCCGGGGACCCCTTGCACCGGCAGGTGCTCACTGCCAGCTGCGTGTATGCCGTTTACGACCCCCTCACCCGCACGTGCACGTTTGCCCGGGCCGGTCACCCCGCGCCCGTCATCGCCCACCCCGACGGCACCACCGAGATCCCCGACTCTCCCCCCGGGCCCCTGCTGGGCAGCTCCGAGGGCCCGCCCTTCGACACGGCCACCGTCACTCTCACCGACGGCAGCATCCTGGCCCTCTACACCACCGCCCTCCTGCCCGCCTCTCCGGCACGTCCCCCAGAGAACCCGTCCAGCCTGCGCCAGGTGCTGAGCGACCCCGACCGCCCGCTGCAGGACCTGTGCGATGACGCCCTGTACCGCCTGTACCGGGACACTCGCCCTGGCGACGCCGTTCTCCTCCTCGGACGCACCCACACCTTCCCCACCGAGGACGTCGCAACGTGGCACCTGATTGACGCCCCAACGGCCGCCGGCACGGCGCGCGCCCACACTCGACGCCAGCTCACAGAGTGGGACGTGGAGGAGGAAACCGCCTACGCCACCGAATTGATCGTCAGCGAACTGGTCACCAACGCCCTCCTCCACGGCACACCACCCCTGCACCTGCGCATCATCAAGGACCACGCCCTCACCTGCGAGGTCCAGGACTCCGGCGCCAACGCACCGCGCCTGCGCCATGCACGGACAGTCGACGAAGGCGGACGCGGACTGTTCATCGTCGCCCGACTTTCCCGAAACTGGGGCACCCGCTATACACCGGACGGCAAGACCGTCTGGACCGAGCAGGCACTCCCGCCCCAGCCTTCATAACTCTGCGGATGCAGACAGGAACAGTCCGAGAACGCAGGTGAGTGATCACATCAACGGAGCAGCGTTCGCCGTTTGCGGGGCCGGAAGAGCTGAAGGAGGCTGGTGGTGTGTTCCGCAGGCTTTTGCCATCTCGTCCATCCGATGCGCCACTGACGTCACGCGCCGAGCACGCGGTCGAGCCTTTTCCCACAAGCGCGGTCAGGGCTCCGCTGGCCTATGTGGTCGCGCTGACGATCCCGATCGTGGTGCTGGAGCTGGCCATCGATGACCGTACAGTGCGGCTCACCCCCCTCCTGATCCTGCTGCCGGCCTTCCCGGCGGCGATCGGCACGGTGCGGCAGACCATCTACGCGGTCGGCTGGGTGCTGATCGTCATCACCGGAGTACTGATCTACCGGCCGCTCCCTTCGTGGTACGACTACGTGATCGTCATGGTGCTGGCCGCAGCGCTCGGCGTGCTGGGCGTCCTGACCTGCCACTTGAGGATCCGGCGCGAGCAAGATCTCCACCGCGTCCGGTCCACGGCCGTCGCCCTGCAACGGCAGGTGCTGCGCCCGCTGCCCGTCCTGACCGACCGGGTGATCGTCGACGGCGTGTATCTGCCGGTGGAGCAGGACCGCCTGGTAGGAGGAGACATCTACGAGGCAGTGGCCTCTCCGTACGGCACGCGTCTACTCTTCGGCGATGTCCAGGGCAAGGGGCTGCCGGCGATCGGAGCCGCCTTCGCCGCGCTCGGAGCGTTCCGCGAGGCCGCCTTGCGCGAGCCAACACTCACCGCGCTCGTGGACGACCTGGAGATGGCCGTCGTCCGACACAACTCCTTCGCGCAGCAGACCGGCGAACCTGAACGGTTCGTCACCGCTCTCATCCTGGGCATCGACGCCTCAACGGACACGCAGGCGGTCAACTGCGGCCACCCTCCGCCCTACTTGCTGAACTCGGGAGCGGTCACCCGCGTACGGCTCGGCGACCCCGGCGTGCCGCTCGGTCTTGCGGATCTCGCTCCGAAACCCCGGACCGTCGAGTGGTTCCCGTTTCCTGCCGGGGCCACTCTTCTTGCCTGCAGCGACGGCGTCACCGAGGCACGCAGCATCTCCGGTGCCTTCTATCCCCTCGAAGAGCGGCTGCGGGCCTGGGCGGACGTTTCCCCCTGGGAAGTCGCCGACAATCTGGCCAAAGACTTGAGCCAACACACCGCTGGTGAACAGCGGGACGACATCACGGCCCTCGTGGTCCGCAGAGCCTCCTGAACAGGCGCTTGGCCAGCAACGGCACGCTCGTTCCTTCTGCCCTTCGCATTCAGCGGGTACCTGCGGGTCAAGGAGCGTGTGACCGGGGACGGCACGAGGTGCAGAGGTCAGCCGCGGGGACTGCAGACCTCCTGCTGGTCATTGACCTAGAGGATGATGGTGCGGCCTATGACAACTCCCTGGGATCCCCCTGCCGGTGAGGGCCCCCTTGCGGGATCCGTGCAGACCACCGTCTCGCCCGCGACCCCGTTTCCAGGTTCCGAAACGAACCCCTCAGTGCCCCGTCGGCGTCGGACACCCCCGTACCCCGCCAACGGGGGGTGAACTGGGCCTTGTCGGTGCCGTTCCGCACGGCGTGAGAGATCTTCGAATCAGACGAAGTGAGAGGCCACGACTCGCCTCGCCAGACCCAGGATCCGAACGCTGATCGGCCCCCGTTGGCGCTCCTGTACATCGAGGGAGAGCCTGGAAAGGCATAGCACGACCAACCGGCCTGGAGATGCCATGTACAGCAAGATCACCATAGCTGGCCATCCCATTCACCCGATGCTCGTCGGTTTCCCCATCGCCTGCTACACCGGCACCCTGGTGGGTTTCGCCGTCTATGCGGCCAATGGGCAGCAGTTCTGGCTCAACCTGGCCATCGCCCTCAACATCGCTGGGGTCGGCACGGCACTGCTGGCAGCCCTGCCCGGCATCGCCGATCTGGCGTTCGGCATTCCCCGCCGGTCGGCGGCAAAGGCCGTCGGCCTTGCCCACGGCGGTCTCAATGTCGCGGCGCTGGGCCTGTTCGGCGCGAGCCTTGCCATCTACGCCACCCATTGGGATAGCCCGGCCAATGGCGTCACTGCTGGACTGGCCCTGTCCGCGGCCGGGCTCGCCTGCACGCTCGGGGCCGGCTTCCTGGGCTGGACGCTGGTCCAGGACTACCACGTCGGCATCCGGCTCACACCCCTCCAGGAAAGCGATGAACAGGCGGTCCAGAACGCAGAACTGATCCACCTGCATCGCGGCTCCCACGTGGCGTGAGCGGCGTAGCCCAGCCACTGAGCGGCCGGAGTTGTCGACCGGCCGTTCCACCGACACTGACGCACCCCTGGCCGGCCTCCTCCTCGACCAGGAGGCGGCGGATTACCGAAAAGGGCGCCTTCAGGTGACACCTATACCGTCCAGTTCGGGTTCTCCATCGCCGGCACCGGACATGCGCTGGAGCCGACAGCCGGACCTGCCAGATCTGTCCGACGACGTCCCGGCCGGCCGACCGGCACGCGTGGACGGGTACACGGAGCTGCGAAACTATGCGGTGATCGGGGACGGCCGGTGCGTCGCGCTCATCGCCCGGGACGGCTCGGTGGACTGGCTGGCCTGGCCGGACCTTGACTCGCCGACCCTGTTCGCCGCCGTGCTCGACCACGTCCAGGGAGGACGGTTCTTCCTGCAGCCGGAAGGGCCCTACACGACCTCCCGCCGTTACCTGCCTGGCACCAACGTGCTGGAAACGACGTTCACCACCGCAGGCGGCACGGTACGGGTGACCGACGCACTGACCCTTCCCGACACCAGCTCCCTGGCGCCCGCCCGGGAACTGGTCCGGCGGATCGAGGGCATAGCGGGCAGCGTCCCCATGCGCTGGAGTGTCCAGCCACGCTTCGGCTACGGCGCCCACGCCCCCCGGCTGACACGTCGCGCCGGAGTTCCCGTCGTCACCTTCAGCCCTGAGGCGGTCGGGATCTGTGCCTGGAACGCGGGAGAGCCGCAGCCGACCTCCGACGCCGTCGCATCGCGCTTCCGTGCCGACGTGGGCACCCGGGCCATGCTCGCGCTGCCGTACGCACACCGGGAACCGCTGGTGCTCCCCACGCGCGCCGACTGCGAGGCCCGGCTGGACCATACCGTCGCCACTTGGAGGGAGTGGAGTGACGGCCGCACCTACACGGGGCCCTGGTACGAGGCGGTGCTGCGCAGTGCCCTCGCTCTCAAGCTGCTGGTCTTCGCCCCCTCCGGTGCGGTCGCCGCCGCGGCGACCTGCTCCCTGCCCGAGGAGCTCGGTGGGGAACGCAACTGGGACTACCGTTTCAGCTGGATCCGCGACTCCGCCTTCACCCTGAACGCCTTCCTCAAGCTGGGGTGCGCACCGGAAGCGACCGGCTACTTCTGGTGGCTCATGCACGCCTCCCAGCTCACCCACCCCCGCCTGCACGTCCTGTACCGCCTCGACGGCGGCGCCCGCGCACCCGAGAAGACCCTTCCCCTGTCGGGCTACCGCGGCTCGACGCCCGTACGCATCGGCAATGCCGCCGCAGACCAGCTGCAACTGGACACCTACGGGGAGCTGGTGCAGACCGCGTGGCTGTACACGGCAGCGGGCCATCGGCTCGACGCCGACATCGCCCGCCGACTGGCCCAGACCGCCGACTTCGTCTGCACGACCTGGCAGCAGCCCGACACGGGCATCTGGGAGGTCCGCAGCGCTCCCGAGCACTTCACCCAGTCCAAGATGATGTGCTGGGTCGCCCTCGACCGTGCTCTCGACCTCGCACAGCGGCGGCTGATCCCCGACCGGCACGCACCTCGCTGGCGGTGCGAACGTCAGGCCATCACCGAGTTCGTGGACGACCGGTGCTTCAGCCCGCGGCTGAACAGTTACGTGCGCTCCGCCGGCAGCGACGAGCTGGACGCGGGCCTCCTGCTCGGGCTGCTCCACGGCTATCGGTCGCCCGACGACCCGCGCATGCGCGGTACCGTCGCCGCCGTCCAGCAGGAGTTGCAGGACGGCCCGTATGTCAACCGATACGTCGGCGCCGACGGCGTTGCCGGCGGCGAGGGCGCCTTTCTCGCCTGCTCCTTCTGGCTCGTCGAAGCCCTCGCTCGGACCGGCCGCGCCGACGAAGCCGCCCTCCTCATGGACCAACTCGTGCGCCTCGCCAATGACGTCGGCCTCTACAGCGAGGAGATCGACCCCGTCACCGGCGACTTCCTCGGCAATCTGCCCCAGGGCCTGTCCCACCTCGCCCTGATCAGCGCAGCCTGCGCGATCGGTCAGGCCACACGATGAGCATCTGGGCCGCACTGGCGGGCGGGCTTGTCGGCACCCTGGTACTGACAACCGGCCTGCGCGCGGCCAATGCCTTCAGCCTCACCCGCATCGATCTGCCGTTCCTCCTCGGGACGGCCTTCACCAGCAACCGGACCCGCGCAAAGGCTCTCGGCTACGGCGCACACTTCATCAACGGCCTGATCTTCGCCCTGCTCTACTACGCGGTCTTCGTCGCCATCGGCTACAGCAGCTGGTGGCTGGGATGCGTCTTCGGCCTCATCCACGGCCTGTTCGCCACCACCGCGCTCGTCAACATCCTGCTGCCGCTCGTCCACCCGCGCATGGGCCAACCCGAAACCAGCGCTCCCCATGTCGCGCTGCTCGAACCACCCGGATTCCTCATGCTCAACTACGGGCCCGGCACACCCGCCATCACGCTCACCGCCCACCTCGCCTACGGCACCATCGTCGGCGGGTTCCTTACATGGGCAGGCTGAGAACCCGTGACCGCGCCCCTGGGAGCCTGCTGGACGCTTCCAGCAGGCACAACACGGGCCGGGTAGCGTGGAAACCGGACCGGGAAACCTCCCGAGGAAGCCCTCGCATCGCAGTCGAAGGTGGAAGGGGGCCTCATGGCCTACCCACATGAAGCGGCGTCGTCCGGCCCGCAGCCTGCGCATCTTGCACCTGATTCGGAGCCGACGGGTAGCGGACCGGACGCGCGCGGACCCCGGCTGGCCTCGGTCGTGGTGTTCGTCCACGACCACGACGCATCGGCGGACTTCTACGGGGAGCTGCTGAACATGAAGGTCACCGTACGTACCTCGACGGCCGCACTACTCGTGAGCCGCAACGGCTTCCAGGTGTACCTGCGCGCCGTGGGCGCGCACGCCATCCACCCGACGGGCCACGTCGGCGCGCACTACGTGATCTGGACGGCGGACGGCCCCGACGACTTCCAGCGGTGCGAGCGCGTACTCAGAGCCCGCTCCGACCGTGTCGACACGAGGGAGGCCGAGGGCTTCACCCTCCTCGAGGGCCGGGATCCCAGCGGCCTGCCGGTCCTGGTGGCCTATCCGGGACCGGACGAAGTGGCGCGGCTCGAGATCATCTCTCGCTACTACGTGTGATGCCGGAATAAGCGGAGATTCGGCAGGAGGCCCTTCATGGCACACAACCGAACGGTGCACGTCCGCCGCGTCTACGACACGCCGGCGCAGACCGACGGTGCCAGAGTGCTGGTCGACCGCCTCTGGCCCCGGGGCATGACCAAGGAGAAGGCCCACCTCGACGAGTGGTGCAAGCAGGTCGCACCCTCCGTGGAGCTGCGCAAGTGGTACCTCCGCAACCCCGTTCGTTTCGCGGAGTTCAGCCACCGCTACCAGGCCGAGCTCCAAGATCCCGAGCGTGCAGATGCTCTGGCGCACCTGCGTGACCTCGCCGAAGACGCCACCCTGACACTACTCACCGCCACCAGACATCCCGAGACCAGCAAAGCCGAAGTGCTTGCCGCGCTTATCCGGAGCTGACAGCAAAGGAAGCTGAGCTCCAGTGACAGGCCCCAGAGCGCTCTGCGAAACCAAACGGTACAGGCACAGCCGCGCCGGTGACCTGTACCTCCATCTGTAGCGCGACGCGCCGCGGACGCTAGGGCTCCTGGTGAGAGGGGACACGGTAGGGCAGGCAAGTTCCAGCGAGTCCGGGGTGCCGCTCCTCAGGAGGAATTTCCGCGTAGACAGTGACTCTGAGACGGGAGGGCCTGCATGGCCACCACGACGAATTTGCTGAGCCTGCTCTCGCCCGAAGACCGCGACCGCTTGCTGCAGTTCGCGTCTGATGTGTCTTTCCCCGCGGGCGCCCGCGTCTTCGAGGAGGGCAGCAAAGCCGACCGGTTCTGGATCGTCATCACCGGACTGGTTGCGCTCGACGTGCACGTCCCCGGCCGCCGGGCCGCCACCGTGGACGCCATCGGACAGGGTGAACTGCTCGGATGGTCGTGGCTGGTCCCACCGCACACCTGGCAGCTCGGCGCAGAGGCACATGGCCCGGTACACGCCCTGGAATTCGACGCGGCTGCGGTGCGCACACTGATCGAGGAAGACCCGGTACTGGGGCTGGCGATCACACGCTGTGTAGCCACCGTGGTCGGGAACCGACTTCAATCCACCCGGACCCGCCTGCTGGATCTGTACGGGCCAGCCGGCAGCGGCCCGAGGCCCTGACCCGCCCGGTGTGCCGCCGCGGGACCCCTACGTGAACTGCTCAGCACTCCCGCACATACAGAGTGATAATGGAACAATCCGACTCCGCGGGATGTCCATCGCATCTTGAGGCCGCGTATGAACGAGCAATTCACGCAGATCCATGGTCCTCCGCCCGTTGTGGGGATGGTGGGCGAACGGCTTGTGCCCCTCACCGACGAGGCGGAGTGGGCGGCCGTTGCTCCGCGGCAGATCGGCCCCGAGGAGTGGCAGCGGTTCGAGGGATACATGAGTGAGATCTTCGGGGCGCTGGGCCTGGCCGTTGGGGCGGAGGCCACCGTGGACACCCCCCGCCGCTTCCTGCGTGCCCTCTTTGATGCCACCAGCGGGTACGAAGGCGACGAGAAGCTGGTCACCGCCTTCGAAACCGAATGCCATGGCGGTTCGGACTGCAGGATCAGCCAGATCGTCGAAGGACCCATCCCGTTCTTCGCCCTCTGCGAGCACCACGCTCTGCCGTTCTTCGGCAAGGCGTACATCGGCTACATCGCCCACGAGCACATCCTCGGCCTGTCCAAGCTGACCAGACTGGTGCGGCTGTTCGCCCGCCGCTTCTCGGTGCAGGAGCGCATCGGCCGCCAGCTCGCCGAATCGTTGCAGCAGATCCTGCTGCCCCACGGCGTTGCGGTCCACCTGGAAGCGGTGCATCTGTGTACGCAGATGCGGGGCGTCCGGGAGATCGAATCCAGTACCCGTACCACCCACTGGCGGGGCACCTACGACGAGGATCCGCCACTGCGAGGCGAGTTCTTCACGCTGTGCGGCCAGCGGGGCCTGGCCGGCCATGGCTGAGGACAGCGCCAGGCACCCCATAGGAGGAACTTCGACAGGCTTGCTGGAGCCGCTGCAGTTGCTGTACGAGGAGGCTGGGCAGCCCCGTTTCGATCTGCCCCCGGCCCTTGCCATTGCCTACGGCGGTGATCTGGGCTTCCCCTTGCCGCGTGTGTACGCGAACTTCGTCACCTCCATCGACGGAGTGGTCGCCCTGGGGCCCGAATACCCCTCCTCCGGCTCGGCGATCAGCGGCCGCGAACCCGCGGACCGATTCGTCATGGGACTGCTGCGCGCCTGCGCCGACGCCGTACTCATCGGGGCCGGCACACTCCGAGCTACGCCCGGCCACCGATGGACACCGGACCACGTCTGCCCGCAGGCAGCCCCCGCCTTCGCCGAGCTGCGGCGGAATCTGCGACACGCCGCCCGCCCGGAGCTGGTCGTGGTCACCGCGAGCGGCGACCTCCCCACCGAGCACCCAGCCCTGCAGTCTGGCGCACTCGTGGCCACCACCGCGGACGGCGCCCGTCGACTTGAGGGACGCCTGCCGCCGACATGCACGGCACTCCCGGCAGGCGAAGGACCCGCCCTGCGTATGGCCGATGTACTCGCGGCTCTTCACGCTCACGGACACACCGCGGTGCTCACCGAGGGCGGACCGCACCTCATCGGCAACCTGCTCGGCGAGGGCTTGCTGGATGAACTGTTCCTCACGACGTCCCCGGTACTCGCCGGCCGCGCCGACACCCCACGCCCCGGACTGATCACCGGACTCGAGCTGTTGCCGAGGCAACCGGCCTGGGCCGACCTGATCAGCGCTCGGCGACGGACTTCCTACCTGTTCCTCCGCTACCGACTTCGCTCCTCAGGAGCACGCGTCGGCCTGCGATCCGAGCCGGCCCTTTGAGGCGGGCCGATAGCGCCCGCGTCGATTCAGAACTCAGCGGCCCCGCGTCCTGCTGGAATCGGAGAGCGAGCCGAGACCGCAATTTGACTCCGATCCGACGCTACCGGGCGCCAACCCTGATGCCCGGACGGCGTGTTCCGTTGGCTCGGCACCGTTCGGGCATGGGCGGACGAGCACGTCGGTGATCGCGCGAGCCGCTCAGCTCCGCCGAGAGGGACGAGCAGTGCGACATACAGGACCCCGTTGAGAGTGCCGTCGTCGACGCGCTGACATCCGAGGTCTCCCCTGGCCTCGGCCGGGCCGCCAGACACTCCAGCGCCACGGAAGATCACCTGTGCCCTCGGTCATCGGGCCAGTACCGCATAGCCCAGGGCGAGCAGGGACAGCACCTTCACCAGCTCGAGCGCCACGTAGTACAGGTGGGCGCGGGAGCGGTGCCGCGCGGGGTCCTCGCCCGCGAGCACGGCGTCGGAACGCCTGTTCAGGCGCGGGCGGACGACGGCGAGCTGTCCGGCCAGGACCGCCAGGATGATCGCGGTGAGCGTGACGACGGCCGTGGACGGCGTGGCCGTGGCGACCGCGGCGACAACGATCATGGCGAGGGCGGTCTCGACGAGGTTGAGCGCGCGGAAGACCATCCGGCCGATGCCGAGTCCGATCGGGATTGTCACTCCCGGGGCCCGGAACTTCAACGGCGCCTCCAGGAAGGAGATCGCCAGCACCATCCCGAGCCAGAGACAGGTGACGGCGCCTGCCACGGCTGCCGACGTCGTATTCATTGCTGTGGTCTCTCTCGTGTCCGAGGCGGCATCCGTCACAATCAGTCGCCGGACGTCACCGTCGAGTGGGAATGCCGGGGCGTCCGGCGGCGGCACCGTGGCCCGGTGCTTCAGGCGATCGGCCACTCCTCCAGCCGGGAGGCGAACGCCGGGGGCGAGGCCACGACCATCAGGGAGGCGGGTTCGGTGCCCGGGTTCGCGAGGCTGACCCGCTCACCGGTGTCGATGTGCGCCGCCGAGCCGGGCACCAGAGTGTGTACGTCCCGGCCGTGGTGCACCCGAACGGACCCGGAGACCGGGATCAGGACGATCTGTGAGGCGCCGTGGTCGTGCTCGGGCATGCCACCGCCCGGCGGGATCTCCAGGTGGATGACGGCGAGTTGGCCGGAGGTGGTAGCGGTCATGAGCGGTGCTGCAGTCGGGCCGCCGGCCACGGGGGCTCGGCGGCGGGGCGCGGATCCGGTGTCAGCGACGTACATGGCGACTCCTCGTTTCTGGCGCGGGTGAGCCTGCGATGCGCTTCGTATCCGCGCAGGGGCTGGTGCTCGATCGGGTTCTATGCGGCCGTGGAGGACGCCAGATGTGCCAGGCAGGCGTCGGGTTCAGCGAAAGGTTCGAGCCGGACGGCTTCCACAGGGGCGCGCAGTTCCGCGAGGGCGCCCTGCATCAGGCCCAGGTGGAGTGGGCAGACGATCGTGCCGTACTCCTCGGCGAGTTCGAGGAAGGGGCAGTGCCGCAGCCGGACGGGGCCGGGCACCTCACTGTCATCGGCGACCTGCGGGTCGAACCCCAGATCGTCGAGCATGGCGGCCAGCCGACCGACGGCTTCGTCAGCGCTCAGCCGACGGGACGGCGGGACCTGCTCGACCAGATACCGGCCCCAGGCGCGTCCCGCGTCGGTGGCCGCCGCCTCGGCGCCGGGCCCGGCCGAAGCCAGTTGGCTGAGCAGCATCCGGGCCAGCAGTCGGTAGCGGCGTGTGCCGCCCCGGTCCATTCCCGGTTGTGGTGCGTAGACCGTGCGCGGGCGTCCCGGACCCGACGGTTGCTCCACCGTCCGCTCCACGCGGCCCTGTGCCACGAGCGCGTCGAGATGGAAGCGCACCGTGTTGGGGTGCACGTCGAGCCGGTCGGCGACCTCGTTGACGCCCAGCGGGGCACCGGCGGCCTGCACCGTGTCGAGTACCGCGCGGCGGCGTCCGGAAAGCTGTTGCCGATCCTCCCGCTCCTGGTTGGTGGCCATGTGGATCAGCCTTTCCCGATCTGCGGCGGCAGTGCGGCGATGAGCGGGTGGTCACGCTCGATAAGCCCGAGCTTGGCGGCGCCGCCGGGTGAGCCAAGGGCGTCGAAGAACTCGATATTTGCCCGGGTGTAGACCTGCCACTCCGGCGGGACGTCCTCCTCGTAGAAGATCGCCTCGACCGGGCAGACCGGCTCGCAGGCCCCACAGTCCACGCATTCGTCCGGATGAATGTACAGAGAACGCTGCCCCTCGTAGATGCAGTCGACGGGGCACTCCTCGACGCACGCCTTGTCTTTCACGTCGACGCAAGGCTCGGCGATCACGTAGGTCACGATGCGCTCCTGAAGCCACCGAGAGGTTTCTCCAAATAGTACATGTAATAATCGTGAGCGGGGGCTGAGAGGAGCATCGCGCCGTGGCATCGTCATCCGAGATCTATATAGAGGCGACAGAAACCGACCCGGCCGTCCGGGCCCAGGTAGCGATCCGTGCCGTGCACCAACGGCTGCGGATGGGGCTCGCCGCCTTCGGTGAAGCCGAACCGGTCGCCGGCTCACAGAGCGTCGTGCACGCGGCCCTGGTGGATTTCTGCACCGGTGAGCTGCGCCATCATCTGGCCGCCGCCGACCAGACGCTCTTCGCGGCCGCCTCCGGTGCGGCCGAGACACGCCTGCTGGCCCGCGCCCTGCGCACCACGACCGCAGCCCTCGATGCGCACATCGACGCGCTCGCCGCCACCGACCACACCGCCACCGGGATGGCGATCGCCCAGGTGATCGAGGCGGTCCTGGACGTCCATCTGGCGACCGAGGAGACGGTCCTGCTGCCCGCGCTGGCAGCCCTGCCCGGCGCCAATCTGCCCGCCCTCGTCACGGACATGCTGACCCTGCTCGCGGGCGGCGAACTCGACCATCCGCCGGTCCTCGACGTCCGTGAGATCCCGCACGGCCAACGGCACCCGCGGATCTTCGCGCGCTACGGCCGCCTGGACCCCGGCGAGAGCTTCGTCCTGGTCAACAACCACGACCCCAAGCCCCTGCGCCGGGAGTTCGAGGCCACCCACCCGGGCACCCACACCTGGGACTACATCGAATCCGGCCCGGAGATCTGGCGTGTGCGGATCGGAATGGCGGCCGTCGGTGCCTGACACCCCACCTCCCGGCATCCCCGGGGCGATCGACGCGGATGTTGCCGTGCCCTCGCCGGGGTCCGCCTCCGCGCCGACGCCGCGGCTGCTGTGTGACGTCCATGCCCTCGGCGGGGCCGATCCGGCGACGGCGGGTGCCGTGTGGAAGCTCACCGAGTCCGGCCGCCAACTCGACGCCAACCTCGTGCACCTGCCAGCTCACCAGAGCGTCGAGACCCACGCCGAGCCCGACCTCGACGTACTCCTGCTCGTCGTCGCCGGGCACGGCATCCTCGGCACCAGCGACCGGACCGAACCCCTCACAGGGGGCGCGCTGTTCTGGCTTCCCCACGGCTCGACCCGCCGCATCACCGCAAGTGCGGATGGCCTGTCCTACCTCACCGTTCACCGCCGACGCCCCGGCATGCAGATCCGGTCCCGCCCCGCAACGGACATCTGATCGCCGGCGCATCTCCACCGGTGCCCCGTCCGGCAACTCGAGGTGCGCAGTCCGCAGCAGTGGAGCGGTATACACCTACTCGGTCGGCCTCAGCTAAGCAGTCCCGGTCGTGTCGATGGCAGTCGAGGCGGTCGCGGTCGGGCCGGCCGGGCCGGGCTGCCAGCGCGAGGCGAGGGTGGAGAGCTCGGCGCCAGGCACGGCCCCGAGCGTAGGCAGGAGAATGGCCTGTTCCACGGTCAGATGGGTCGCAGGACCGCCTTAATGTGCTGAGTGAGGGTGGCCACGGTGCCTGCGTCATGGGGGTGGGGCCAAGCATCGATTTTCTCGTCGAGGTCGCCCGAGAGGGCCCGCAGCGTCCGGACCAGTAGGCGGTTGGTAGAGCTCGGCCCACTACAGTCCATGGTCAACGCGGCCCGAGCGCCGGAATGTCCCGCCTTCGCCCGCTCCGATGATGCCTGTGGAGGCCCCACCTCGCCGATCAGCCGGGCCCCTACGAGCCGACCTTGCAAGGTTCCGGCGTCGTCAGAGGCTTGCTGTACCGGTCAGATATCGGTCAGCCATTCCGCGAGTACGGCCGCCTGACTGTGATCCACGTCCTTGGTGGCGGTGAGGAGCGTGAGCTTGTCGTGGGCGGCAAGGTCACGCAGATGCTCGGCGGCCTGCCGGTGTCCGTCATCCTTCAACTCCGACAGGTAGCGGCGGCGGAACTCAGCGAAGCGGCTGGGCTCATGGCCGTACCAGCGACGCAGGTCGGTCGAAGGGGCGACGTCGCGCAGCCACTCGTTCAAGTGTGCGTCGTCCTTGCGCATGCCTCGTGGCCAGACACGGTCGACAAGGACCCGCTTGCCGTCATTGGGCGAGGTCTCTTCGTAAACTCGGCGGTAGGTGATCTGCTCGGCCATGACGGCACCTTCCAGATCGATCAGCCAGTCCGGCCCGCAACCGTGAGCGGGCCGGTACCTGCCCCGTGCAAGGGATGTTTCTGACTCACTCATTTTATCGGGGGTTGCCCTTGCCGGGGATCCTGAGGCGAGCCAGCCGGGCTGTCACCGCGACCCATTCGACAGACGGTGTGAGGAGGAGCATGAGCACGCACGGCAACCGCCCGACGCCGCAGGCCCGCCACTTCCCCTTGGCGACAGCTCCCCGACTGGATTCCGTGCGCGAACTGGACAAGACGGTGAGCACCTGTCGGGCCTGCCCGCGGTTGGTGGCCTGGAGGGAGGAGGTCGCCCGCGTCAAGCGCAGGTCCTTCCGGGACTGGGATTACTGGGCCAGGCCCGTGCCAGGCTTCGGCCCGCCGGACGCACCGCTGGCAATCATCGGACTGGCTCCAGCCGCACACGGCGGCAACCGCACCGGACGCATCTTCACCGGCGACCCGTCCGGCGATGCCCTTTACGCCGCCCTGCACGACCTCGGCCTGGCCTCCCAGCCAGTTGCCACACACCGCGACGACGGGATGAAACTGTACGGCGTGCGGATCACAGTGCCGGTGCACTGCGCACCGCCCGACAACCGCCCCACCACCACAGAGCGCGACACCTGCCGGCCATGGCTCGCCCAGGAGCTCGAACTCCTGCGCCCGACCCTGCGCGCAATCGTGGTACTCGGCGGCTTCGCCTGGCAGGCACTGCTCCCGGTACTCACCGCCACCGGCTGGCAGGTTCCCCGCCCACGCCCAGCCTTCGGGCACGGCGCACACGCGCAACTCGTCGACGCCCGAAGTGGACGGGTGTTGCACCTGATCGGCGGCTACCACCCGAGCCAGCGCAACATGTCCACCCGCACCCTGACCCCCGCCATGCTCCGCGACGTCCTGCACCGCGGTGCCGACCTTGCCGACCTGCCGGTCGGCGATCCTCCTGGGTGACCTGTCGTTGACCAGCTCTCCCCCGGCGGGAACGACGACGTGTGTCAAAGGCGGGATCCGTCTCTGTTCCTTCGCTGCCGCTTTTGACCCCACGCGCGGGCGTCGGCCCACAATGGTCATCGGCAGGCTGCGTCGCCGTAAGCGGTGGTCCGTCCCGGCGACGTGCCGTTCGCGGCGGGGTCGGCCATCATTGGGCGACTCTGTCGGGAATCTTGCGATCCGGGGTCACTTGCCTTGCCGCCACCACAGGGGGGGCAGGCTGCGTGCGTCGAGGTACTGCTGGAACGCCGTGGGAGGGCGGGCCCGGTAGGAGTGGCTGACGGGCTCTTGGCGGCTCAGCCGCTCGACGTTGATCGCGAGCGCGGTCAGGACGTGCTGGACGTGCGTCTTGGCCAGGCCGCGGTAGCGGCACCGGCGTCCTCGATGACCGTGCGTGAACTCCTCGATGGTGCCTTCGGCCCCGGAGCGCAGCCCGTAGAGTCTGCGTCCTGCTGATCGGCGCGATTCTTGGCCTCGAGTTCGTGCAGGCGGCGGGGCGGGAAGTACGGGCTGCGTAACGGGCCCGGGGTACACGCGGCTGTTCTCCCGGCCGAAGCCATCCTCGGCCCGGTGCTACGGCGAGGTGCTGGAGGGAAGCGGCCCGACCAGGTGACGCGGTGGAGGCGGGCGGCGGCGTCCGTGCCGGCGACGTAGATGTAGCCGCCGTCGAACAGGTGCTACCCGGGCAGCAGGCGAAGCCTCCTGAGGCGGGCATGGATGCCGGGCAGCGCCTGGCTGTCCGCGCTGGAGACGACGGTGGCCACGTCGGTGATGACGTTGATTTGCTTGTCGTCGCAGGTCTCGGTCACGTGGACGACCGCGTTGCAACAGGTAACCGGGGGTCGGGTCGGACGTCGTGGACGGGATCGAGTGCCTGATCGTGATCCGGTCGGGGCCGACGCGGACTTCCTTGACCACTGCGCGCAGGATGCGTTGACGCTCGAGGACCGAGGCGGTCCGCGCGCTTTCGCGTAGCCGGTCCAAGAACCCTTCGAGGTTCTCGGCGAGTTTGAGGTATGCCTGCTGGTCGACAAGCTGAGCGGCCAGAGACTTCAGGTGGTTGTGCAGGATCTGCCGTTGAGATCGGAGCCGGGGCACCCGCTCGCGGAGCTCGTCCAGGGTGACCAGCTCTTCCTGGTAGGCCCCGACCAGCCGGGCGATCGCCGCGTCGAGCACTGCGATCTCCTGGTGCAGACGCTCCTTGCGGGCCTGGAACGGGGCGGCGTCGCGCATGCGCGCCAGGCGGCGTTCCAGTTCGGCGCGGACCAGTTCCGGGTCCGACAGCAGGGTAAGTACGTGCTGCCAGACGAGTTCCTCCAGGTCATCGGCCCGTAGCGGGCGGCTGGTGCAGATCTTGATGGCCCCGGGGAGTTCCCAGCCGTTGGTGCCCGGACAACGGTAGTAGCGGTACTTCTTCGGGCCGGGCCCCTGCGAGGTCCGGCTGTAGGCGTACCCGCACACGTCGCAGATCAGCAGCCCCTGCAGGAGCACGGGCACCTTGGTGTTGCGCGGGGAAAACTTCGCGTTCTCCGCCAGCCGGCGCTCCACCAGGATGAAGAGCTCCTCGCTGACCAGTGCGGGACCCGGGACCTCGATCCACTCCTCGCGCGGCGTCGCGGTGACCCCGGCCTGCGGAGAGATGCCCCGTCCGGCCAGCCGTGAGGTCCGGTTGGGGCGGGGCGCGTCCGGCACGGTCCGGCTCTTCCCAAAGCACGCTCGCCCCACTTAGGCAGGATTACGGAGCATCCGCCCCAAGGTGCCGGCATCCCACTGCGGGTTGCCCTGCGGCGAGGGGATCTGGTCCTTCGACAGCTCGCGGGCAAGCGCCTGCATCGAGATCCCTCCGGCCGCGTACCGGTGAAAGATCCGTGCCACCACCCGGGCCTCGGCCTCGACAACCGCGTAGGCGGCTGTCCGGTGCTCCGCGCGGGAGAGGTAGCGGTAACCGTACGGTGCCCGGCCCAGGAGGCTGGTCTCGCCGTTCCTCGCCCGGTGCAGCTTGCCGCGCCGGGTGCGCTCGGATATCTGGGCCCGCTCGTACTCGGCGATCATGCCCTGGAACTGCACCATCAGGGACTCTTCCGCGGTGGTGGCCACCGGATTGTGGATGAACACCAGGTCGGTGCCGTTCTTGGTGAACTCCTCGATCAGCAGCACCTGGTGGGCATAGTTGCGGGCCAGACGGTCCGGCGACAGACAGACCACCCGCTCCACGAGCCGTTGGGTGCTCAGGTCCCGCAGCCGCTCCAGGGCCGGACGCACCAGAGCCGACCCCGACCATCCGTCGTCCGTGAAGACCCACTCCGCAGGGATCTCCCACCCCTGCTCCTGAGCGTGTTCATGCAGGCAGGCGACCTGGCTGTCGATCGTCTCGTGCTGTTTCTGCCGGGTCGAGGACACACGGGCGTAAAGCGCTGCATGGATCATGGCCATCACCTTGGGGGCCGGGGCGAACGGCTCGTCCCCAGACGGGGACGAGAACCTGGTAGGCGGCGGCGAGCTCCACCGCGCCCAGCCGGTCGAAGACGAACTCGACCGTGACCTCGGGGTGGTCCATCAACACTCCAGGCCGACGGTGGACTCACCGCACACGGCCGGAATCGGGTGGACATCGTCGCGACCACCGCCTGCGCTTCGACCGTATCGCCGGGATCCTCACCCGTCTGCGCCCCGGAGTGATCGAGTCCTGAGGTCCGCGGTCACACCCGCGGTGACCTGAAACTCGAAGTTACCTTTTGCGTTGTAGGAGTCTGCGCGAGGTAGTCGGTCCAGCGGGTATCGCGGCGCCGCGTCCAGCGGGCCTCGGTCTCGTACGGCGACGCGATTTGCACCCGGGAGGGCGGCTGGCCGTCGCGCTTGGTGCGCGGCCGGAACTGTCCGCGCCCGTCCGCAGGGAAGCGCTGCACCAGGAGTGTTCGGAGTACCTGGGCCTGCGCCGGAACGGCGCCGGCGGGGAAGCGTGCGTCAAGTCGCTGAAGCAGTTCGCGGGCGTCGGCGCCCACCTGCTCGAGCCTGGCGACGGGGTAGCTGGGATGGGAGCACAGGCGCACCTGCCGCCCGTAACGTTCGGCCCGCTCGGCGGTGACCAGCTCATCCAGCAGTTCCGGCGTGTCTCGGGCCACATCCTCCAGGACGGCGCGCACCGCCTCGGACACCAGCTCCAGTCGGGTCAACTTCCGCGCGGCGGACGGGACGTAGGTGGAGTCGGTGCGCTGCTTGCCGCGCCCCTTGAGCAGGACGGCCCGCCGGATCCGCGTGAGCGCGAGGCCCAGCAGCCGGTCGGCTAGGTCGCCTTCGGCGAGCCGGTGGTGAAAGTCGGACAGGAGGCTGTGGTGGAAGCCGGAGTCTTCGGGTTCCAGTCCGTTAAAGGGCGTGCAGATCTTTAACTCGTCTTTTTGACCTTGGTTTGGGTGGGGTTGGAAGCGAGGAAGGTCGTGACGTCTGCTGGTGTGCGGAGGCGGGCTGTTGAGGTGTTGATGTGGTGGCCGTGTGCTTCCAGGAGTGGGCTGACCTCCTGTTTCGCGCGGCTGATGGTCATGGCGGTGACGCCGAAGAGTTGGCCGAGGAGGTCCATGGTGGCGAGTTTGCGCAGGTGGAGCACGGTGGCCAGGATTTGGTCGGCTGAGGTCAGCTTGGCTTTGGCGCCCGCGCCAGGGGCGACCATGCGCTCGTGACCACGGCGGGTGTGGAGCACTCGCTCGTGTTGAACCTGCAGCGCGGGAGTCAGTGCGTCGATGAGGTCGGTGAGCTGTTGGCGGGTCATCCCAGTCAGTTCAGGGTCCTGCAGCGACTGCTGGGTAAGGCGATCCGGTCCGTCCGTCGGGGCCTGGTTTGACGTGGTGTTGGTCGCTGACGGGTCCGGCGGGTGCTGGGGGTGGAGGGTGTAGTTCCAGTCGCCGTGGAAGCGGTGCCGGGTGATCGGGAGGGTGGCGATCTCGCCGTCGCTGACCTGGATGCCGGTGGGGTACGGGTTGGTGTCGAGTTCGGCGTGCACCGTCAGGCCGGTCTTGGTGGTGGTGGCCGCGATGCTCTCGATAATGACTTCGTGGCTGGTCAGGGGCCTGCCTCGCCAGTTCATGGTGATGTGGGAGAACAGCCGGTGCTCGATCCGGTTCCACTTCGACGTGCCGGGAGGCAGGTGGCAGACGGTGATGGTCAGGCCGGACTCAGCGGCGAACTGGGCGAGTTCGGTCTTCCAGGTGCGGGTGCGATACCCGTTGGAGCCGCCCGCGTCGGCGGTGATCAGCAGTCGTTCGGCCGTCGGATAGGTGGCCCGGCCGGCTCCGTTCCACCAGCGGCGGATCGACTCGACGGCGAACGCGGCGGTGTCGTGGTCGGTGCCCACGTTGACCCAGCCGGTGTTCGCGGCGACATCGTAGATGCCGTAGGGCACCGCTCTGCCCAGCTCGCGATCGGGGAAGTCGTGGGTGTCGACCCGCACCGGCTCGCCTCTCGGCTCCCATTCACGGCCGTTGTTCTTGAACGGGCCGACCAGCTCCTTCTTCTTCGTGTCCACACTGATCACTGGTGCCTCGCAGTCCTGGTGGTCGCGGGCCGGCTCGTTGAGGTAGTGGAACTGTGCGTCCCGGTCGGGGTGCTGCTTGCCTTCGAGGGTCTTGGCGTTGCTCTGCAGACTGAAGCCCTCCTCGCGAGGTCGCCCACCGTATCCGCACAGATCCGGTGGCCCTGCCGGGTCAGCTGTTCGGCGAGCTTGCGGGTGGACTTGGTGGTCCAGCGCAGCGGCGACATGGGATCCCCGCGGACGCCGGGCTCGACCAATGCAAGGAGAGCCTCCCGGACAGCTGGGTTCAGGTCGGCGACGCGTTTGCGGCCACCGCCGGGCCGGCGGATGCGTCCCAACGGGGCCTCTCTTGAGCCGAGTTCCCGCACTCCGGCAGACACAGTGCCCTCACGGACACCGGCGGCACGGGCGACCGCTCTGATCCCGCCGTGGCCGAGGGACTGGGCCTCCGCCCCTATCACCAGGCGGCGCTGCCGCTCGTCCAGGTGCGGCAGAATCGCCCCGAACTTGGCTGCCAGCATCGCCCGTTGCTCTTCCAACCCGCTCATGTCAGACCAACGAACCACCGACCAGAAAGCCACGAGTTAAAGATCTGCACGCCCTAAAAGCACCGACGATCGCACCTCCCGAAGGCGCTGCCGCGGCGCCAGCGGAGGCGGCGATGACGAGCTGTCCTCCGGAGATCACCAGTCCCACGCCCGCTCCCGAGAGTGCTGCGCCGGCCGGGTAGTACCAGCTCGCTGCTCGTCCACGTACAGCGTCGATCTGCTGGAGGTCGAGGCGGCGAAGGTCGGCCAGTGATGCAACGTCGTGTCCGCGCTTCTTGTGGCGCGCCACCACCCGCTGAGAGGAGAGTCCCGCTCGCGAGACCCGTCCCACCGTCTTCCGTATGGACTGAGAAGCCGCGCCGCTCCAGTCCGGGAGGGCGTCGGCGGCTCCGCGAGCTCCGGCGCTGACCTTGTGAGCTCCCTTACGAGCTCGTGCATGGTTGGCGGTGGCGCGTCGAGGACCGAGATCGTTGATCATGGTCTGCGTGGTGGGGAACCGGGCACGTGCAGCGATCATGCAAAGCCAGCGGATCACGGGGCTAACGCCCGGAGTGATCGCCGAATTCGTCGCTGAGATCGGTCCGTTGTGGCACGAGCGGCACCAAGCTGGTCTCGCGTCGCGTCCCCGTAGCCGAGCCGTGGGCGCCGGGGCAAAACACAAACTGGTCTTCGTCGATCGGCTGTTGGCCACCCTCGTCCATCTTCGTCATGGCGCCACCCACGATGTGCTGGCCTGCTGGTTCGGTGTCGACCGCTCCACCATCACGCGCGCAATCGGTGAAGTACGGCCGCTGTTGGCGATGCGCGGCTGCACCGTCGCCCCAGACGTTCGGCTGCGCACGCTCGCCGAAGTCGTCGACCATCTCGCTGCGAGCGGGCAGAGCGGGATCATGGACGGCACCGAAATCCGAGTCCGCCGCCCGGCCGCCGGGCGCAAGGACCGGGAGAAGTTCATCTCCGGTAAGAACAAGCAGAACGCCGTCAAGTCCATGGTCGTCACAGACGCCGACGGCAGGCTGCTTTTCTGCAGCCCGGCCGAGCCAGCCAGCTGTGCCGACATCACCCATGCCCGGCAGTTAGGCCTGGTCAAGCTGCTTACAGACGAGCCCTTCGTGGAGATCCTGGCCGACGCCGGCTACCAGGGACTGGGAGCCCAGACGGGCGGACGCGTGGTCACACCACCGCACCGCAAGTTCAAGAAGAACGCCCCGGACTGGTACGAGGAAATGCATGAACGCCAACGCAAGGCCCACTCCTCCCGCCGTATCCGCGTCGAGCACGGCATCGCCCACCTCAAGAACTGGCGGGTCCTCGCCAGGCACCACGGCCGCCGCGAGCACATGACCTACATCATCCAAGCCGTCGCCGGACTGCTCTCCCACCAGCAAACCGCCACCCTGGCGACCGATTGCCACGTGTGAACACCAAGCGAAGCCGAACTCCGCGACGCGCCACCGCCAACCATGCACGAGCTCGTTAGGCAGGGGGCGGCGGCAGGTGGTGCAGGTGCCGGTCCAGCAGTTCAGCAGGTCCTGGATGGCGTCGAGGATCTGGTAGAGGGTGAGTCCGCTGTATCGGCTTTTGGGGCCAGGCGCTGTTCGGTGAGGAAGGCGTGGGCGGCGGTGACCAGGGTGACGTGGTGATGCCAACCGGTCCAGGAACGGCCCTCGAAGTGGTCCAGGCCGAGGCCGTGCTTGAGTTCCCGGTAGTCATGCTCGATGCGCCAGCGGATCTTGGCTGCCCGGCGCCTGAGGATCTCCTCGACCAGGTCCTCGACCAAGTCGCCCCCGACGACCCGGAGGACGACATCGCGCTGGTCGCCGCCAGGTACAACCGGGCCGGAGGCTAGGATTCCGCGGAGCCCAGCAGCGCCCAGCAGGGCCGATGGCGGGCTACGAGAGGGAGTCACTCATGGCAGCGGAGCAGCAGGAGAAGGCGCAGGACGAGACGGTGGAGCGGTTCGAGGTCACCCGGTTCATAGCGGCGCCCGCCACCCGGATATTCGGCCTGCTGTGCGATCCCGACGGGCATGTGGCGATCGACGCTTCCGGCATGCTCCAGGCCGCCGACGGCGAGCCCGTGCGGGCGGCCGGGGACTCGTTCGTCGTGCACATGGACCGCGAGGCGATGAACGACCTGCCGCTGGGCCGCTACGACGTCACCGTGGAGATCACCCGGTTCGAGCAGGACACGCTCATCGAGTGGACCCCGACGTCCCCCATGCTCCAGCCCGCCGTCAACCACCACTTCGGCTACCGCCTCCGCCCCACGGAGAACGGCACCACCGAGGTGACCACGTACTACGACTGGAGCCGCATCCACGAGCAGTACCGGGCTGCCGGGATCTTCCCCCTCCTCCAGGAGTTGTCCCTGCGGGCCACTCTGGGAATCCTCGCGCGGACGGTCGAGCAGCGCGTCTGACCGGTACCTGGTCTCCTAGGCCTCCTGCAGTCCTGCGACCGGGCGCCGCGGCATCGCCACGGCCGAAAGTGCGGTGTTCCATGGCGCAACTGGCCAAAGTGCCCTGGTGGAAGTACATCAGCCAGCCGCCACACAGCCCTCGTTGGGCCGCCACAGCCAGCGCAGAGCGTCCGGCAGCAGGACGCCGCCGTGGTTGGGGCTGTGTCCGCCGTCTCCCAGGACAAGGCGGAAGTCGTAGCCCGCTTCAGCGAGAGCGGCTGCCACGCGCAGGTTTTCGGCGAGCCAGTTCCACTGTGGCTCATTCCAGTGCAGGTCGCGGTGGCCGCCTTGCATGAAGATGCGCAGCGGCTTGCGGGGGACGCGGGAGATGAGGTCTGGGTAGGGGTTGCCGTCCGGCATCTGCGCGAAGCTGGACAGGTATCCGATGACGCGGCGGAACTTGTCCGGACGCAGCCACGCGGCGGTAAAGGCCCAGTTGCCGCCGCTGCTCCCGCCGCAGATGCCCCACCTTTCG
This sequence comes from Streptomyces sp. NBC_00461, assembly GCF_036013935.1. Classification (NCBI taxonomy): domain Bacteria; kingdom Bacillati; phylum Actinomycetota; class Actinomycetes; order Kitasatosporales; family Streptomycetaceae; genus Streptomyces; species Streptomyces sp. NBC_00461. The sequence goes on from NZ_CP107902.1 coordinate 910,226, forward strand.
GGCGACTGGGCGATGGTATAGCGCTCCGCAACCTGCGGGATGATCTCGGTGCGGGCTGGCACCCGCACGTGCCAACCGTTGGCTCGCCGGTCGCGTAACGCGGGCCGCGGCGGCCTCGGGGTTCATGCCTATGACGTCCGAGGCCGCCTTCACCGGTTGCCCCACCGGAGGGGCGCGGCCCGGTCCGCCGCCGGGCAGACAAACGGACTCGGGCCTCCGACACATGCACACGTCGTGTCACGAACAGAACGAACCCGACCCGGTGAGCGACACGGCCACGTCAACCCCGGAGCTCGTGGGGCCGACCGGCCGTCCCCACGAGGCTCAACCGCCCTGTCTCCGGGGGGAGATGGCCGAGCGCTCACGGTGGTCGATGCATGAACTAACTGCTATCGGACCGATACTGACCGTAACCTCCTTGGGGTTCGAGTGCACGATGGTGCCTCTGGTGCCAGGGGCGGGGAGCGGCGAGTACTACGACGCCGACTACTGGCGCGGCCAGCTGCTGCGCCACCACTTTGAACCCACCTACATGTGCGGTGACCGCGCGGATGCCCCCTGCTCGCCCCGGAACTCATCGGCCAGGTCCACCCGCACATCACCCGCTCCCACCACCCCGAGATCGGCACCGTCCCACTCCCCCGCCCACCCCTCGTGCAGGAACTGCGCCACCTCACCACCCTGCTGTAGGACGGCATCCGCCCGGCCGGCACCAGCCGGGCGCCGGGCGACCGCGAGGTGTCCTGGTTCACACGGCGCGCGGCCCCAACAGGGGAAAATACAAGGATGATTGATGGTTCATCAGTATGTGACCGCGAAGGGGACAGCGTCCCCGGGCCTCACCCACAGCCCATGGAGACGATCGTCCGGCTGAAGCCCCATGGAGCCTTCCGCCGAGAGGCAACCGCCCTTTGCACGTCACCGCGATACGGCCCCGGCAGGTCTCCCCCGTCCTGCCGGGGCCTTTCGCTGCCGCGGTCCTGCCTCGACCGGGTGCGCGGTTACCGGGCGAGGTGACCGTGATCGGCTCGTTCGGGCAGCGGCTGAGGGCCTCTGAGAGCGCGGCTTCCTCGACGGGGTCGACGGACAGCTGGTAGCGGGTCTTGTCGGCGACCCAGTCGGTGACGTACTGGCAGCGGTACGGCTGGTACGGCGGCAGCCACGTACTCGGATCCTGGTCCGACTTGGACCGGTTGCTCGCCGCGGACACTGCGATCAGTGCTCGGGCGTCGTCCTGGTCGTTGGTTATCTAGATGAATGAGTCCAAGGGGTGGTCGTTGCAGTCAGTGATCGTAGGCAGTGAGTGATCGCTTGATGGGCTGTCCAGTTTGGTCGTTGTGCCAGATCGCCGCTGTGAGTGCGAGGATCCGGCACAAGACCCGGGCTGACACCCCTTCCGGGCTCTTGTCGCCGTGTCAGGAATCCGGGGCGGTGCCCACTGCGGTGACTATGCGGCACGGTCATTTCGCAGGGCCTGGATGAGCCAGGGGTACACCGGGATCAGGTTCGGTACGACCTGCCAGCCGTTGACGATCCACACCAGCCGCCAGTATCGGTCCACCTGGGGATCGTGTGCCTCATTGAACTGCTGGGCCATCCAGTGCCGGAATTCCGTGTCAGGGGTGCGCGCGAGCACCTCGGCGAAGCGGTCCACGAGGTCGTCGATGATGGTTGCGCCCCTGTCGCTGAGCGGGTCGATGCCCGACTCCATGGCTTCGGCCACCTTCTGACGGGTGAACTCCATCAGTTCCTCGCCGGCATCGCTCTCGATGTCGAGCGGGCGCCCGGCGGCCTGGCACCTGGCCGTCCGGCGCATCCGGGCCCGGAAGTCCTCGTCGCCGACCAGTTCGGCGAGTTCCACCCACGCGGCGACCTGCTCGCTGGACGGATCATCGGGGAGGTCGGGAGTGGCAGCGCGAACCATGGCCACCGCGGCCGGGTCGGCATCCACTGTACCGAAGGTGCCATCTATGAAATCGTCGATCAAACGTCGGCGTTCCTCGCCGGACAACTGCGTGAGCCTGTGCATGAGCTTGGTCTCCTCGGGACTGGACCCGCGTCTGGCCACGACTCGCAGAACGCTCCGACGCAATTGCAGCACCCGGATCTGGACGTCCATGGCGTCGGCGTGCGCCGCGGCGACTTCCGCCACCGAGAGCTCGCGGTCCAGTACCCGTTGAATCGTGGCCAGGTCCATGCCCAGCTCGCGCAGTGTGCGGAGGAGTTCCAGACGAAGCAGTGCGTCGAGGTCGTAGAGCCGATAACCGGCGGGACTACGGGTGGTCGGCGCTACCACCCCCGAATCGGAGTAGAACCGGATGGTCCTCACAGACAAGCCGGTCCGCCGGGAAAGCTCCCCGATCGAGTAGAGGGTCGTAACGTCCATGTCCCCCACTCTGTTGTCTCCAGTCACTGGAGACTCAAGGCCATTCCCCAGCTGGGCCCCGACCGAGACCTCCTCCGAGGTACTGAAGCATGCGTCGCGTGCTCTCCGCTGACCGCCAGGATGAAACGGGCACGCCTTGCACGCGCTGGGCGAGCGAGGGCAGCGACATGCGGCACCGCTCTGCAGGTTCCGCGTTCAGATGTCACACGGCGGCTTCATGAGCTGCGGTTTCGTCTGAATCCGCGCTCCGTGTCATCTTGATCGTTCCGGCTTTCGTGTCATTTCCCTGCGCGGTGGCTTGAGAGCCCGTCCGTGAACTGCACTGGTGGGGGTGCTGAGGTGACGCGGGAGACTGCCATCACAGCTGACCACCTGGATCTGGTGGCAAGTGGGCAGTTCCCGCGCGACCCGGAGGAACTGGTAGGGACGGATCGGGCGTCCAGATGTGCATGGACCAGGGATTCCGCCTCCGCGATGCAGCCGTCAAAGATCTCGACATCCTGACAGATGTTCACACCCGCACCCGGACTGCGTATTACGCCGCAGGCGGCGTGCCCGAGCGGGAGCTCGCCGATCCAGCCGCGCGGTCCAAGAGGCACGATGCCTGGGCACGGGTGCTGGCCACGTCGACGAGGACCACGCTGTGCGCGGAAGACCCGGGCGGGACCGTGGTCGGGTTGCTGACCGCTGGCCCACCGCATCACGACGATCTCGACGCCGCGAGGAAATACGAGCTCTACCAGATTGGAGTTCTGCCGAACACGTGGGGACACGGGGTAGGTGGGGCTCTTCACCGCGAGTTCATTGCGCGGGCGGCGGCCACCGGGTGCGACGAGGGTGTGCTGGAGTGCTGGGTGCCGAACACTCGCGCGCAGCGCTTCTATGCCCGACACGGCTGGAGGCCGGACGGCGCGCGTCGTCTGGGGCCGATGAACAACGACTACATCAGGCTTCGGCTCGCGATCGATCCCAACTACCAATGAGGGCCGCCCCCTCGGGTAGCTGTTTCACGGACGGGTTCTGAAGACGAGCGGCTCTCGTGGAACGTGGACTCCAGTTTCTCCTCGGCCTCCTTCAGCGCCTCACGCAACCGATCACGCTCGGCCTCGGTCTCCCGCAGCCGCACCATGCCTGCCTTGAGCCGCTCCCGCTCCGCGCGCAAGATTCTGAGTTCTGCCGTATGCGGCGCGCGGGGACGTGGCCATGTCTCGGTACGAGGTCGAGCAGGCGGTGAAGAGGGCCGTGCGGCATTCCCAGCCGGAGGGCTGACAGAGCTACTCCGGGTCGGGCCAGACGGCCAGCGCGCGGGCTTCGACCTCGTCGACCAGGGTGATACGGGTGCCGGGGATGGAGCCGTACTGGCCAACCACAAGGCAAACTTGCCGCGCGCGATGGCTTCGTCCGACCATCAGCCGTGGGCCACCGGGCCACCGTTGGCGCTGTGCGTGAGGTGGAAGCGCTCAGGGCTGTCCACGGCGCTTCCTCGCCCGGTGGGCCATCTCCTGGAACTCCTCAGGGCTGATGGGGTGCAGCTCCAGGCCCAGTTCGGCGGCTACTCCCCGAACGTCGGCGAGGATGCCCTCCAGCGTGTTGGGCATTCCCGGCGCTGGCTCCGCTGTGGCCCACCCGTGCTCCCAGCACAGATCAACCCAGCGGGGGCCGTCACCGAAGTCCGGGATGAGGATGTGGGAGCTGTCCTCGTCGTAGGCGGCACACGGCGGGAGCGGTGCCTGCTGATGCGCTTCCTCACCTCGATGTCCGGCGGCGATGGTGGCGCGTGGGGCAGCGTCACTGGGTCGACGCCGTGCCGCCGGAAGAGTTCCGCCAAGGTCATGCGCTCGCGGGCCACGCCGCCTCCTGGTGACCTCGGGGATTGCAGATTGCCACCGTGATCATAGAATCGAACACGTGAACGATCCAGTCCCGTCGCGACTCGCACTGCTCCGCTTCCTGGAGCGCGTGCAGGAACGGGACCTCGCCCGCACCCGCCGCTGGATCGCCGACGAAGAGCGCCGCGAGGGCGAGCGGCAGCACGGCATCCAGGCCCGCCCTCCCGCGCCGGAGTGGCTGATCGAACTCGGACTCAACCGGCACACCCCACCCGTGTACGTGCACGCCGGGGACTGCTGGAACGCCGGCAAACGCAGCCGGGCCATCAGCCGGGACCAGGCCCGCCGGGCGCTCGCCGACGGGGTCAAGGCGTGCCCGCAGTGCCAGCCCGATACGGCCCTGGGCATGCTGGACTAGGCACTGCGCGGCCTGCGCGCCGTCTTCTTCGCGGCAGCCTTCTTCGTGGTCTTCGCCGCTGCCTTCTTGGCCGGCTGCTTCTTCGCTGTGGCCTTCTTGGCAGCGGCCTTCTTCTTCAGCAGTTCGTGCACGTCGGCGTCCTCGCCGCGGGACGCCTTGGCCTGCTGGACGGACTCGTTGAGGGCGACCATGAGGTCGAGCACCTTGCCCGGTTCCGGGGGCTCCGGCGAGGCGGGCAGCTCGCGGTGTTCCCGCTTCGCTTCGATGATCTTCGCCATGGTGCCGGTGTAGGCGTCCTCGAACTCCGGTCCTGTCAGATCGTCGCGGCTGAGGGTCTCCGTCAGCGCGAGCGCGCCCTCGATCTCTGCATCCGACACCTCGGTCGGCGGCGGCAGCTCGGCGGGGTCGCGGATCTCGTCAGGCCAGCGCATCGCGTGCAGCACGATCACGTCGTCCTTCACCCGCAGTAGGCCCAGCCGTTCCCGCCCCGACCAGGCGTACTTCGCCACCGCCACTTTCAATGACCGGCCCAACGCCTGCACCAGCAGCTTGTAGGGCTTCGCCGCGACCTGCCCGGCCGGCGCCAAGTAGTAGCCCTCGGCGATCCGGATCAGGTCGATGCTGTCGAGCGGCACGAAGGCTTCGATCTCAATGGCTTTCGCCGTCGGTAGCGGGAGCTCCCGCAGATCGGCGTCGCTGATGGCGACGACCTGGTCCTTGGCGTACTCGTAGCCCTTGCCGATCTCCGACTGAGTGACCTCGCGGTCCTCCAGCTCGCACACCTTCTTCACTCGCACCCGGCTCATGTCCTCCAGGTGGTACTGGTGGAAGCGGACCGCGTGGTCCTCGGTGGCGCTCTGGACACTGACCGGCACGGGCATGTTAACCGAACTAACCCTTGAGTATTCGCAGGTCAGCGGCCTCTTCGGCTAGCTTCCCGGGATGTTTCAAGGCGACCTCCCCGAGAGGGACTTGACCGCGTTACTCCTGCCCGAGATCGGCAGACTGCACGAGACCGGAGAGCGGTGGACGCCGTACCAGTTACTGGGCTCCAGCGGTGCCGTTGTCGAGCCCGTCCAGGTCTTCTTCACCGAGCTTCAGGCCGAGGACAAACCTGCCTCCACGATCCGCTCCTACGGCATGGACCTGCTGCGCTGGTGGCGGTTCCTGTGGGCACTCGACATTGAGTGGAATCGGGCGACGCGCACAGATGCACGGGACTTCTCCCGGTGGATGCAGGTCGCGAACAAGCCGCAGCGCCTGCACTGGCGGCATCGCAGGGCTGGCTACACCGCCGAGACGGCCCCGCAAACGGTGCGTAAGAAGATCGCGGGTACGCCGAACGCGATCACCGGCAAGCCCTCGCCCGGCCCGCGGTACGCGGCGCGGACGCGGGCCCACTGCGAAACGGTGCTCCGCACCTTCTACGACTTCCACCTGGCTGAGGGCACGGGACCAATCATTAACCCGTTCCCGCTGGGCCGCTCCCGCGGCAGCGGTCGAGCTAATGCCCACCACTTGCCGGGCCAGCCTTTCCAGCGGGAACGGGGCGGCCGCTACCGGCCGACTGTCCCGAAGCGGGCTCCCCGGCGCATCCCCGATGAGATGTTCAACGCGCCGTTCGCCGCCCTGCGGCACCACCGGGACCGTGCTCTGCTGGCCTTTTTGGGTCTCCAATGCGGCCCGGGCCGAGGAACTCCTCACTAGCCGGCAGCGTGATGCTCTGCCCGGCGAGCAGCTGCTCGGCGTGGTGCGGAAGGGAACCCTCGCCTATCAGCAACTTCCTTGTTCTGCCGATGCGTTCGTCTGGCTGCGCCTCTACCAGGAGGAGAACCGTCGGGACGGTGTCCCGCAAGGTAAAGCCCTGCCGTTGTGGGGGACGCTGCGACGGCCGTGGCGGCCGTTGAAGTACGACGCGGCCCGGGCGATGTTCAACCGGGCGAACGGTCTGCTCGGGTCGAACTGGACGCTGCACGACCTGCGCCACACCGCGGCCTACCGGATGGCCCGGGACCCGAAGGTGTCGCTGACGGACGTGCAATGGGTGCTCGCGCACGCGCACCTGTCCACCACGCAGATCTACCTGCAGGCGGGGGACGACGAGGTGATCGAGACCATCCGCGTCCATCACGCCCGGCGGAGCGCCGCAGCTCAGCGCCCCATCGTGCCGGCACCGGGCTACCGCCCAGAGAGCCTGCGCACCTTGTTCGGAGAGTCCCGGTGACGGCCCGCACCGAACAGGCCGTCGCCGGGCCCGCAACAAGGAACGCACGGCTGTTGGGCGAGCCCTCAAATCGGTCACGGAGCGGTTCCCGCCGCGGCCGGTGGCGGAGGTCTGGCCGGCCACACAGACGGGCATCGACGACATCGTCAACCGTCTGGAGTCCTCGCCGCTGCTGGAGGCGGTGCGGCACACCCAGTGGTGCCGGGTCACCGGCGCACGGCAGATCCTCGGCTGGCTCCAGCAGTTCCCCGGCGCCTCCTGGCAGCAGCGGTGGAACGCGAGTCCCGCAGCGGCATGAGGAATGGGACGCCTTCCTCGGCCACTTCGAGCCAAGCCGCAAGCGCCGTGACTTGCATGAAGCACCCCCGCAGTCCGGTACTACGATTCTTCGCCATGAAGACGGCACATCAGGTCGAGCGATTCCTTGTGGCTGTGCTCGACATGTGGGGGGCAGAGACAAGATCTTCACGCCCGATGTGATCATGCGGTCCGCCTGCCTCCGCATATCCGACCAGAACAGCATCGTCGGGTGGATGAAGGCATTCGGCGAAGTGCGCGTGGAGAGTGAATCCCCAGACGGCACTGCCCAGCTAGTCAGCATGACGCACCTGGGCCTTCTGCACGCCGCGGAGCTGCGCGAGCGGGCTCGGTCGAAGGCCAATCGCGACGTCCACCTCCACAACGTGCTCGTGCGCTTCGCCTACAACCACTCCCCGGCCGGTGCATCAGCGAAGCTTCAGCTGTTCGCCGCAGACGACGGCTGGTGGTTCGCCGGGACCGAGGTCACGTGGGACGAGGTCTTCGCCGCCGTGGACTTCCTGGAGCACGAAGGCCTCCTCGTGGTGGAACGCATCGCCGGCGACGAACGGATCCAACCGACCCACCTGGGCTCCAAGTTCGCCCTTTCCAAGGGGACTTTGAGGATGTTCATGAGCACTCAGCAGCCGCACTCGTCCAACGTGACCAACCACTACACCGACAGCATCGTCGTCCACGGCAGCGCACCCGGCAGCAATCTGGCCACGGGCGGCGGCAACACCCAGACCGTCAACCACGGCGTGGATACGGAGGCGCTCGCGTCGCTGATCACCCAGCTCCGTGAAGTCGTACCAACACTGGAGCTGTCGCAGGCGGACGCTGAGGACCTCACCGAAGAGATCGACACCCTCGCGGGAGAGGGAGCCGAGCCTGGCCGGGCTCGCAGGACTCTGCGTCGGGTCAGGCGCATCATGGTCCCTGCCGCCACCACCGTGCTTGCCGAGCAGGCGGTTCAGGCGGCCATCGCGGGTGGTACGACGCTGCTCGGCGGCTGACCCCTGTCGTCGGCGCGAGTGTGCTGGTCGCCCAGGACCTCACCCAGAAACTGCTGCCGCATGCGAACGCCGTCTGCATGCTGCCTGTGGGGTTCCAAAAGCCCGTTCCAAAAGCCCCGCACGGGCAGTGAGCTGGGCGTTCGCCACCTGTCTTCTTCAAGCGGTATTGCGGTACTCGTGGATGAGTCCGCCAAGGACGTTGTGGCAGTGGACGCGCTGAACGGGGAAGGGGCTGGCGTCGGGGTCGTCGGCGGGGGCGCGAAGCTGCAGTGCCCGGTGAGGCCTGCCGCTGTTGTAGTGCGCGGCATACTCGGTGAGCACGTGCCGGGCGTGCTGCTCGCTGTAGAGGGGTATCCGGGGGACTTTCTCTGCCTGGGTCCTCAGACCTGTCGGTGCTCAGCCTTGCCGAGCGCCGACAGCACGCGCGTTGGATTCCCGATCAGGTCGAGCAGGGCGCTGGTCCGACGCGCCCACCGAGCTGGATCGTCGCCCTCGGCGAACGCTGCGGTCGACTTGAACTGATCCCGGAGGTTGACCGGCAGACGGCCAGCCAGCGCCGCCGCGAGCTCACAGCCCAGGACAACTCGCGGCGAGGCCGGCCGCATGAAGCGGGCCGGCTTGCCGGTCGCCGGGACGGGGGCGTCGGAAGCGGTCTCGAGGGCCGCGACGGCCTCTCTCACCCAGTCGGCGTCCCAGGCATCCGGGAGCGGAACTGGGACCTGCTGAACGCCGGCGATCACTTCCCGCCCCAGCACCAGGGAGAGCCCGCCGGGGTCCTCGTGGTAGTTGAGGTAGCGGGCGACGTCGACGCCTGGAGGGCAGACCTCGTCGAGGACGACGTCGCCGACGAAGTCGCTGGGATCGATGCGCCAGCCCTCGCGAACCACGACGGACGGATTCAGATGGACTCGGTACAGGTAGAACTGGTTGCCCCGGTCGGCCTGGTCGCGGATCCGCCTGAACATGTTGTGAACCGCGGCCTCGTACGTGCCGATGTGGAGCGCCTTCGCCCGCTGGCGTGCGGCCCAGGCGGCGGCATGCTCGTCGCCGCCCATCATCATGCGGGTCTCGGGCGTGAGGACGGCGGCCGAATCGAAGTCCCTCGTCGGCCAGTCCGGCTGCGTGCTCGTGTGGTACCAGAAGACGGTCGCAACCCGGTCGTCGTCGAGCGCCGGGTCGTCGGGATCGACCGTCACCCGGGGCGCGTCCTCGTGCTCGCACGTCAGGCCGCAGCCGGGGCACCTCTCTCCGCCCTGCTCCCATCGGTCGATCCAGTCCAGGTCGACGACGAAGCGACGGCCGCAGCCGCCGCACAGCATCCGCCGGTCGCGCGAGAAGTCGATCAGTCGTTCCATGGCTCCATTCTCCGGGAGCGCTCCGCGGGGCCGGCCAGACCCGGCACATGTCGAGCGGACGACCTGTCGTCGTTAGTGCTCGCGCTCTAGAACGAAGCTCAAGAACGCTGGCTGACCAGGCCAAATGCGGCCCACGCAGATCGGACCATCATCTGATCATTTAAGGACATGTCCCCAGTGGCTAGCGCAAGTGACTAGTGATACCTCGCATACGATCCCCCTGTGAGCAGGCAAAACGCCGCATCGCCACCTGTTCACTGGCGCCGCGCTAGTGGCGGAACGCGCCGCCGCGGCTTGGGGGGCGTGAGTGTGGGGCTCTTCGCAAGGCTGGCGCCTCATGCCGAGGACATTTCAATGCAGGAGGGCTGCGACGGACGCGGGGAGAAGATCCCGCAGATCGGTGATCTGAACGTGGGCGGCATGGGTCGCGGTGAACTGGGCGACGGACATGTTCGCGTGCCGAAGACGGTGGTGAAGGTCCGCAGCGCCCCTGGGCTGCGGTCCAGGGCCCAGGCCGCGGTTGAAGTGCTGGTGGTCAGGAAGCGGCAGGGCTCGGGGCCGATCACGAACAGCTCTGACCGGCGGCCGGAGGTGTCGGCGGCGAGCATCACGAGATCCTTGAAGGTCTGGCGCTTGCGCATGGCGTCCGCGCCGCGCCAACGAGCGAGCTTCAACTCCGCGATGCGCTGGACTGTCTCCAGGTCGTACGGGCGGCTCGGGTCGTTGCCGGCGCCGAGGGAGGGGCGGACGGTGATGCGTTCTTCATCCCCGAGGATGTGGGGCAGTACGAGGAGGATGCCGCAGGCGTGGATCAAGTCGTTAATCCGGCCCAGGCTCTCGCGGACCGTGAGCGCTGAGGCAAGCAGCTCCGGCACGACGTGGCCGTCCTCCGCGATCCGCATGACACTCATCCCGTCGGCGCCCTCCAATCGATGCTCCAGCAAGGCCAGGGCCTGGGTGAGCGGCTGGCGGCTCAGGAAGTGGGCGAGGACCCCCACGGCGGTGCTCAGCCGCTCTGCTTCTTCACGGTCCTGGTGGCCTGAGGAAGTGTCCATGGCGGACTGGTCGAGCCAGGTTCGATGTGGTCCCGTTCGAACACGGCACGGGTGCGCGCACCCGTGCCGTCGGCGCTCGTGGTGTATCCGGCCAGCGCCTGCCCTCCCCGTATTGATCCCCCGGTGCCGGGTGTGTTGCGGGTCGGCTTCGGCCGCTTCTCCGGCGATCCTGCTGCGGCCGAGGCCGTTGGGTGCTGCTGCTTGCGCCAGGGAGCGGCGGGGTCGGCAAGTGTGTCCAGCATGAGCTGGCACCAGGTCAGTGCTGCGTTGTTAGAAGATCTCCACAGTCCGAGGGGATTGACAGGAGCAGCAGGCCGACACCCCAACCCCGGGCTTCCCACAAGAGCAGGCCATCGGGAGTACGAGCTACCTTCAGCCGAGGATCCGGCGCTCGGTCACAGCTGGTCCACGCACTCAGTGAATGAGCGGATCAGCAGGGCCCATGAAGCGCCACCGAGGAGACCCACGAAGCACACGGCCAGCGTTGGCCCGAGCAGCGCCTCGAGGATCTTGATAATCACGCCAACGGCGATTCCCGCGACCGCGAGCATGAGGGCTCTGTCGGCGTCACGCAGGCCCCGGTTCCATTCCACGACCCGGCGGATGGCGTCGGCACCCAGTGCACGCAGGTCGTCGATTAGCGCGTCGACGGTGGTCCCGACGTGGCGCGCATAGCAGTCAGCGAATTCCTCGATCGCCATCGAGCTCTCCATTTCCCTCGTTCTCGTAGATCGCCCGCCGCACGCCGCGGCTAGCCGACACCGCCGTCGACCTGCTCGAGCGCCTCGTGCGTCGCCCGGAGCATCTCCGTCAGCCGCATGTTCGAGGTGCGGTCGTAGGCGGCGAGAATCGAGGAGATCTCGGGTGCGACGTTCACTGTTGGATCGGCCAGTACCGAGCACACGGGAAACTCGAGAGAGCCCTCGTCAAACCCTTCGCGTACAGCATCGTCAAGCTGGCTGATGTACCCGTCGATGTTGTCGAGTGCGCCGCCGATCACGTCCGGGGTGGGGACACCGACAGGATCCATCTGGATCCCGCGCTGTGCGAGCGCGGCCGCAAAGTCCTCGGCAAAGGCCATGAGCATCCTCCTGAGTCGACAACGCCGGCGTTGTTCGAGGCGCCGACCAACCCCTAGTCAGATACCACCCTGGTGCAAGCAGCAACTCCCGGGGCAGATGAATCACCCCTTTGGCACTCGTGCCAGGTGATCAGGCTGAAGCCCATCCGGTGCAGCAGCCGGGCCACCCTGGAGATGCTGTAGGAGAGGTGGAATTGTCGCCCGATCAGCGTGCGCACCCTTGCGGCGGACCGCACATGGTCGTCCCTCCAGCCGTGCGCGGCCGGCCCTTCATCCAGCCAGACGGCGAGCTTGACCTGTAGGTCGGGGTCGAGCCGGCAGTCGTAGCCCGGGAGCCCCTGGGAACGCAGCGCTTCCCGCCCGCCGGACGCCCAGGCGCGGCGCCACTGGTAGAGCGACTTCTCGCTCACCCGTAACTCCCGGGCGATGCACGGGACTTTTACTTCCTCCTCGAAGAGGTCAGTGGCCCGCATGCGTACCTCTTCGCGGCGCCTGCGCTGCTCGGCAGTCAGCCGCCCCGTCCGGATGCCGCATACTTCCGGGCTACCAGCCAAGACGGGCCTTGTCACCACGTCCGACAAAGACCCAGACGCTATAACGCCAAGGTCGGTAACGGGGTTATCCAAATTGTCCAGCCTGGTCGGCAGGGTCCGGCGTCGTGGTCAGAGGTCCACGACCGAGAGAGAGTCGGACGCGGCGTTCGCCACATAGGCCCGTCGGCCGTCCCGTGAGATGGTCACGCCGTGTGGAGCGCCGCCGACGGGGATCGGGGAACCGATGACGCTCAGGCTGGCGGGATCGACCGTCACCAGCGTCTTCAGGGCGGGCATGGTGACCAGGAGACGGTGGCCGTCCGGTGACACGGCGAGACCGTTCGGGGTGCCCGGCAGCGCGATACGGCCGGTGACCGTCAGCGTGTCGGAGTCCACCACCAGGACGGCGTCGGAACCGGCGTCGGCGATGTAGACCCGTGCCCCGTCGGGAGCGGCCGCCACAGTGGCCGGGGCCAGGGCGTCGGTGATTGGCTCACCGACGACGGCACCGGTCCCGGTGTCGAAGACCGACACCGTGCCGGACCCCGCGTCGGCCACATAGGCGCGCGTGCCGCTGACGGCGATCGCGGAGGGGGTGCCGCCGACCTCGACCGGTGGACCCAGCACGGTCGACATCGCGGTGTCCACGACGATGACGTGGCCGGTGGCCGAGTCGGCGACATACAGCCGTTTCTCGTCGTGGCTCAACGCGATCGCCCGGGGAAGGCCGCCCACAGTGATCGGCGCCCCGGCGAGCGCCGTCGTGGTCATGTCGATCACAGACACCGTGCCGGAGCCGGAGTCGGCGACATAGGCGCGCCGACCGTCCGTCGTGAGGGCCACCGCTACCGGCTTGCTGCCCACCCGCACCGGCGTCGGGGATATCTCGATCACCGAGATGGTGTCGGAGCCGCTGTTGGCGACGTAGAGCCGGCGCTGGTCCGGAGACAGTGCGACACCCCACGGGAGGGGCCCGACAGGCACCTTCGCGGTCACCGTGCGGGTCGTGGTGTCGATGACGTTGACCACGCCTGAGTCCACCGCCGTGACGAACACCTGGCGTCCGTCATCACCAAACGCCACCCCTCCCTCCCTGCCCCGGACCATGATCAACTCCCCGACCACCGACCTGGTGTTCGTGTCAATGACCGAGACGCTGTCGGAGCCGCTGTTGATGACATAGACGGTCCGCCCGTCCGGGCTGACGGCCACGTCGTCCGGATCCCGCCCCGGCGTGCCGATGATGGAGACTTGCAGACTGATCCCGTCGAGCACCGCGACGCCTTGCGAGTGGGTGTTGGCGATGTAGATCTGCCGGCCGTCCGGCGTCACGGCCACGCCCTTGGGACGGTCGCCCACGGCCACGGGGGTGCCGAGCACCGCGAGCGGGCTCGTCGTGATCACGAGCACCGTGCCCGCCGTGAAGTCGGTGACGAAGACCCGGGTGCCGTCGGGGCTCACCGCCACCCCCTGTGCGATTTGCGGTACGGGGAGGGTTCCGGTGACCTGGCGCATTCCCGTATCGATCACCGAGAGCAAGCCACCTCCGACGACGTACACGTGACGGCCGTCCCGGGCCATGGCCAGCGCGAACGCCCCCGGCACGGGGACGGTCCCGACGACGCTCTCCCCCTGTGTGTCGACCACGGTCACCGTGCCTGCGTCGGAGTTCAGGACGTACGCCTGCTGTCCGTCCGGTGTCACGGCAACGGCTTGGGCGCCTGCACCGGCGGCGATCTGTTCAGGCTGGGTACGGACCACGGCTACTGTGTCCGACCCGGAGCAGGTGACGCAGACACGCCGCCCGTCGGGCGATACGGCCACCGCCTCGGGGCGTGCGCCCACGGTCGCGGTGTGGGACAGGGTGGGAAAGGCCTGGAGGAATTTATCCTCGCTTGCCGAGGCGTAACCGCGCTGGCCGTCCGGTGTCAGCGCCAGCCGGAGCGGGGCTCCCCGGAGCGCGATTCTCCGAAGCTCGGACAGGGATGCTGTGTCGACGACGACGATCCCGCCCGCGAAGGCGTCGGCGACGTAGGCCCGACGACCATCCGGTGACACCAGGACGTCGGTGGGAAACCCGCCCATTGGGAGGGTCGCGGTCACCGTGCGGGAGGCGGCGTCGATGACAGTGAGGGTGTTCGACTCCGGTCCGGCAGCGAAGACCATACGGCCGTCCGGTGATACGGCCACGCCCTGGATGCCACTGGCGACCGGGATCGGGGTGCCAACAACGGTGTCGGTCGCGGTGTCGATGACTGCGACGGCGCTCCCGAGCCCCACGTAGACGGGGCCGCCTGGCACCGGGGAGGCACCGACGGCGATGGCGCTGTCGTGGAAGGCAATCGTACGAATGACCGTATCTGCGGCGGTGTCGATCACGGACACCGCTTCGGCGGCCTGTGCGACATAGACTCGCCGACCGTCGGGGGTGACCGCGAGTTCGATGGGGCGTGCGCCGATGGCGACGGTGCGCACGAAGGCCTTGGCGGCGGTGTCGACGACGTGGACGGCGTTGGTCGTCGGGCTGGCGACGTACAGGCGTCGGCCGTCGGGGGTGAGTGCGACGACGTCGGCATCGCCGAGGGCTACCGTGCCCGTCACCCTGTTGTCGCTGGTGTCCAGGAAGACGAGGGTGCCATCGTCGAGTGAGACATAGAGGGAACGACCATCCGGAGAGATAGCCAGCGCGCCCGGTCTGTGGTCGAGGGCGACGACGGCGGGGAAGGCATCGATCACTCGTCCAGCATGGGCGCGGTCAGGGACGCCCGCAATCGGGACGGAAATCCCCTCACGGGCCGTCTATCGACCGCGTTCAACAATCAACCGTGGCCTGGCTGCTGGAGGCCACGGTGACCCAGGCGCGACGGCCGTCGGCGGAGACAGTGCCCCCGTGCGGCACGCTCCCGACTGAGATCGGGTCCCGCAGGAGACTCTGTGTGGCGGTGTCGACCTGGGCCAGAGAGCCGGTGCGGGCAGCCGGCCGCAGCACCGCATACCGCGATCTGTGGACCTGGCTCATCATCGCCGCCCACATCCAGCTCCGCCTCGCCCGCCCGCTCGCCGAAGACCTCCGCCGCCCCTGGAAACGGCCAACCGACCGCGTGCCCTAGCGGCCGTGGTCGACGAACGCAACCAGCGGAGTACCGGTAGCGCCGATCCTTTTCCGGTGGCCCCCGGCCCGAACCGCCCGTGCGACTTTCACCGCAGGCGGCTCTCCAGTGATCTTCGTGTTCCGTCAGCCGTCGGCGTGGATTTCGGTGTGACAGTCGCGGCAGGCCACGAGGGCTTTGCGCCGTTTCCCGAGCATCACCTGCACCCATGACGGAAGCGGCTGCCTGCGGTCGGACAGATCTGCGAGGCCGCGGACGTGGTGGACGGCGATGCCGTCGGTACTGCCGCAGATCTCGCAGATACCGGCGAGGAGTCTGGAGACCAGTTCCCTGCGCCGGACGACTGTTCCGGCCATCGGCTTATCGATGATCAGAGCGGTCTTCTGTCGTCGCAGCGGAATGCCACCGAACCGTACGACCAGCGCTTTCCTGCCGGGACGCTCGGTGGTGACCTGGAAGCACACGCGGGGCCCGACCGGGGTGTCGACCTTGGACCGGTACTTGCGGGCCATGGCCGAGACGGTCGAGCGGTGCTGGCCGGCGAGCGTCTTGAGGAGTGACGTCTCCATGACCCAGTGGAGACGGGTCAGCCGGTAGACGTCATTGGCGAGCAGGTAGTACTGGATGATGCCCCGGTACTCGGCCCCGAACTTCCTGACGATGTCCCGGTCGGGGGCGCCGAACAAGTCGGAGCGATGTGCGGGTTTGCCGCGCTTGAGGTAGTGGGAACAGTAGGCGTTGATCACCGGGATCGGCACCCGCAGTCGAATCACGCCGTTGACGGATCTGCGTCCGTTCGTGATCTTCGTGCTGCTGTGCTGGGCGGTGATCTCGTAGCCGAGGAACCGTGCCGCCTCTGTGCGGGCGTGGGTGATCAGGGTCTTGTGGGGCGACAGTTCGAGCTTGAGGTCGTCACGCAGGAACTGGGCCAGCCGTGCCTTGATCTCCTCGGCTTCGGCCTTGGGCCCGATGAACCCGAGCAGGGTGTCGTCCGCGTAGCGGATATAACGGAGCCTGCGGTAGCCCGAGTCCTGTGGATCCGAGCTGGGCAAGGCCCGCAACTGCTGGCGCAGGTTCCGGAACTCGGCCTGATCGCCTCGTCCGTGGGCTCTGCGCATCGCGTAGTACAGCCTGTGGTACTTCCGGTTCGGCCGCCGGGAGATCCCTCGGGTGTATTCCGGGATGAGGACCGTTTCGATGAACGTGTCCAGCCGGTCCAGGTAGATGTTCGACAGGACGGGGGACGCGACTCCGCCCTGCGGGGAACCGCTGAGCGTCGCGTTGAAGATCCAGTCTTCCAGGTACCCGGCCTGCAGCATGTTCCTGATCAGCCGGAGGAACCGGCCATCGTGGATGTTCGCCGCCAGCGTCGCCATCATGACGTCGTGGCCGAGACTGCCGAAGCAGTCGGCGATGTCCCCTTCGACGAACCAGGTCGTGCCCTGCCAGGTGTCCGCGATCTTACGAAGCGCGGAGTTGCAGCCCCGACCCGCCGGAAACCGTGGGAGGCGTCGCTGAAGGTTGGCTCGTAGTACGCCTCCAACAGCAGACGTACGACTTCCGCCACCAGCTTGTCCCTCCACGAAGGAAGGCCCAGCGGGCGGCGTTTGCCGCTCTTCTTCGGGATGTAGACCCGGCGTGCCGGACTCCACCGGAAGCGCTCGTGGCGCAACGCGTCGATGACGCGTCCGATCTTGTCCAGAGACATGCCGTCCACGGTCTCCCCGGTCGCCCCGGGCGTCATCCCCCCTGGTTGGAGTAGAGACGCCCGTAGGCCAACAGATACAGCTGCGGGGTTGAACAGTTGTCGATACAACTCCTCGCACGGCAGATTGCGCCTGCCGCGGTCACGCAGGACACCCAGCACCGTTTCGGCGCTCTGCATTTCGCATACCTCCCAGACCGGGATGTCCGATCACCTGTGCCCCTTCGCCCCTGCGGACGGCGTTACCGTCCTCCCCGGCAGGTCGTGACTCCTGCGTCGCGTCGCCGTCCGGAAGGTGCGGCGGCCACACCATCAAGCCACCGCAGACGACGACTCCGGCTTCGGACGCCGTGCCGGAGGAGTCTTCGTTGCCTCCGCTGGAGATTGGGGTTCAGGCAGTTCAGCTTTCGCCATGTCACGCGGGCCACCTGACGCACCGTCCGTAGCGTCTCGGCACGGCCGCCAGTTTCCTGACATGCTCTTGTCCCGTCACCGTTTCCGGATCGGGTAAGTCATCAGGCCCAGGAACCTCCTTCCAAGTTCCTCCCGGCTTCGCCGGGGATACGTCGGAGCGCCTCATGGCGCACTAATGCCCGAAGGTCTTCTTCCACGTCGCGGTGGCGTTCTGCTTCTCGGAGTGGGCCAGGACCAACACCCCGTCGATGTCCACGACCACTTTGCCTTCCGCGTCCGGACTGCCTTGCGGGCCAACCGCCAGACACGGTCACGGAGTTCGGCCCGTGTACGCCGGATCGCGGCGAGCAAGCGGCCCGGTGCCAGCCAATGTGTCGATCAGGCGGGAGACGGTGGGTTGGAGGTCACCGAGCCGAATCTCCCCGTTTCGCCACCTGGTCGGCAGGGTCCGGCGTCGTGGTCAGAGGTCCACGACCGAGAGAGAGTCGGACGCGGCGTTCGCCACATAGGCCCGTCGGCCGTCCCGTGAGATGGTCACGCCGTGTGGAGCGCCGCCGACGGGGATCGGGGAACCGATGACGCTCAGGCTGGCGGGATCGACCGTCACCAGCGTCTTCAGGGCGGGCATGGTGACCAGGAGACGGTGGCCGTCCGGTGACACGGCGAGACCGTTCGGGGTGCCCGGCAGCGCGATACGGCCGGTGACCGTCAGCGTGTCGGAGTCCACCACCAGGACGGCGTCGGAACCGGCGTCGGCGATGTAGACCCGTGCCCCGTCGGGAGCGGCCGCCACAGTGGCCGGGGCCAGGGCGTCGGTGATTGGCTCACCGACGACGGCACCGGTCCCGGTGTCGAAGACCGACACCGTGCCGGACCCCGCGTCGGCCACATAGGCGCGCGTGCCGCTGACGGCGATCGCGGAGGGGGTGCCGCCGACCTCGACCGGTGGACCCAGCACGGTCGACATCGCGGTGTCCACGACGATGACGTGGCCGGTGGCCGAGTCGGCGACATACAGCCGTTTCTCGTCGTGGCTCAACGCGATCGCCCGGGGAAGGCCGCCCACAGTGATCGGCGCCCCGGCGAGCGCCGTCGTGGTCATGTCGATCACAGACACCGTGCCGGAGCCGGAGTCGGCGACATAGGCGCGCCGACCGTCCGTCGTGAGGGCCACCGCTACCGGCTTGCTGCCCACCCGCACCGGCGTCGGGGATATCTCGATCACCGAGATGGTGTCGGAGCCGCTGTTGGCGACGTAGAGCCGGCGCTGGTCCGGAGACAGTGCGACACCCCACGGGAGGGGCCCGACAGGCACCTTCGCGGTCACCGTGCGGGTCGTGGTGTCGATGACGATGACCGAGTAGGAGTTCCGTGCCGTGACGAACAGGTGACGTCCGTCGCCGCCGACCGTCACCCCCTGCGGGCTACGCGGGACCGAGATCGGCTCCCCGACCACCGTCCGGGTGTTCGTGTCGATCACGGAGACGCTGTCGGATTCGAGGTTGGTGACGTAGACGGTCCGCCCGTCCGGGCTCATTGCCAAGCAAAAGGGGAACTGCCCCACGGCGATCACGGCGGAGACCTGCAGGCTGAGCCCGTCTATCACCGAGACGTTGTTGCTGCTGGTATTGGCGACGTAGATCTGTCGGCCGTCCGGAGTCACGGCCACGCTCTGCAGCCCGCCGTCACCACCGACGGCGACAGGGCTGCCGAGCACCGCAAGCGGGCTCGTCGTGATCACGACGACCGTCCCTGTCGACGAGTCGGTGACGAACAGGCGAGTGCCGTCGCGGGTCACGGCCACCCCCTGCGCGCCCTCCGGCACGGAGAGGGCTTCGGTTACCTGGCGCGTCCCTGTGTCGATCACCGAGAGGAGGCCGCCTCCGACGACGTACACGTGACGGCCGTCCCGGGCCATGGCCAGCGCGATCCCGGGTGTGGGGACAGTGGCAACGACGCTCTCGCCCTGCGTGTCGACCACGCTCACCGTGTCCTCGGCGCAGTTCACGACGTACGCCTGCTGTCCGTCCGGCGTCACGGCGACAGCGTTCGCACCCGCACCGGTGGCGATCTGCGCGTCCTGGGTACCGACCACGGCGACCGCGTCCGCTCCGGTACAGGCGACGTAGACCCGCCGCTCGTCGGGCGAGACGGCTACCGCCTCCGGGCTGGCGCCCATGGTCGCCGTGCGCGTGCGGGTGGGGAACTGCTGGAGGGAGCCGGGCCTGAGGGCCGCGGCGTAGCCGCGCAGACCGTCCGGAGTGAGGGCCAGCCGGAACGGGGCACCCTGGAGCGGGATTCTCCGCAGCTCGGAGAAGGTCGCGGTGTCGATGACGGAGATCGCGTCCGCGTTGGATACGGCGACGAAGGCCCGACGGCCGTCCGGCGACACCACGACGTCGGACGGCCAACCGGGAACCGGGATTTTCGTGATCAGTGTGTCTGTGGCCGCGTCGACGACGGCGATCGAATCGATTTCGCCGCCGGCGGCGAAGACCAGGCGGCCGTCCGGTGACACTGTCGTGCTCACAATTTCTCCGTTGACCGAGACCGGGGTGCCCACCACGGTGTCGGTCGCAGTGTCGATGACCGCGATGTTGTCGATGTCCATGGCCACGTAAACGGGGCCGCCGGCCACCGGGGAGGCCACGAGGCCGGAGACGTCGCCGCTGAGGGGGACCGTACGGATCACCGTGTCCGCGGCGGTATCGATCACGGACACTGCCTGGTTGTCCTGGGCGACATAGACCCGCCGGCCGCCGTGGGTGACCGCGAGCTCGTGGGGCTGCCCGCCGACGGCGACGGTGCGCAGGAGGGTCCTGGTGGTGGTGTCGACGACGTGGACGGCGTTGGCCGTCGGGCTGCTGACGTACAGGCGGCCGTCGGGGGCGGGGGCGACGAAACCGCCTTCGCTGAGGGCGACCGTGCCCGTCGTCCGGTTGTCGACGGTGTCCAGGAAGAGGAGGGTGCCGTCGGTCAGCAAGACGTAGAGGGAACGGCCGTCCGGAGAGATCGCCAGCGCGTCCGGTTGGTGGTCTAGGGCGACGACGCCGGGCAGGGAATCGATCACTTCTTCAGCATGGGCACGGTCGGTGATGTCCGCAATCCGAGGCGCCCCCGCCCCAACGGTCTGCACACCAAAGGCAGTTCAACAATCAACTACCGTCAGGGAGTTGGAGGCGGTGTTGGTGACCCACGCGCGGTGTCCGTCGGCGAAGACGGCGACCCCATGCGGCACGCTCCCGACCGGGATCGGGTCCCCCGGGAGGCCGAGAACGGCGGTGCCGACCTGCCAGAGACCCGACAGAGGGAAGGGTGACGAGCAGGCGGCTCCCGTCGGGGGTGACGGCAAGCCACCGCGGTGTGCTGGGCAGTGCCACCCGGGCGGTCACCGTGAGGGTGGTCGCATCGACGACGAGAATCGCGTCGGCGCCGGCGTCCGCCACGTCCAGACGCCGGCTGTCGCGTGCGCTGGCCACGTCGAACGCTCCTGTGGCGAGGGCGACCGGTGCGCCGGTCATCGTGCCGGTCGCGGTGTCGATCACGGCGAGAGTGCCGCCGGCGGAGTCGGCCACGTATACGCGGGTGCCGTCGGGCACCACGGCGAGGCCCATGGGCGCACCGCCCACCTGGACGGGCGGGCCGACGGCCGGAGTGGGTCCGGCCATGTCGACGGCGCGGACGGTCCCGGCGGCGGAGTCGGCGGCGGAGTCGGCGACGTAAAGACGCTTCTCGTCGGGTGTCAACGCCAGCGCGCCGGGCTGGCCGCCGACCGGGATCGGCGCGCCCGTCACCGTGTTGGACGCGGTGTCGACGGCCGTGACCGTGCCCGCGTCGGGCTGCGCCACGTAGAACAGGCGGCGCGTCGGGGAGAAGACGATTGCCGTCGG
This sequence comes from Streptomyces sp. NBC_00461, assembly GCF_036013935.1. Taxonomy (NCBI): domain Bacteria; kingdom Bacillati; phylum Actinomycetota; class Actinomycetes; order Kitasatosporales; family Streptomycetaceae; genus Streptomyces; species Streptomyces sp. NBC_00461. The sequence continues at coordinate 931,539 of NZ_CP107902.1, forward strand.
CCTGCTGCCCACCGCGATTGTGGTGTGCGTGTCGACCACTGATACGCCCCCGTCGTCGATGCTGGTGACGTAGGCGTACCGGCCGTCTGGTGAGAGGGCCACGGCCGACGGAGAGCGGCCGACAGGGAACCTCTCGACCACAGCGCCGGTCCGGGCGGCGAGCGTAGCCGATGCGTGGCGTCCCACCCGCTCGTCCAAGGCTGCCACGAGGGGCCGGGGTCCGACCCGGAACGGACTTCCCACGATCGTGAGGGAGTTGGCGTCGATGACCGTCACGTTGTCGGCGTCGCTGCAGGTGACGTAGACGAGCCGGCGGGGGGCGCTCCGACCATGGGCCGAGGGGAATGAGGGCGGTGCTCGAGGTCGGCACGTCTTCAGGATGAAACCGGGCCGTCGGCTCTGCAATCTCACAGGTTCACCACGTCCTCAATGGTCTACGAGCGTCAAAGGTCCACGAGAGTCACGGTGCCCGAGCCCGCGTTCGTCACGTAGGCCACCAGGCCGTCGGGCGCGACGGCGACCCGGTGCGGCGCGCCGCCCACCGGGATCGGTGGCTCGCGCAGCTGAAGAGTCGCGGTGTCGATCACTGCGAGGGCGCCGAGCGCGGGGAGGACGGCCATGAGGCTCCGCCCGTCCGGGCCCAGGGCGAGGCCCTGAGGGGCCGCGGGCAGGTTGGCGCGGTCGGTCACCGTGAGCGTGGCGCTGTCCGTGCTGAGCACCGCGTCCTGGCCGGGGTCGGCGACGAAGAGGCGGCTTCCGTCCGCGGTGACCACCAGAGCGGAGGGTGCGACCCCGACCGGGGCGGGTGCGCCGGTCACCTGGCCGAGGGCCGTGTCGATCACCGAGACCGTGCCCGAGTCGGAGTCCGTCACATAGAGGTGCGCGCCGTCGGGCGAGAGCACTAGGTCCGCCGGAATGCCGCCGACCGGGATCGGCCGGCCAGCCACGGCGCCGGTGGCCGTGTCGATGACGACGACATCGCCGGAGGCATGGTCAGCCGCGTACAGGCGGCTTCCGTCCGAACTGACGGCTACGGCCTGCGGGCGGCCGCCCACGGCGATCGCCGGGCCGGTGGTATGCGGAAGCGAGGCGAGATCGATCACGGACACGGTGCCGTCCGAGGAGCCGGCGACGTAGGCGCGCTGCCCGTCCGGGGCCGGCGCGACGCCCAGGGGCCGGCCGCCGACGGGTACCCGCGTCACGTTGGTGTCGACAGCGGTGATCACCTCCGCCTCGGAGCCGAGGACATAGGCGCTTCCCCCGTCCGGGCTCAGGGCCAGCGCCGCCGGGAACGGGCCGGCGGGCAGGAACTCCAGGGAGGTACGCGTGGCGGTGTCGACGACCTCGACGGCTCCGGCCCCGGCGGAGGCGACGTAGAGCCGTCGGCCGTCCGGGCCGACCGCACAGGCCTGCGGGGTCGGGTGAACGGGGATGGCGTCCCCGGTCAGGGTCCGGGAGACCGCGTCGACGACTCTGATGGTGCTGGCGCTCGGACAACTGAGGTAGACGTGCCGTGCGTCGGGACTCACGCACACGTACTCAGGTCCGTCGGACACCTCGATGGTGGCGGTCACCGTGAGGCTCACGGTGTCGACGACGGTGACGCCAGTATCCGAGTTGCAGACGAACACCTGTCTGCCGTCGAGGCTCACCGCCAGCGCGGTCGTGTTGGAGCCCACCGGCACCGGCGCGCCGACGACGGTGAGCTGAGCGGTGTCGACCACGAGGAGCGAGTTGGTCGCCGCGTCCGTGACGTAGACGTGCCGGCCGTCCGGGCCGACCCCGACGGCCGTGGGGCTCCCCACCGGGAGGGTGCCGGTGACCCTGGCCGTGGCCACCTCGACCGCGGACAGCGCGCCGGAGCCCGCCACATACACATGTTTGCCGTCCTTGGAGGCCGCCACCGACTGCGCGGCCGTGACCGGGACCGTGGCGGTTACCGTGCCGGTGCGGGTGTCGATCAGCGACACGTCGTTCGAGCCGGTGTTGGCGACGAAGAGCGTCGCGCCGTCCGGCGACACGTCGATCGCCATGGGCGCCTGCCCCGCGGTGAACTGTGTTTCGCCCGTGCTCATCACCGCGAGCGCGTCCGCACCCGTGGTGGCAATCAGAAGCCGTCGGCCGTCGGGCGAGAGGGCCACGCCCTCGGGCTGCGGTCCCACGGGCCGGGAGAAGGTCCGGGTGTCGAAAGGCACCACGAGCTTGGTCCGGAATCCCGCGGCGTAGGCCCGGTGCCCGTCCGGGGTGCGCACCATCTCGGCGGGCGGCCCGCCGACCGGGATCGTACGGACGACCACCAGCCGTTCGGTGTCGATCACGGAGACGGAGTCGTCCTCCGCGTTGGAGACGTACAGGCGTCTGCCGTCCGCCGACATCAGCGTCTCCATGGGGAAGTCGCCGACGGGGATCGTGGTCAGCACGGTGCCGGAGGCGGGCTCGACCACGGAGACGGTGCTGTCCTGGCCGTGCACCACGAACACCCGCCGGCTGTCCGGGGACACCGCCAGGGCACGGGGGAACGGCATGACGGCGATCGGCGGCATCGCCAGCGGCGTGTCGGTCGCCGCGTCGATCACCCGGAGGGTCCCCCCGGTCAGATCGGTCACGTAGACCTGACGGCCGTCGGGGGCGACGGCGACGCCGAGCAGCTCGCCGCCGAGGCCGATGGTACGGATCACCTGGCCGCTCGCCGTGTCGACCACCGCGACTTGGCCGACGTCGTTGTAGGTGATGTACAGGCGGGTGCCCTGGGGTGTCAGCGCCATTTTCAGTGGCGCGCCCTCCAGGGCGACCGTTTCGACGATGGTGTCGGTGCGGGTGTCGAACACGAAGAGTTGGTTGCCCGGGTCGCCGGCGACGTAGAGCCGGTCCCCGCTGGGGCTCATGACGGCTGCTCTTGCGCCTGGGCAGGCCAGCTTCGCGGTGACCGAGTGGCTCGTGGTGTCGACCACGAACACCGCTCCGGTGTCGTCGGGGCTTGTGAAGTACAGGCGCTGGCCGTCCGGTGTGATGGCCGCGCCGAACGGCCGCAGGTCGAGCGGGATCGGGGCGGTGCTGGGGTTCACCATCTGCCCACCGTGAAGTCCGTCCGCCGGCCGGTGGGCGCCGACACCCCGGGCGCGGCCAGTCGGCTCCGGTCCGTCGCCGGAACGTGTGAAGCCGCGGCGGGCGGCGTGTCGGCCGCGACCGGCGCTGGTACTCCGTCTGTGCTGCGGCGGGCGCCGCGTGCCGCGCGAGGGCCGGAGGGAGAGCTGATGCGATTTCGCGACCGCATCTTGCTGCGCCTGCTCGACGCGCAGGAATGCGCAGCCCTCCTGACGCCCGAGGTGGGTGACCGGCTGCTGCACGCGGCGTTCACCTCCGAGGAGGCGACGGTCGGGCCCGTTATCGAGGTGCAGGCACGGCAGGTGGCCCTGATGCCCACCTCCGGAGTGGTGCAGCCCCTCGAGGCCCACATGCACGGCGTGCAGTCGGGCCAGCAGTGGCGGTTGGCCGCCCAACTGCCACTCGCCGGGCCCGTGGTGGGCGCCGACGCGCGGCTGGATCTGACGCTGCTGGCGCCCCTGTCCGGGGTACGCACCTCGATCACCCAGGCCGAGATGCGGGACCTGCGAGGCATCGCCGACCTCGACGCGGTGGACGCGCGCATCGTGGCGGAGGACGGCGCTCTGCCGGCGCCGGGCGAGGCACTACAGCAGCGGCGGCTGAGCGCGCTCATCGCCTCTCTGGAGGACCGGTTCACAACCAGCGGCGAGGCGCCCCTGGGCACCCTGCTCCGCAGCCGACCGCTCACCTTCGAACAGCTGCTGGCGGAACTCAGCCCACCGCGCAGGCCGCAACGGCTGAGCCTGAACTTCGTGGAGGACGCAACGCAGCCGCCCGTACCGGCCGACTTCCCGGTGCAGTGCCTCGGCTTCGCCGTCGACGAGCCCTTCGGTGACCTGGCCGCGCGGCTCGCCGAGATCCAGACAGGCAGGGCGCGGGCCGCGCCACATGCCGAACCTCCGCGGCCGCCGGTCGGCACGGCCGTACGGACACCGCTGCCGGCCCTGATGTTCTTCCCGCAGGCCGCCCTGGACGAGCCCGACCTGCCGGGGACGGCTCAGGGGCCCAACCCGGCCGACACCGCCGGCGTGCGCACCGCCCGCCTCGACGAACTCGCCCTCCGGCTCCGGCCCCTCGGCATCGTGCCGGTGGCGGTGCCCTGACCGCACGGGAGTGCCCACGATGGCCCCAACCGACGAGATCGCACCCGAGTACCCGTACATCAACGTCACCATCGACACTCGGGGCATGCAGCCGCTGGCCCGCCGCGCCACGGGCAACATCGCCATCGTCGGCGCGCCCGGCACGAGGGTCACCGTCACGCCCAACATCCCCGTACAGATCGGCAGCGAAGCCGAGGCGCGTGAGCATTTCGCCGTCGTCGACACCAAGACGCGCGCGGTCACGAGCGCGGGGCCGCTTTACCGCGCCCTGTGTGCCGCGCTGCTCCAGGATCCGGCGCCGTCGCGTGTCTACGCCGTTCCGACCGGCCCCGCGGAGACCCCGCCCGGCGGGGGCGGCCTGGGCGGGGAGCAGCCCGCTGCTGCGGCACCTGACTACGACGCCGCGCTGAAGGCGGCGGAGTCCCTGCCCGTGCAGCTGGTGTGCCTGGCCGGCGAGACCGGCGTGGACCAGCTCAAGCGGCTCAAGAAGCACGTGGACAACGTCAGCGAGGCGGGCTCCGCCCGGATGGGGGTCGGCATGGTCGACCCCGACCTCCCTCTCGACCCCACCGACGAGGACAGGGCCACCTTCGCCGCGGCTGCCGCCAGCACGTACACGGACGTCAAGAGCGGCTCCAGCCGGATGATCCTGGTCGCCGCGCGCGTGGAGAAGGACAAGGAGACCGGTGAACAGCCCGATGTGGCCGCCGCGGTGACCGGCGCCATCGCTGGGTACCCCCCGCACGCGAGTGTGCTGATGAAGCAGGTCCGCGGTTTCGGGATCCCGCTGTCCCGGCAGTTCAGTGGTACGGAGATCAAGAACCTGGCCGAGAAGCTGATCATCCCGGTCATCGACCCCGAACTCATCCCCGGCGAGGGGCTGTTCCTCGGCTCCGGGCACTGTTTCACGACGGAAACCTCGAAGCTCTTCGTCGACATCGTCCGGGTCCTTGACCACATCGAGTTCCAGCTCAAGTCTGGGCTGATCGGCTCGATCGGCGAGACCCGCATCGACCGGCTCGGCATGCAGGGCCTGAAGTCGCGCATCAACGGCATCCTCAGCCCCCTCCTCACATCCGGGATCATCGCCGGCTACACGATCGACATTCCGCTGCTGCCGGTCCTGGAGGCGGAGGAGTCCGCCCGCACGCCCGGACAGACCAGCACGCTCAGCGGCGCGCGCCGGGACCGCACGGTCGAGGTGCTGCTCTCCGTCACCTACGCCGGCGCCGTGCACTTCCTCGACATCAACCTCGCGCTCAAGGCCTGAGTCCACCGGAGGACGCTGTGACCACTCCTGCACCCGCATCGAGCGACTGGACGCAGTCGCGGCTCGCCGTCATCGTGGAGGGGCAGACCGCGCATCCGCTGACCCCCGTGGACTCCTTCACCCCCCAGTTCAACCTGGGCGGGGAGGTCGTCCACTCCCTCGAAGCCACCCACGTCGGCTACGTCGCCCATCCGGCCAACTTCACCTTCACCATGACCGTGAAGGCGATCGGCGGCGCGTCCGCCTCGCTCACCCAACTGGCGATGAGAGGCCAGGAGTTCTCCATCGGGCTGTACGAGGCCAAGGGGAGCACCGGCCAGTGGGACTTCAAGTCCATCCTTTTCAACAAGTGCCTCATCACCTCGGCCAACCCGTCCAATGCGGTTCCCAACGCTGCGCCCACCGCGACGTTCTCCGGCGTCGCCCGCGAGGCCGTGGTCGACGACGGCATTGAGCGCACGCTGCCTACCCCCATCACCTGACAGCGCCGCGGCGCGGACGGCAACCATGATTCCGGCGCACCCAGGAGGACCCGATGAACGACCCGACCGGACAACCGGACGGCACCCGGCCTGACGGCCACGGCGCCGAGCCGTGGGGCGGCCGCGTCCGGCAGACCGGCACCGCTCTGGTACGCCGGGACGAACTGGTCGTGCCCCTGGAGGGCAGTCAGGCCGAACTGGCCCTCGCCGAACAGGACGGCCGGCACGACATCCACGTACATCTGCCGGTGACCGTCGAGGTCGTCGGCGCACTCGACTCGCTCGCGATCCGCGACGCGGTCGACGACGCGCTGCGCCGGGTCCGCCATGCCATGGACGCGTACACCGAGCGGGGCTGAGAGGTGTCTTTGCACGTGCACGTCCCCATCCGGGTCGCCCTCGTGGAACCGGTCACCGGGCACGAACTGACGCTCCTGGAGCGGGCGGTCGGCGACGCCTGCCGCACCGCCCTGCTCACCGCGCGCCGCGAGTTTCTGGACGTGCGCGGATCGGGGCGCCGAATCGTTGTCGACCGCCCGGATCCGGTCTTCACCGGCCGACCGGCCCCACAGGAGCTGCGGGAGCGCGCCGCTCGGGCGGCCACCCGGGGCGTGACCGCCGGGATCTCGGCGTCGGGCCTGCTGCGACGCCGGCCGGTGCCGTCCGTGCGCGCCGAGCCGTTCGACGCGTCGCGGCTGGGACGGGACGAGGACGGGGCCACCTACCGGATCCCTTCCTACGACCGGCCCGGCAAGGAGGAGGCCGTCCGGTTCTTCCATCAGCGGGGCGACAGGCCGGCCCCGGGATCGTTGCGGCCCGCCGCCGGGACCGTCCTGACGGTCAACGAAGCCGCTGCGGTCGCCTGGAGCGAACACCTAGACCGGTCGGGCGCCGTGTGGCAGCCGGAGATCCATGGCTACCCCGGCTACGCGGGACTGGTGAGCGCCGAGGGCCGGCAGCGGCGCGCTCTGGTGTGGATCAGCGACGTGACCGCCATCGATCCGGTCGGGCAGCTGCCGAAGGGCAGTTATCGCGAGAACTGGCAGGAGCTGGACTTGCTGACATGGCAACCGCGCCCGGGGGGCCGCGTCGGGTTCCGCCAGGCAACGGTCACCGGCGGCCTGGCCCCGTATCACGACCTGGAGCGCACCGAGCGCCAGGGCACGGTGGAGGAGATCGAGAAGCTGATCACGGAGCTGCTCGACGCCGGCCACGAACCGGCCGGCCATCCCCTCCGCCTAGCCGCCGCCCGGCGCCGCTATGCCGAACTGATGCTGGGCGGGGCCACCGAGCCGACGGTTCTGTTCCGCCTGCACGGCGATCGCCGGATGTTCGCAGTGCTGAAGGCCACGACTCCCTCGCCGATCCGTTTCGTCACCGCCCTGCCACCGGCCGGCCTGGAATCGAGGGCAGCGTCGCCCGGCTTCGGACCGGCTGCCTCCGGCCGTAGGCCCGCATCCGGTACCCCGGCCGCCTCCGGATCCGGGACCAAGGCCGCACCCGCACCGGCCCGCGCCCCCGTGCCCGGGACCAGGCTCGGCCCTACGCCCAAGCCCAAGCCCGCGCCGGCAGCACCCGCACCCGGGACCAAGCCTGCGGTCCCGGCCAAGCCCGAGCGCGGGGCCACACCGCCGGGCACCACGAAGCCTGAGCCACAGCCCGGTTCCGCGTCCCGGCCCGGACCCGGGGTCCCCGCCCCACCACCGACTCCGGGCGAGGCTCGGCCCGAGCGCGCCGTACCCGGTGCCGAGGACGCCGGCGGGGCGGCAGCGGGCGGCTCGCTCCCCGAAGGGCCGGAACGCGTCTGGCCGGGGACGGACGCCCCGGGCGAGGACGTGGTGTGCGCCGCGTACGAGGGCGAACCGGCGTTGACCGCGCTCGTCAGCCGCCAGGACGCGCTCGCCCAGAACATGCGGCGCATCGCGCGCCTGCTCGACGTCGATGAGTGCGCCCATCCGGGTATGTTCACCCTGAACTGCGCGAGGGCGGTCGCCGTCCGCGCCCGCGGAGTGGGGCTGGCCTCCGTGCGCAGCCCGGTGACGACCCAGGTGGCTGTGCGGGCCGACGGCGGGGGCAACAACGGCTTCGTCGACGTCCGTCCCGGCCAGGCGCCCGAGGTCGAGCAGCTGCGCATCCTGGCCCGGGCGGTCGCCCTGCTGCGCCGGCTGGCCGACGACATCGTCGCGGCCTACCAACTCGCGGAGAACGCCCCGCTGATCCGGCCGCACCCCGGCACTCCCGGGCCGCAGGCGGCGGCCTGGGCCCTGCGGTTTCTCACGGACGTGCACGGCGTGCTGTCCGAAAGCTGCATGCACCTGTACGCGGAGACCTGCCGCGTCCTGCTGCTCCAGCAGCTGCGCTCCTCGGGGGCCGCGATCGCTCAGCGCCGGGGGCCGAACGCCGAGGAGACCCTGGAACACTTCGCCCGTGTCCTGGACATCCTCTGCGGCAGCGCGGTGAAACTGCTGGTGCTGCGCAGGGCCGTACGGCATGCCGAGCGGATCGGAGCGATCGGAACGGTGCGAGAGGTGCTGTCCCGGCGACAGACCAGGTATCACGCGGGCGATCGCGAGTACGACTACGCCAAACCCGCCCCCATCGGCGAGGTAAACCCCCAAACGCTGTCCGAACTCGTCGACGCCCGGATCGAACGCCGGGGCACCGGCTACGCGGCGGTGGAGGGCGGCCGGGTCTGGACGCCTGAGGATCTGGAAAGGGGCATCCTCTCCCGGCGCACTCTGGTCAACCAGGTCGACCCGCTCTACTTCCAGGTGGAGGACATCGAGCGGGTGTTTGCCTCGGCCCAGGGCGACCCCGGCTTCCTGCGGCGCCATCTCACGGAGCTGCTGGGCACGTTGGCCGCGGCCAACGAGGAGATGACACGCAAGGCCACGGAGGCGCACAGTGGCGCCTTCTTCGCCCTGGAGGCATCCCAGTTCGTGGCCCGGACGGGCGGCAAGGACGCCCGCGGGCTGTCGTTCGCGTTGTCGGGCATCCACGCGATGTCGGACGACGAACTGCGGCCCTACGCGGGAGACGTCCCGGAGTACGGGGAGGGGGTGAACCTCGCAATCGACCGGAAGGGGGGCTTCGACGCGGTCAAGCAGGTGTTCGCCACCGCGGGGATCACCGTGCTCGCCCTGCTGTGCGCTCCCCTGGGGGCGACGCTCGCCGGAGCGGTCACCTCGGCGGTGAGTCTAGGCCTGGCCGTGCACGAGAACCTGGGTGCGCAGGAGAAAGTGGGGCTGTACCGCGCCCTGGAAGATCCCGACGCGCTCCAGCGGTGGCAGGACGTGGAGTTGGCCGAACTGATGGCATTGATCGGCCTCGCCTTCTCCGTCTTCGACGTGGGCAGTGTCGCCGGGGGTGCGAAGGCGATCGCTCGCGGGGCGACCGAGGCCTTGCAGCTGGGCCGGCAGGCCGGTGCGCGGGGCGCGGTGCGGGCGGTGACCGGGGGCGCTCGGCGCACCATCGTGGCCGATACGACCGAGCAGATGCTCAGGCACGCCCTGCGCGAGGCCGTGACGGCCTTGGCCGTGACGCAGGTGATGGACGTGCTCGCGGCTCGCGTGCTCGGCCCCGTGGTCACGGACTGGGCCCGTGACCAGGGGCTGCTGCACGGGACGTCGGACCGGCCGGGAGAAGGGGGCGAGTGATGGCCACGCTCGGCACTGGGGGCGTCGACGGGGGCGCCCTGCTGGAGCAGCTGCAGCGCTGGGGTCGTACAAATCCCGAGATGCAGCGGATCATCCGGGTGCTGGGCGCTGCGCACGGCGGGAGCAGGGCTGAGGAGCTCGCGCACGACCTGGCCAGGGTCCTGCTGACGCGCGCGGTGGGGGTGCACGAGCGCCGGCTCGACGTCACGTGCGGCACGCTGCACGACGTACTGAACAGACTCTTGGGAGACCGGGAGGCGCTGCGCGGGGCAGGGAGCGCGGCACGCGGCGCCGCGGCGCGGGAGGCGGACCTGCGGACGCTGGTCTCCGCCCTGGACGAGCTGCGGACGCTGGACCAGACGGTCACCTGGATGCTGGGCGACAGCGAGCACGATCTGCGGACGGCCGTACGCAGTCAGCTTCAGACAGCGGCGGGCCCCCTGCGCTCGTCCGCTCCCGTGCCCGAGCCGGGTGCCCGGGCCGTCCGTCCCGGCGGCGCGGGCACCACCGCGCCGCGTCCGGCACCGGGGACCGGAGAGGCGGCCGTGGCAGCCGGCAGGCGCCTGTTCGAGGCGATCGAGGCACATCCGCCCGCGCCGAAGCGGGCCGGCCGCACCGGCCCCGGCAAGGCGTACACGGCCCAGCAGTTGGGCCGGCAGCCGAAGGAAGTCAGCGCGGCGGCGCTGGCGTTCGTGGACGCCTTCCGGGCCGAGCACGGGGACCGGGCGGTCGCCGCCGCGGTCCGGAACATCCTGGCCGGTGCCGACGATCTGGCGAAGCGCAACCGGATGGCCATCGCGGTGCTGGTCGCCCATGGCCGGCTCAGACCGGAACGTGCCGTCCCCCGGCGCGGGCCGCAGGACCGGGCCGGCGCCTATCAGGAGAAGGCGACCGGAACTCGCCTCGAATGCACCGGAGTTCTGCCCGACCCGGTGGGGTCCTTCGAGACGGTCGGCATCGTCAACGGCTGGGTGCGGGAGGCAAAGCACACGCAGGCGCTGCTCGCGGAGTCGGGCCCTCTGCGTGGCCGAGGCGGCCCGCCCGGGCAGCAGCACCGGACCGCTGACGTCGTGACCGAGATGCGCGGGCAGCCGCCGCTGACGGCGCGTGAACTGATCGCCGGGTACGAGGAGACGGCCCGCATCCCGCTCGCCGCCGAGATGGAGCGCCAGCTCGTCTTCGCCCAGGACAACGGGCTGCACGGGGTGGAGTGGGTCACCAACTCGCCGGAGCTCAGGGACGAGTTCGAGCGGATCTTCACCTCCGAGGTGGGCACGCCCCGCTCGGCTGTGCGGATGTACTTCTCGGTGGTGAGGGACTGATGACCTCCTCCTCCCGGCTCGACGAGTTCCAGAGCCTGCCCGCGGCCATCATCACCGACGGCCTGCTGGCCGTACCACTGTTCGCGGTGCAGCGGCTATCGCTGAACGAGCGCTACACGCTGCCGCCGATCGGGACCCCCTCGTTCCGGGCCGCGGTGGGCAACGCCACGGAGGCGGCCTCCTTGACGGCCCTGCTCATCGGGCCCCAGCGGCATGCCTGGATGCAGGCCCTGAAGCTGATGGCCGACTTCGCCAAACGCGGCGGAGCCCTCGGCCGCTTCACCGGTGGCAGGTACGCGGGGCTGGTGCTCGCGACCCGGATGGCGGTGCGCATGAACATGCACGTGACCGACCTGTCCTTCACGGCGTCGCCGCAACGCCTGGACACCACCGAGGTCACTATCGGACTGCATCAGGTGGCGCCGCCGGGTCCCGTCGACCTCCTCGTGGACGCGGGCGCCCTGGCGGCCTCGACCTTTACGGAGTTCCTGTGACGCGCGTCCTGCCCGCCGGGTACAGCCCGCTGCCGTTCAACCCCGCGCTCGGCCTGCCCCAGCAGGTTCAGGTCACGGCCGGCGGCCGGGCCCTCACCGTCAGCCTCGTCGCCATGACCGCCGACCTCGTGGCCACACTGACCATGGAGCCCACCGCGCTGGTCGTGGAGGGGGCGCAGGAGGAGGCCCGCCGCCCGACATCCGCCGCGGACGCCCGGGCGGCTCTGGCCGCTCCGCCGCCGGAGAGTCTGACGACCGCCGCCGTGCGGCCGTATGTCGTCGTCGTGGACGCGGGCAGGGTGATCGGCTCGGCACCCGTCGTCGTGGGGCGCCCGATGCCGTTCGGGACCTCCGCGAGCAGCAGCCTGCTGCTCGAAGTCCTTTTCCTCGATCTCCGGCTCGCGGCCGGTTCGCTGGTACAGCCCGGTGACGTGGGCAGCCGCGTTCTGGCAGGCGTACGGCTCCCGGCGGCCGACAGCCCGGTCCGGATCCGCCAGCCCGAGCACCCCGAAGGAGATCCATATGACCTTCTCGACTGACACGGCCGCCGGCCAGGTGGTCGGCTTCCAGGCCGGATGGGCCCTGGTCTTCCGCAAGGACAACGGCAAGGGCTTCCCGGACGAAAGCGCCCCCGCGCTCCGGCTGTCCCACGCCGACTACCCGGCCGAGCTCGCGATCGAGGCCGACAACAACCTGCGCGGAGCGACGTTCGACATCACCGTGGACGGCATGCGGGACCGCGACTACCACGCGATCGCCCACGGCGAGTACATGCACGTGGAGATCCGTCTCGGCTGGTGGGATCGCGGACTGGGCTTCGTACAGGCGGCCCTAGCGGCCGTCGGAGCCGTCCTGCCGGGCGCCCCGGGAGGCGAGAAGGACGGCCTCGAGACAGTCCTGCACGGCCGGGTCCTCAGAGTGGAGCGCGCCCACGGCGAGTTCACCTACCGGGCCAGGTTCTCGGGCATCGACTCCGCCTTCCACCGCATGCGGTGCCGGAAGCCGCAGCATCCCATCAACCCCAAGCAGCGCACCGTGATCGGGTACGCGACGGAACTGTGCGTGACGGACACCGCGGTCGGTATCCCGGTCTACGGGGAGGGCCAGGACATTCCGGTCGAGCGCAAACTCGAGGCCGGCGCCGCCGACTCAGTGGTGGAGCTCCTCGGGCAGGTGGCCCAGCTCACCCACGGCGGCCCCGAGCGGTTCAAGGTGCCGATGTTCCTGCGTCTGGGCCGGCTGCACGTGGGGCGCGCGAAGGGCAAGGTCAAGGACGGCCACCGCTGGGAACTGACACCGCAGACCGGGCTGGTGGAGAGCCGTCCGCTGATCGAGCCCGACCCGGACGCGAAGGTGCTGGGCTCACCCTTCGCCACGCCGAAGGTGCGGCGCTTCATCCTCACCCTCCTCGGCCGCCCGGACATTGCCGTCGGCGACGTGGTACGCGCCGATCTGCCCAACCCTTCGCCTGCCGGCCTGACCGACACGCTGGCGACTTCGGCGATCGGCCCGCTGGGCGATGTCTTCACCGGCCCAGACGACCGAAACCCCCTCGACTACACCGTCGTCGGCTTCGTGCACAAGCTTGGTCCGGCCACGGGCTTCGTCACCCGGCTCACCGTGCAGTGCGGGCCCGCCGACGACCGCCCGGCTCTGGGCACGCGGTCGGGCAGCAGCGACGAGGCGTCCCGGCTCGCGGCCGCCCTCGCCGAAGAGCGCCGGCAGGCTGCGGCCGAGCGCCGCACCCACGAAGTGGGAATGGTCCGCAGACAGGACGTCGCCGCCACCTTCCGCGACGGCCACGACGTCCCCGCCCAGTCGCTCGCCGTCGACGAAGGGCTGGCCGACACGCCCTCGCCCAACGTCCCGGCCCGGGCCGCGCCCTCGACCACACCCACCCAGCTGGTGGACAAGCCCTACCTCACCCCGTACGCCTACGGCGGGACGGGCCTCGTCGTGCCGCACTATCCCGGGATGCGCGTGATGAGCCTGCACTACCGGGAGGAGCTCCAGAACGCCGTCGTCGCCGGCGCGCTCTGGGAGGACGGCGCGGCACCACGCTCCCACCTGGGCGACTGGTGGCTGAGTCTGCCGACGAACCTGGCTGGCACCGATGACTCGGGCGAGTCTGCCCCGGACCCGGCCTCCGCCCCCCGCCCCACCGGCCCGGCCAGCCACGACCTGATCAACGGACTGGGCAACCGGGTGATTCAGGTCGGCGGCCTGCGGATCACCGTCGGCCGGGGCCTGATGAAGCCCGTGGGCCAGCGCCCCGACGACGCCGCCGACGGGGAGCTCATCATCGAACACGCCGTCGCCAATGCCCGGATCAGCATGGACGGGCACGGCAACATCGAGATCAGCACTGACGCCAACCTCACGCTGGCCGCCGAGAAGATCACTTTCCGTACGAACTCCGTCGTGGAGGTGCCCTGATGCCGCCCGGTCCCCTCCTCGCCCCGTCCCCCGCGAGCGCGACGGCCCTCAAGCGCCGGTGGCTGGGCCACGGCCTGGCCCTCGCACCGGTCGAAGCCGACAGCCTCGGGCACGATCTGGTTCTCATCGGCGGGCGCGAACTCGCGCTGGTCGAGGGCGAGGAGAACCTGGCGCAGGACCTCGCCGTCGCGCTGCTCACCCCGCCCGGATCCGACCCGCTCCACGTGCGCTTCGGTTTCGACGGGCTGCACGTCCTCACCCAGGGCCTCACCCCTCCCCTGTCCCTGGAGATGCTGCGGCTCTCCGTGCTGCGCACGGTCTCCGCCGACTCCCGGGTGGCCGAGGTGCTCGACCTCACCCTGGAGGAGACCGGCCCTGGCACCCGCCGCTGGAAGGTGAACGTCGTGGTGCGCACCGTGGTGGGCGGGGTTGTGGAGACGGCAATCGGTGAGGTCACGGCAGATGACTGAGAGCGTGCAGACGACGGACCTGGAGGACCTGGCGCGGATCAGCGGAACCGGCAAGGCCTTCGGGATCACGCCGGAGGGCTTCGTCCCGAAACCGCTGGCGCGGCTGCTGGACGAGAAGATGGCCGCGGCGCGGGTGCTGTTCGGATCCGACGTGGATCTGACAGCCGGCAGCGCGCTGCGCAAGATCCTGGAGATCGTCGCCCTGGAGGAGGCGCGGACCTGGGTGCATCTCGGGCTCGCCTACGAGGACACCCGGGTAAGCACGGCGGTCGGTGACGCCTTGTCCCGGCTGGGCGAGGAACTGGGGCTGCCCCGCCCGCACCACCGGGCGACCGGCCAGATCCGGCTCTCCCTCGCCCAGGACCTCCCGGCCGATGTCCCCCAGCTCCCCCTCCAGCGCGGCGCCCGCCTGCTCACGGACGGGGGCCTGGAGTTCTTCGTCGACCAGGACGTGTCCCTCAGCAACGCCGTCCGCCAGGCCACCGTCCCGGTGACCGCCCTGGTGCCGGGGCCGGAGTCCGACATCGACCCACTCGGCTCCCCGGCGGACCGGATCGTGGGCTTCCGCCCGGAGGACCCCGGCACGGCGCTGCTGCGCCAACTGGCCGAACGCCTGGGCGCCCAGCCGGTGGTCGTCGAGCACACCACCGCGACCAGCGGCGGTGCGACGTACTGGAGCGACGCTCGCTACCGCGATCTGCTGCTGTCCTACCCGCGCAACGTGTGGTCCCCCGACGCCGTGCGTCTGACCGTCGCCCTCGTTCCGGGCGTGCGCCAGGTGCTGGTGAAGGACCTCTACGGGGGGCTGGACATCAACCAGCCCATCTTCGGCAGCTTCACGTTCCTGGAGCGGCTCTTCTCCCAGGAGCGCAGCCTCGGCAATCCGTACTTCTTCACCGTCCTGGTGGCGCCTGAGGAAGGCGCCATCTGGGAGCAGCTGTACGCCCAGGTGGAGGCGGCCGTAGACCAGGTCCGGCCCATCGGCATCGCCCCGCAGATCGACCGGGCGCGACAGGTGAGCGTGGGATTCACCTGCACGATCTCGGTGGAGGGGCTGCCCATCCCGGTGGGGCCGGGGGCCACCGTCCAGGCCGCCCCCGAGGCCGTCGCGCTCAAGCAGCGCATCCTCGACCGGGTACGGCGCCGGCTGCTGGCCCTGGGCATCGGCGAGCCCGTGCGCTACAGCGAGGTGATGTGGGCGGTCATGGAGGAACCGGGGGTTGTGGACGCCCGGGACCTGGTGCTGCGGCGCTATCCGCCCCAACTGTCCGCCGGTGAGCTGGCGGCCGCCGAGCCCGGCGAGGACCAGCCCGGCGCAGACCAGCCCGGCGGGAGCGGCACCGTCCCCCAGGCCCTCCGGCCGCTCCGGCCACTGGAGGACGTCCTCGTCGGCCCCACGGAGATCGCACAGCTCGTCGGTTCCCCGGACGACATCCGGATCGTGTGAGGCACGCATGCCGATGTCACCCGACCCGAGGGACCCCCGATGACCCTGCCCGGCAACCGTCTGCTGACCGACTCCGGTCTCGAGAGCGCCCTCGCAGCGCTGCCTCCCGTATATGCGGCAGGCGCCCGCACCCGCCTCCTGCCGCTGAGCGGCGGCCGACTGTCGGTCCCGGAGCACATCCACGAGCCGCTGCTGCTGATGCGGCTGCGCACCCCACTGGCCGATCAGGCCCTCGTCGTGAGCTGCGCGCAGACCGGCGCCGAGGAGCTGCCGCCGCTGGTCTTCGCCCCCTTCTCCGGCCCGGGCACCCTGCTGCCGGTGCTGCTGCCCGCGCCGGAAGCCGAGATCACGGTCGCCGTCCACGAGGTAGCGGCGCCGCGCTGCCACGACCAGGTGCCGGAGGAGACGGCACGCGGACCGGCCCTCGCCCAGGACCGGGCCGCGGAGCTCGTCGAAGGCGTCCTGCTGGAGGGGGTGCTCGCGCGGATCGTGTACCTGGCCTCGCTGGAGAAGCAGCGGATGCTCCGGCAGGCCAGGGAAATCGCCGCCTGCCGGCACGTCGGACTCGCCTTCTCGGGCGCTCTCGACTCGCTCGGCCGCGATCTCGGCGTGTACCGCCTGCCCGACGAGGACGACGACCGGTACCGCAGCCGCCTCAAGATCTTCACCTCCTGGCGGCTGCCGACCCCCGCCGGGCTGGGGCGGGCCCTCAACGGCCCGGGCGCGGACACGGACGGCAACACCGGGCTGCCGGGCGGCTTCGGGGTCACCGCGCGATTCCGCCTGGTGGAGGAACAGAACCCGCTGGCCCTGGCCATCTGCCTGGTCGATGTCGGCCCCGGCGGGGCGGCCGTCCGCGCCCAGGTCCACGAACTGCTGCGCACCGTGTACCTACTCAACCTCGACCAGCCGCTCCCGGCGCTGGTGCCGCCGGAGCAGCGCCGGGAGCTGGAGGATGTACGCCAGGTGCTGACCACCGAGGTGACCCGGCCCCCCGGCCCGCCCGAGGTGCGGCATCTGGCACCCTCCCTGGCGGTCTGCCTGGCCCGGATGGTCCGCCTGATGCGCGCGCTGGGCGACTCCGGTCCGGTGTCCCTGCTCCGCGCCCACGTGGAGAAAGCCGACCCGCTGCACGAACTGGGCCTGGGCGCGACACTCGGGCGGTTCGGCGCGCAGCGGCTGACAGCGATGGCCGCGGCCGTGGACGGGCTGGCCCGGGCCACGTCGGAACTGTCGGCGCTGGCCGCGACACTGGTTCCCCGTCCTTTCGCCGAGGACCCGGTGGGGCGCTGGCTGGCCGAGCCGTGCGGGCTGCGCACCGTGCATCCGCTCACCGACGACGCCTTCTTCGTCTCCAGCCTGCCCATGGCGGGACTCGCCATCGACGGGCCGTCCCAGATGGCCGTCGCCGAACAGGCCGGCTACCAGGCCGGGCACCGGGCGGACGCGACCTGGGGCGGCCTCCACCCTCTGGCCGGCGAGGCCGCGCACCGGGCGGCGACGCGCTTCTCCGAGGCAGGTCTCGGTCCGGCCCCCGCGCAGCTCACCGGCGATGCCCTGGCCACCTCCCTCCAGGACCTCTCCGGGCGCACCGGAGTGACCCCGCCCGAGGCACTGGCCCCGCTCGTCTCGGGCCACCTGCTCGCCACCGACGGGGCAGCTTTCGCCGCACAGGTCCTCGACGTGGTCGTACTCGACCAGATCGTCGCCTATCCGTTCACCGTGGCCGAGCTCGGTGCCCTCGGCAGCGGCGAGGCGCTGCGCGGTGCCGTGGCCGCGCGGGCCGGACTCCTGCTGGACAGCGGCTTCTACAGCGTGTACGGAGTGTTCGACCGCGAGGCGCAGCGGGTGCTGATGCTGGCCGCGGTAAGCCTGCTGCCCGGCAGACCCCCCAAGCCGGGCGAGGCGCCGCCCGCCGAGTTCCAGTGGCTCGTCACCGAGGTCCCTCGTCCGCCCCTGCCTGCCACCGACGACCTGCCGCTGTCCCTGGTCAACTCCTCCGGCGGACGCATCCATGCCGTGGCGCAGCGCGAGGGGCTGGCCCTGCTGGTGTGCCTCGGCCATACCCGGCGCGGCCTGGCAGATCCCTACCAGGTGCGGGTTGAGCTGCCCGGCGACGCCCGTCTCGACCGCGAGCAGTACAGCTACGTGATGAACATCCTCGAAACCCTGTGTCCGCTGGGCATCGAGATCAACACCGTCGAACTGCGGCGCGATCACGTCGACTTCGGGGCGGACGCGGCGGGCGATGCCTTCCCCACGCAGGACGCATCGCGCACGTACCGCCGCTACCGGCGCAGGCGCGACGTGGGCAGCCATGCCGAGCGGCCACTGAACGAGACGTAGGGAGAAGTCATTGGCGGACGACAAGGCGGTGGTGGTGCGGGGCGGGATCACGGCGACCGCGAGCAAGGCGGCTCAGCCCAACGAACTCGTGGAAGGCGCCAACAGCGGGAAGTGGACCGCCAGAGAGGTGAAGGAGGTTGCCTCCAGCACGCTCAGCGCGGGAGGGGCGTTCGTGCTGCACGAGGCGACGTGCGAGTTCGGCTTCTCCGGGGCGAACTCCAGTGGTGCGACTGTGCTCGGTGCATCGACCGTGACCCTGCAGGCGAGTAACCGCCGGCTGCGGGCCGACGGCCGGGGCGTCCTGCTCGACGGCGACACGGCCAAGGACAAGTACGGCAACACGCTGACGGCCTCCTCGACGGGGCCGCTCAGCTCCACCTGACCGTACGGATCAGGACTCCTGATACCTCACCCGGAATCCGGTGAGCGTCACCGAGCTGAGGACGCTCGTGCCGCCGACTCGGGCGGTGATGTAGTAGGCCGCTTGGGGATCGATCCGCGCCTTGGAGGGGTCGGGCGGTCTCTCGCGGAACGCCGCGCTCTCGGACGCCTGGATCCGCACGATCACCGCTTCGTCGCCGTTGGCGCCCAGGCTACGCCGGGTCAGATCGACCCTGACCTCGGCGACCTGTCCGATCGCCCCGAATGCCTGGAAGCCCAGGATCCGCCCGGCGCCTGGCAGGGTGACGGGCACGGCTCCCGTGATCCCCACGGCGTCCACCTCGCCGAACACGCTCGCCGTACCCGGGGTGGTGGACAGGTCCCAGCCCGAGGCGCCGCCGACCGGGGTCAGCAGCGGCGGAATTACGAGCGTGCGCTCGGCGCCTCCGACGCGGACCAGGGAGTCGAGTGCCGCACTCACGGTTGTGAAGCGTTCCCCGATCGTGTCGAGATCCTCCTCAAGCCCCTTGAAACGGATGTTGAATCCGTTGTCACCTGCGGCCGAGACGCGGTCGACGGCGTCGATCCAGGGGGTGTGCTTGAAGGTACGCGTGAACGAGATACCGAAGGCCAAGAGGACCACCTCCTCCGTCGCAACCCGCCGTAGCCCCGGGCTGCGCCACTCCCATCGTCTGCCCTCCCGGTCCGGCCTGTCCACCGCAGTCGTCGGCTGCCGGCAGGGGCATGGCCGCAGCACGCCAAGTGGCGGACGTACGGCGGGGCTTCCGCGGACGCAAGAGCCGTCCGCCGACTGGTCTGCCCTCGGCTCCGGGCGCACGATGGACACACAGGCACTGGCGCCGCGGGTCTGGCGCGAGTCCACGTCACCGGCGCGAGGAGGCCGACCATGACGCACACTGCTTCCCCTTCAACAGCCAAGTCTCGTATGGCAACCGGCGGCACGGAATCGGAGAACCACCCCTGGAAAATACAGTTGGTCGACCACCCCCCGCGTTTCGAGTCGACGTACTTCCAGGCCGCAAAGAAGGCGGCGCACAAGATCCTCGCCGAGATGAGCGAGGACGACCTCCCCTACGGGCCCCGGCCTCCCGGCGCCGAGCACTGGGAGATGCACCACGGCGGCAGTCTGTGGGTCAAGGGGGCCAGCGGCTGGCGGATGTACCGCGCACGGGTGGGCATCGAGTGGAGCATGCAGTTCTGCGCCGAACCGGCGAAGGTGGACCGGCTGCGGCAGGAGGCCGCCGAGCTCATCGGCGCCTTCCCGGACACCCTCCCCGCCCTTGGGGAACTGGGTTACAAAAGCGCCGAGGAACTGCTGCGCACGCCGATCACGGACGCCGACGGCGTCGAGCGGTGGACCGACTCTTTGTTCAATGCCTGCGTGCCGATGAGCCGCGGCAACCACCAGGGCATCCTGCCCAAAGTGCCCGGCGAACACCACTACCCGTGGCCCGTCAAGGGCGCTGACTTCGTCCGGTACGACGACTTCCAACTGTGGGTGAACCTGCCCGACGGCACCCACGGCGCCGTGGCCCCGGTGGACCGGCGCGGATCGGGCGACGGACACGTACGCCTGGTGCACGCGCCCGAGGGGAGCACGGCGGGCGACACTCTCGCCAAGGCCCAGAGCCTGGGGAAGATGGCGATCTTCCCGGCCAACAGCACCGTCGCCCTGGAGGCGTTCAAGCAACAGATCGAGCCTGGGCGGCGCACCGCGACCGGCCCCCTCGTCACCGCCACGACGCCGCGGCGGGGCGGAGCGACCCGGCGCACCACCACCAGGCGCACCGGTTAGGAGCAGGCATGCCACGCCGAATCGTCATCTGCCTCGACGGAACGGGCAACCAGGTCGGCGCCCGCCACCCGACCAACGTGGTCAGGCTGTTCGAGATGCTGGAAGCGAACGCCCCCGACCGGCAACTCCTCTACTACGACCCCGGTGTGGGCACCATGTCGGCGACCACCGCCCACGGACCGGCCGACCGATGGCTCTCCCGTCTGGCCGGCCTCGCATTCGGCAGCGGACTGAAGGCCAACCTCGCCGAGGCCTACACCTACTTGATGCAGCACTGGCAGCCCGGAGACCGGGTGTAAGTCTTCGGCTTCAGCCGTGGCGCCTACACCGCGCGTGCCCTCGTCGGGATGCTGAACAAACCCGGTCTCATGCGCCCCGGCTCCGAGAACCTCGTCCCCTACGCTGTGTCGAGGTACGCCTTCAACCAGGACATCGACAAGAGTGAGCAGGAGATCGCCCGGTTCTCGCACGCCTTCTGCCGACGCACCGAGAACGAGCCGCTGTGGGCGACCGTGAAACGCAACAACCCCCGGCAGGTCTCGCATCACGCCGTCCCCGTCGACTACCTCGGCCTCTGGGACACCGTGAAGGCAGCCGGCATCCTGCGCCTGGGCACCCTGAACTGGCCCTGCACCCACCAACTGCCCAACGCCGCCCGCATCCGACACGCCGTGTCCCTCGACGAAACACGCCGCCCCTACTGCGAGTTCCTGGTCACTCCCCGCCCCGAACCTCTCCAGGACACCGCCCAGGAGGTCTGGTTCGCCGGCGTGCACTCCGACGTCGGCGGCACCTTCGAACACGCCGAGAACGCCCTGTAGGGTTCCAGAAGTGACGTACAGTATCTGACCAGGCACTTTGCGACTCCGGGCGATCACGGCAAGCTCGGACCCCATGGCACTGCGCATGCTCTACCTGGTCTTCCTCCGACTCCTCGGACTGCTCCTGCTGCTCTCCCGCTCGCAGCAGACCAAGGACGCCGAGCTGCTCGCGCTGCGCCACGAGAACGCGGTGCTGCGCCGCCAGCTCGGCGTCCGGCCACACCTCACCTGGCCGGACCGCGCAGTACTCGCCGCCCTCGCCCGGCACCTACCCTCCCGGCTGCGCCGACACCGCCTGTTCACACCCGGCACCCTGCTCACCTGGCACCGGCGACTACTGCGCTGGAAGTGGAAGCAGAAACCCGCGCGGACCGGCCGCCCGCCGATCTTCGAGGAACTCACCGCCCTGATCCTGCGCCTGGCCCGCAAGAACCCGACCTGGGGCTCAACCCGTATCCAGGGCGAGCTGCGGCGCCTGGGCCACCGCGTCGGCGCCTCCACCATCCGACGCATCCTGCGCAGCGCCGGCCTCGGCCCCGCACCCAGACGAAGCCGCAGCGCCCCGACCTGGCACGAGTTCGTACGCGCCCAGGCCTCCGGCCTGCTCGCCGCCGACTTCTTCCACGTGGACACCGCCGCGCTGACCAGGCTGTACGCCTTCGTGGTCATGGAGGTCGGCACCCGCACCGTGCACATCCTCGGCGTCACCGCCCACCCGACCGCAGCCTGGGCCACTCAGCTCTCGAGGAACCTCCTCGCCAACCTCGCAGACCGCGCCGCCCGCTTCCGCTACCTGCTACGCGACCGCGACAGCCGCTACACCCAGGCGTTCGACGCCGTCTTCACCGCCGACGGCATCGAGATCCTGAAGAGCGCGCCACAGACACCGCGGATGAACGCCCACGTGGAGAGGTTCATCCGCAGCGTGCGGGCCGAGTGCACCGACCGGATGCTGATCTACAACGAGCAACACGCACGGAGTGTCCTCGCCGAATACGCCGAGCACTACAACTCCGCAAGGCCGCACCGGGCCCTGCACCTTCGCGCACCAGCCGACGATCCGGACGTCATCCCATTCCCCGCCGAACACATCCAGCGCCACGACGTCCTCAGCGGACTCATCCACGAGTACCGCGACACAGCCTGCCGAAGATCACGACAGTCTGGCGAACGCCCAGCTCAACGCATGTGCGGGACTTTTGGCACCCAACAGTCACCACATAGGCAGCCCTCTCAAACGGCCGTTTCGAAAGCTAAGTGCCAGCCGTCACTACAACGGGTTATGACACGCACCGTGCAACGTCGTGTCCCGGAAAGACGTGCCAGGAGCCGAGAGAAGTCCCCGACCTGTCGGCGGGGCCCTTCATCTTGCACCCACCAGTCGCTCACGCCGCCTGATGGGCCGACGCGCCCCGCCACCGGCGTTACGGACAGGACGTGATCACCCGACCGGCCCCGGCCGGCTGGCGCCCTCCCCGGCTGCAGCCGCAGTGTGGCTTCACCAGCCTGCACTTGCGTCGGGAAGGATGCCCCTCTATGTCGGAGCGATCGCCCATCATCTACCTGCGGGGGTACGCCGGTCCGCCAAGTGGGGTGGACAAGCAGGTCGACGACCCGTTCTACGGGCTCAACAGCGGCGCCACCCACATCCGCGTGGGTAGTGAGGGAACGCCGCGGTTTTATCAGTTCGAGGGGCCTCTGCTGCGGCTGATGAGCGACGAGGGTTACCGGCTCCTCGTACGCGGCGACCAGCACGCGTACCTCCAGTCGCAGCCCGATGGGAAGGTGCCGTCCGAGTCCATCTGGGTCCACCGCTTCTACGACTACGCCGCCTCGACGTTCGGCACCTCCGTGACCAGCACTCCTGAGGAGTTCGACATTGAGAAGGCGGCGGAGCGGCTGTACGACTTCACGCAGCTCATCCGCCAGAAGACGGGCGCGCCCAGGGTGAATCTGGTGGCGCATTCCATGGGGGGCCTGCTTGCCCGCTGCATGATTCAGAAAGTGTCCCGCACCCCACATCCGAGCACCGGCGAACCAAGGGTCCCCGGCAGCGAGTTCGTCGACAAGTTCTTCACCTACGGCACCCCCCACGGCGGCATCACCTTCGACGTCGGTGGAGGGCTCGTCGACTGGGCGATGGAGACATTCGGACCCCTCGGATCAGAGATCTTCGCCCCTGACCGAATGTATGCCTACCTGACCCCAGGGGCGTCCCAGGGAGACGAGCCCCCGCAGGGCTGGCGGCCCAACGAGATCCCGGCCGAGGCCTTCGACACCCGCCGGGTGTTCTGCGTCATCGGGACCAACGCAGCCGACTACGGGCTGGTTGAGAAGGCGGTCGGGCCGCGCAGCGACGGGTTGGTTCACATCGACAACGCCTATGTGCGCAACGCTCACCGGGCCTTCGTCCACCGCTCCCACTCGGGACGGTACGGACTGGTGAACTCCGAAGAGGGCTATCAGAACCTTCGGCGCTTCCTCTTCGGGAACCACCAGGTGCAGGCCGACCTGCGCGGCGTGCAACTGCCCGAGCAGCCCCCAGGCGGGGCGCGGATCTGGCAGGCGGACGTGCGGCTGGCCGTCCGGGGCCTGCCCACCGTCATGCACGAGCAGCGAGCTTCCCACTACTGCCCCGTCCAGCTGAACCAGGAGGCGGCCCAGCACGCCTCGGTGGACGGCAACACCGGCAGCATTCCCCTGGCCACCGTCTTCCTCCTCGGCCCAGACGGAGTACGTGGCACCTTGACGGACCAGCCGCTCCGTTCCCGCTACACGCTGGAGCTGCGGGTGTTCCACCTGGTCGAGAAGCACGGCAGGTTCTTCTGGGACGACCATCTCGAGCAAGTCGCCGACTGGACGGACACGCTCATCGTCGACGTCGGCCGCCGCAGCATCTCCGACAAGCCGGAGGCGGGCCTTCATGCATG
Organism: Streptomyces sp. NBC_00461; assembly: GCF_036013935.1. NCBI lineage: Bacteria > Bacillati > Actinomycetota > Actinomycetes > Kitasatosporales > Streptomycetaceae > Streptomyces > Streptomyces sp. NBC_00461. The sequence goes on from NZ_CP107902.1 coordinate 955,618, forward strand.
GGCGGCATGGAACTCCGGCGTCTCAGGCAGCATCGACGACACTGACCCGATTGCTGCGGAACCCTGCCAGCTGGTCAAGAACGGCGACGACCTCCACACCGAGATTCCGCTGCCGGAGGTTGTCCATCCCATCCTGGGCAACGAGGCGCGTCTCCGTCTCTCCGTGCGCCGCCCGACGTGGCCGTAGCCAACGCCAGGGGCCGGGTGCACGCGTTGAGGAATACCTCGCCCGCCCGGAATTTGCCGCGCAGATCGGGAAGGCTCTTACCTCCCCCTGACCGAAAGGCACCCCCATGACCGGCATGGCTCCCGTCTCCGGCCTGGCCGGATGGCGCCGCACGCCCTTCACTGCCGCGGGCTACACACACGACTGTTACGAGAAGGGCAAGGGGCCCGGTGTTGTGCTCCTTCCCGAGCTCCCCGGCATCACTCCGGAGGTTCTGGGACTAGCCGACCACCTGGTTGCTGAGGGGTTCACCGTCGTGATCCCCTCGCTATTCGGCAAGCCCGGACAGTCCGGATCCCCACCCCACATGGCGATGGTCGGCGCCCGCGTCTGTGTCTCCCGGGAGTTCCGCGCCTTCGCCCTGAACGCCTCCCGCCCCGTCGCTGACTTCATTAAGGCCCTCGCACGGGACCTCAAGGCCCGTACGCCCGGCCCGGGCATCGGTGTCATCGGCCTCTGCTTCACCGGCGGCTTCGCCCTGGCCGCCGCTGTGGACGACTCCATCCTGGCTCCCGTCCTCAGCGAACCCTCCCTCCCCCTGCCCCTGACCGGTGCTCAACGAACGGATCCGGGCGTATCCGAGGAGGAAATGCAGCAGGTCGTCCAGCGCACACGGGATGACGGCCTCTGCGTTCTGGGTCTGCGCTTCAGCGAGGACCGGATGGCCCCCAAGGAACGCTTCACGACATTGACCGCTCGCCTCGGGAGCGCCTTCGACGTCATCGAACTCGATTCTGCCCAAGGCAACAGCGGAGGCTTCGGCCAACGCGCCCACGCGGTCCTCACCCATGAGGTCCGCGAAAAGCCAGACCACCCTGCCCTCAAGGCTCGCGCCGACGTCGTGGCTTTTCTCCGTGACCAACTGCACGCCGGCGAGCCCACAGCGAACACGCCCTGAGGTCCGTCCCGACCGTGACACGGTCGTCGTGGACCGCAAGCTGACCTGCCCACGGCGGAGACCGTTTTCGGGGAAAATACGCGCGGAGCGCATCATGCAGGACGCGCCACCCGACCATGTACGACACGATGGCCCAGCTCGTTTGGCTCGGGCCTGGTCAATCGACCGGAGCGGCAGCAAGGGCAGCCTGAGCGGGCGTGGCGGTCGCCATCATGTGGGCCAGCTCGACATCCGGCTGTCTGGCGGCAGCCCCGGTTGCCGCAGTTCTGAGAAACCGCTTGTCGACCTCACTGGTGATGATCCGCGCCCCGCCGACACCGGCCAGGAGCGCGCCAATTAGCGCTGTGACTGTCAACGAAGCGGTGACCTCTCCCGCCGGTGCCGTCCCCAGCAGCACTGCGTCCTTGAGCGGCCCATACAGACCCCAGGACACGACCGCCGCGAACGCGCCCAGGAGCACGTTGCCGACCACGCCTGGGCGCAGAATGCCCTTGTCCACCTTCGGAATGACGAAGCCGTTGTCGGTCAGCAACGCGTTGATGACTCCACCGACCGCACCGGCAGCGGCGATGGCGCCGAGGATGGCCCAAACCGAGGTCGCGGTGGTTCCTTGTTCAAGGGCGCCGAGCAGATCCGCGGCTCGAGTCGACATCGCGCTGCTCCTAAATAGTGGGTAAGGCTGAGTCCTTGCTCATGGTGATGGGATCATGCCCCAGCGCAAGACGGTTTCGGGGGGCTGGTGTCACGACCTTCCCGCGCGGGCGTTGTGCTCAGCTTGCTCTTTCGCAACGTCGGCGGACACCACCATGCAGGCGTGGATTCCGAGTTCTGGGGCGATGTCCTCGCTCGTGGTGGTGTCGACGCGGCGCAGGCCACGCTGGAGGACATCGCCGACAGGCTCTCGGACTCAGCCTGTGGGGATCGCGAACTCGACCCAGAGCGGGAAGTGGTCGGAGATGTGCCCTGGAGGGCGTCGACGAAGTCGACCTGGCCTCCGGCGACGGCTTCCAGGTTCAGGACCGGGCGGTGCTGCTGGCCCTTGGTGAACCAGGCGATCTGGTCGTAGAAGTGCGCGGCGCCGGGCTTGTCGATCGTGCGGGGCAGGTCTGCCAGCTGTGGAGCGGGGGTGAGGCCGGTGGAGGTGAAGGCCTCGAAGAGCGGGTCGCTGACGCGGTCGATGTTGAAGTCGCCGAGCGCGATGAGGTTGTGGTCCCAGCCGAACTCTTGTTCCGCCCAGCCGGCCAGCCACTTCGCGATCGCTTTGAGCTCGGGCACCCGGTCGGCGGCGGTGTTCCCGTAGTCGACGTGCAGGGTGATGAGGGTGAAGGTCTGGCCGGAGGAGAGGAAGCTGACGGCATAGGGGGTGCGGGCGAACTGCCGCTCCAGGCCGCTCGCGCTCACCCCGGTCTCCTGTTCGAGCGGCACGACCAGCTCGCACGCCAAGCCTGAGGGCTTGACCCGGCGGGTGTCGAAGAGGAACGCCAGACGCTCGTTGTTGCCGTCCTTGCCCAGGGTGACATCGGTGAGGATGATCGCCCAGTCCTCGCCGAGGACTTTCAGCAGGTAGCGCAGGGCACGCAGGTTGCCGCGCACCTCCTGCACCGCAACCACATCGAACCGGCGGACCACAGCGGCGATCGCGTGGATGTCGGCGAAGTTCCGCTTCGGCGAGCCGCCCTCAGGAGTCTTCCACGCCTTGGTCAGATCCCCGAAAGCGCGCAGGTTCCAGGTCGCAACCAGGAGGTTCGCGCCAGCAGCCTTTGCCGGCACCACACCGTAGACGAATTCTTCCCACCGTGTGAGGCGTGCGGCGACCGTCTGCGGCGGGGCCAGGATGTCGGGTTCGGACGCCACGAGTTCCTCCTCAACACGGCAGCGGGGCATCTTGAGCGTGTACAACCCAGATCAACACTGCAAGCGCCCATTGCGGTGATCGTGACGGGCGCGGCCGAGGACAACGCGACGCCATCCTGCTCCACTACGGCAGGGGCTTCACCGCCGCCGAAGCCGCCGAAGTGATGGGCAACGAGGAAGCCACCGTCCGCTCCCAACTCCGCACCGGATGTTGGCGTGTACGAGGTGCACTGGCAGTCGTGCGACTCGTCCCAGCCCCTCACGGTGCATCCGCCTGCTCCATGAAGCCTGCCGCCGTGACCGCAGACGCAGCCGGTCACCGTGCTGTCTGGACAGCAATCAGTCCGCACCACTGCGGCACATCCGGAAGCCCCGCCCCCGACTTCGTGGAGCGCGGTCTGTACGACTGCCCGGGGTCAAGATCCTGAAAGTCGAACCATTCCCCATGGGAGTGATAGGCCCTCAAGTGGGCATGGAGACGGCTTTCCAGCGGGTAGCCGCCTGTGCCCCTCCATAGAATCTCCAGCCTCAGCGGACTCATGGCCTGGATCTGCCGCAGGCGCTTTCCGGGGGCACTTGATACTCCGATCTTGGCAACGGGTGAGTCGAGTGCGCCGATCACGTAGACCTGATCTTCCACGGGTTCCCCCTCCGGCCACCCCGCCACCGGCACCTTCGCCGTTGCCACTCATGCCCCAGCCCGCACGTAGTGGGCAGCGCTGACATTGATCCTGATACTCAGGTTCCGGTGGTCGTGGCTCTGGCACTGACACGCGTGGCGGCTCCAGTCGATGCCGGCGGTTTCGTCGACTCCGAATCCCCGGGCGATGGAGTTGCCGACGATGGCGCCGAGCATGCCCAAGATGATGGTCAGCCAGAGAGGGCTGTGCTGTTAGCCCGGCAAGATCGCCTTAGCGATCAGCCCCAGCACGAATCCCACGATGATCGCCCACAACCAGCCCATGGCTGCCTCCTCGTACGGCTCGACGTGAGCATTACGCCTAGTGCTGGCCCGTTCGCGGTACGGCGCATGTCGGCCTCGGCCGTACGTGCTACGGCCGAGGCTGTTCGTCCCTGCCCAAGGTCCCCCGGTCTCGTAGGCGACGCAGGCCCGGCGTAACGTGGGAGGGTCTGATGCGGGCAGATGGTGGAACGTGATGCGGAAGCAACGGCGGCGACAACGCCCAGGCGTTCCGGATCACCGGAGCCCAGGGGGCCTCCAGGAGGACGTGCGCGGCCAGCAGCGCCGGTACGTCATCTCGATGACGGTCCGTACGCCGTCGGTGATCCTCGCGCCTTGCTCTGGAACGTCGAACGGCACGCCGCGATCGTTGCCCCTGTACTCAGCGGATTCTTGCACTACGTCGCGTTGGTAATCACCAACGCCGGCCGCGAGATTGCGACATCGTTGACGTCGATGTTCGTGACCGGGCCGGCGCGGCCGACAACCCTCCCTCCGCGGGCAGAGGCCCTCCGCGGAATCCGTCCCCCAAGACGGTGCGAACGGTTCAGCGGCGGGTGCGTGGGGCGGGCCGCACGAGCGGACGTGACCCGGCGGAACGGCCACAAATGGAAGTCCACTCCGCCTCAACCTCAAGAAAAGCTCAGATCAATCATATTGTTCCGGTGCCGGGCAGAGGGTTACCCGTGACATGCTTTGTGGGCGCTCAACGGCCGCCGTTGGGCGCTCCGCACCGGGCTTCTCGGGCAGGTTCACTGACGGCCGTCAGTGGGACTGCCGGCGAAGCGAGGAGGGGAGACGTGAGTGATCAAAGCGATTCGAAGCTCAGTAAGGGAGGTTGGACGGATGCTGAAAGGTGGCAGGTCTACCTGGCGGTGGCAGGGTTGATCGTGGCGGTCATCGCCGCTGTGGGGCAGTTCATGTAGCTGTCCTGCACACGAGTCACGGTCGCAGACCGGAGCTGCAACACGCAGAAGCCCGGTCGGTAGCTAGACGACCGGGCTTGTGAACTGCATTGGAGGGTCTGGCTCGGGTTGCCTCCCGAGTCGGGCCCTTCAGTGTTGCTCGGGGGCGGAAGTTGGCGCACCCCGATTCGACAGGAAGAAATATACCTCCCTTAGGCCGTCGTGGAGCCGCTTCTGATGGTTTCGCAGTGCTTGGGGATCCGGCCCTCTGCATCTAAACGCGCCGGTCCGGTGTGGCGCGTCTTTCGTCGGGCCGGAGCCGCTCCCGCATCGGGTCGGGGAGATTTCCCGGCTGCGGCAGCCCTGCATCGCCATGGCCTCGCTTCTGGCGGGAGCGGGCCCCTTCTCGCCCATGCGCCGATTCGCGCTCGGAGACGCCCTCTCCGCCACGCTGTCTTTTCCAGCGCAAGGGGCCAAGCGATGGCGACGGACCTTGGTGCACCCAAACAGGGTGCCCTGCTCGATGAAGCGCAGCCCGCCGGGCTCAGGCGGGCGCGGATGATCTTGTCGTCGGTGAGCAGGTCGGGCGTGTCCAGCCACTGCAAGACCCTCCTCGGGCATGCAGTAAGGGCTTGCCGGGAATCAACACGCTGATTTGATCTTGGGGTTGTCTGGGTCGAGGAATCTGGCGATGTCGGCTGGCGTGCGGAAACGGGCAGTTGAGGCGGGGATGCAGGCGCCGCGTGCTTCCAGGAGCGGGCGGACGTCTTTGACTGCACGGCTGATGGTCATGGCGGTGGTGTTGAAGAGCTGGCCGAGAAGCTCCTGAAGAGCGTGTTTTCGCAGGTAGAGGATGGTGACCAGGATCTGGTCGGCGGCGGTGACTGTGGGTTTGCGACCTGTGCCGCGGGCGACGCGGCGTGGTCCGCCGCGGGCTGCGTGACGGACCTGCTCGCGGTGCTCCTCCAGCCGGGGGATCAAGGTGTGGGTCAGGTCGCTGAGTTGCTTGCGGGACACGCCGGTCAGCTCGGGATGCTGCAGGTCGTGGGGCGTGATGGAGTGAGAGCCGTCGGCCGGCCGCCCGCGTTGCCGGGGCAGGGGCGGTCGGTGATCGGCGGGGTGGAAGGTGTAGTTCCAGTCTCCGTGGAAGCGGTGGCGTGTGATCGGCAGGGCGGCGATGGCCGCATCACTGATGCGGATGCCGGTGGGGTACTCACCGCTGTCGAGTTCGGCATGCACGGTCAGACCGGTGCGGCTGGTCGTCGCGGCGATGGTCTGGAGCATGACTTCATGGCTGGTCAGGGGCCTGCCACGCCAGTTCATGGTGATGTGGGCGAACAGCCGGTGCTCGATGTTCCACTTCGATGTGCCGGGCGGCAGGTGACACACGGTGATCTCCAGGCCGGTTTCGGCGGCGAGGTCGGCCAGATGGGTCTTCCAGCCCCGGGTGCGGTAGCCGTTGGAGCCCCCGCCGTCGGCAGTGATCAGCAGCCGGCGGGCGCGAGGGTAGTCGTGCCGGCCGCGCGCCTGCCACCAGCGGCGGATCGAGGCGACGGCGAACGCCGCGGTGTCGTGATCGGTGCCGATGTTGACCCAGCCGGTGTTCGCAGCCGTGTCGTAGATCCCGTATGGGATCGCCTTCTCGGCCTGGCCTGGGAAGTCGTGCGTCTTGACCTTCACGGGCTGCCTGGCGGGCCGCCACTCGTGCCCGGCGTTCTTGTAGTCGCCGATCAGTTCCTTCTTCTTGGTGTCCACGCTGATCACTGGGTCTCCCGCGTCCCTGTGGTCGCGCGCCTGCTCGTTGAGGTAGCGGAACTGGGCATCCCGGTCCGGGTGCTGAGAGCCTTCGATGGTCTTGGCGTTCGCCTGCAGGCTGAAGCCTTCCTCCCGCAGCAGGCCGGCGACCGTGTCAGCGGAGACCCGGTGGCCCTGCCGGGTCAGCTCCGCTGCCAGGTTCCGGGTCGACTTCGTCGTCCAGCGCAGCGGCGACATCGGGTCGCCCCGCTCGTCGGGCTCGACCAACGCCAGCAGCGCGGGCCGCAGCCCCGCGTCCAGCTCAGTCGCCTTCTTCCGGCCTCCGCCGGGACGGCGGACCCGCCCCAACAGGGCCTGTCCGGACTCCAGTTCAGCCACTCCGCGCGAGACCGTGCCCTCCCGGACTCCGGCCGCAGCGGCGACAAGCCTGATCCCGCCATGCCCCAGCGACCGAGCCTCCGCCCCTATGGCCAGCCGACGCTGACGCTCGTCCAGATGCGGCAACAACGCCTGGAACTTCGCAGTCAGGATCGCCTCGATCCCCTCCGGTCTCCCCATACCACGACAACGATCTCCGGAGCCGGAAGCCACGACTTGTTTCCCGGCAAGCCCTAATCACGGTGCCCGGCCACCCCCTCCTCGGGGTGGCCGGGCACATGGATATCCGGCACTCGGACGACGGCTGGTCACCGTCACTCGGGTATCTTCACGTGGCTCCCGGCAGTCAGGTGGCCGGGGCACGCAGGAGCCGGTCTCGGGTGCTCACCGGCAGCACTCGGCGCAGGACCGGGGCCGTGGAGCTGAGAGAGCCGGCGAACGCCGCTACGAGGTCGTGCGGCACACTGCCGCTGAACGACGCCGCCCACAGGTACGGAGCACCGAACGCCGGCTCGGCCCACGCCTGCCATCCGGCCGGGCCCGACTCATCCCCTCCGGTATCCAGAGCGCGCGGGTCCGCGTCCTGGATGAGGGGTGGTACCTCGCCGAGGGTGAGGTGCGAGGTGAACGTCGGGTCCATCGCGCCGGCATCGGGCTGGTCGATGTCGCGGAGCCAGCCGTGTGCGGCGACGGCGTCGAGGACGAGCTCGGGCGCGGCGAACTGCTCGGCGGGCTGCTCGCGGGCGTCGAGCGCGAAGAGGAAGTCGACGATGACCTCGCCGGGGACATCGGGGGTGAAGTAGGCGGACCACTGGGCGAGCGGGCTGGCGGTGTCCGCTCGGGCGGACACGTGCCAGGCGATCGGCAGCTCCCCGAGGTAGAACGGCTCGTCCGCGAGGACCCACTGGGCCCAGCTCAGAGTGTCGGGGCTGAGGTGCAGGACGGTGGAGCGCAGGACCTGCCGGTCCTCCGGCAGGTCCTGCGACCTGCCGGTCCTCCGGCGCCTCGTCCGGCTCCCGCCGTCCGCGCAGGATTGTCAGGCTGGTCCAGCCGAGGCCGGTGAGCGTATCGGCGACGGCGTCGTAGAGCCGTCTGTCGTCGCCGGCCAGGTGACGGGGACCGACCCAGCACGCGCCTTGGGCCTTGTTCGGGGTGGACGGGTCGAACGGGAAGTCGGGGTTCAGGGGCGCCTCCAACGGCTGGTGGGGAATCTACTGTCCGCCGGCGGTGCGGCGGGGACGGCGCGGGGGCGCCTGGACCGGGCCCTGCCAGGCCAGCAGGACAGCGACCTCGGGCGGAAGGTGGCCGAGCTGGGTGTCCGCGTCCCGGCCCTCCGCGAGATAGACGACCGCTCGTCCGGTCGCGTCCGTGGCTTGGAACACCTGTTCCAGGCGGTGCGCCATCGGGAAGAAGGGGTTCATCGCCAGGTGCACCGGAGTGCTGGGGTCGCAGGCGGACAGTTGGTCGATGAGTTCGCCGACGGTCATCTCGGAATGGGGCACGGGCAGCCTCCTTGGGTGACGGAACACGGGTGAGGGATGCGGGCCCTGGAACGCCGGCGTCATTCGCGCCGAGCGGTTTCCAGGATGCGTGCCACGGCCGCGGCGACGACGGCTGCCGGCGTCTCCACGTCGAACGAGACGCTGTAGCCACGGACCTTCGCCGTACCGGTGACGGCGATCTTCCACGCCTCCCCGTTGGTACCGGGGCGGCCGAGCGGAAACCATCCGAGGTAGAAGCGGCCGTCTGCCGAATTGACATGTACGTCCGCCCGGTCGTCCACGACCAGGTGGAAGTTCTCGGCGGTGAACTGGTCCATGACGAGGGTGGGCTCGCCGGGGCCAAGCTGCCACTCACGCAGCTGCAGGGCCTCGCCAGTGGTGGAGAATCCGGGGCTCAGAGGAGCCACGGTCACGGGCAATCACCTTCCTGACCTGGTCTTTTACCGGAAGGTGATCTACGTTGACATGCCAGTGCACGCCTTGGCGAGTCCTTCTCGCGTCTTTCCTGTCTGCCCCCGGCGAACTGCACTCCTTTGTCAACCTGCTGGGTCTTACGGCTGATGTCGCAATCGCACGAGCCGTGTCGTACCGATGTCATATATGCCATCGCCGTGAGACTGGCGCTTGGGTGGGTGTTGCTGCCCTGGGTGTGTGGCACTCGTCGGGCTCCGGTTGGACTCGACGCGTTTCAGTGGTCCATCCGTCTGTGGTGACGGATCTTGTTGCCGTTCCTCTGTGGGCTAATCAGCCCACTCCATGGCTTGGGCGGCGCACAGAGCCGGCGAGCACGAGATATACGGAGGTACCAGTGAAGGCAATCGTCGCGACGGATCCGGCCGCGGAAGCAGCCGGGATCACACTCGCGGAGCGGCCTGAGCCGACGCCGGCGATCAACGACGTCGTCGTTGAAGTCCATGCGTCGGGCTTCGTCCCCGCGGAGTGGGAGTGGCCCTCGACGTGGGTCGATCGCGCCGGTCGCGATCGAGCCCAGGCGATCATCGGCCACGAGTTCGCCGGAGTGGTCACCTCCCTCGGCTACGGCACGACGGGGCTCTCGCTGGGACAGCGGGTGTTCGGGATCACGGACTGGCACCGCGATGGAACCCTGGCCGAGTATGCGGCCGTGGAGGCACGCAACCTGGCGCCGCTGCCGGGGAACGTCGACTTCACGGTGGGTGCGAGCCTGCCGATCTCCGGCCTGACCGCGTGGCAAGGTCTGTTCCAGCACGGTCGTCTTCAGGCGGGGCAGAGCGTCCTCGCACACGGCGCCGCCGGCGCAGTCGGGTCTGTGGTTACGCAGCTCGCCCGGGAGTTCGGCGCCTATGTCATCGGTACCGGGCGGGCGGCGGACCGCCAGGCGGCGCTCGACTTCGGCGCGAACGAGTTCCTCGACCTCGCCACCGAGGATCTCGACGACATCGGCGGGGTCGACGTGGTCTTCGATGTCATCGGCTCTGACATCCAAAGGCGCTCGGCGAGAATCATCCGGCCTGGCGGGACGCTGGTGACGGTAGTCGGGCCTGTTGAGGCTCGCCCTGTCGACGGCTTGGCGGTCGACTTCGTCGTCGAGTCCGTTCCGAGTCAGCTGGTGGAGATCGTCGACCGGGTGCGGGACGGGCGCCTTCGCACGCACATCGGAACCGTCGCGACCCTCGACGACGCCGTCCCTGCGCTCAACCCGACCGAGCGGCGCAGGGGCAAGACCGTCATTCGCGTGCGCCCCTGAGTGCCCTGGAATGGGCCAACAGCGCTAGTGGGCTGGACGACCGCTGACCTGCCCGGTGTCGGACGAGGAAATGCCACGGACTTGAGACTGATCATGGTGACACGGCCGTGAGACAACCAAGAGATCTCAGGTCGCAAAAGATCGACATGTCGGACGCGGCGAGACCCTACACAACCCAAGCAAGGCAATTGACATTCAACCCGGTCCGTCAGGGAGAGCGGAGTGTGCCGCACAAATCAGGCTGCGGTTCCGTTGCCCACAGGTCGTGTGCGATGCAGACGCTGGAGCACTTTGATCAGCCTGTGTTCCATCCCCTCGGAGCCGAAGGGGTCATGATCGGGAGCAAGGGAGTACATGCAGATGACACCTCGAGCCATCAGCCAATCGTGCGCGGCGGGCACAGGCCACCGGTCGAAAGGACCTCTCATGATCGTGCCTCGATGCTGGCTGACCCGGCCCCGCACTCCACGTTGCTGTGAGGCTTTGCCGAAGTAGACGATCGAGGACTCGCCGACTGAGCGGTGTGCAAGCTGAAGTTGCTGGTCACGGGTCTGGTGTGAATGGCGAGTTGGGTACTCGTGCCGGTCGGCGGCCGATGCCCACGGCGTAGATCATCGGGCAGGTCCGGCTCCGGGGGGTGCCGGGTTCGGCTGCGCCCACGACCGGCACCCTGCCTGCGATCCGTCAGCAGGTCGGCACGCCGTGAGAACGCGGGAGGGCGCGGGGATGCAGGAGCGGCAGTGGATCACCGTCCGGCGGAGCGAACTGGACGCCCTCGCCGATGAGTTGGCCAAGCAACCTTTAGGAGGTCCAGGCCGAGCGGGATGAACTGGCGATCGCGCAGAGGGTGTTGAACCGCATGGCCGAGCAGGCCGACGCCGACGCCGGGGCTGTCGCTGCGGTATCGGCGAAGGTGGCCGGGCGGGCAGTCCTGCTCATCCCGCACCGCAGCGACGCGGCCGACGAGGGCGCGTTGCCCGGCGACTACCGCAAGATCCTGGCGATCGTGCGGGAGGCCGACGGCCCGGTGCAGGTCAGGGCGGTCGGCGAGCGGCTGGGTCTGGATGCCTGGGTGCGCGGCAAGCTGGAACCTCTGCGGGCGAAGATGACCAAGCTCGCCGACCGCGGCCGGCTGCACAAGCGGGGCGACGGGCGATTCACTGCACGTCCGTACTCGCGCGGGGCGTCCCCGTAACTGAGAGGCCCTCCACGGCAGTTGAGTTTGTGTGACGAAAAACAACAGTTCCGTCGAGGGCTCTGACCGCCTTGTCTGCACCGCCCGCCTGCCGCCCGTCGAGTGCCACCCTGAACTGGCTCGCCGACCTGATACGCGGTCACCTCAAGAGGATCGGCTCGCGGTGGCGGGCCCTGCCCGCGGGGAAGATCGCCACCATCGTGCCGGCAGAACCATCAAACGACCCGCGACACTCATCGAACGAGCCCAGAAGCTTACTCGGACCTGCCGCCCCTGAGCAGCCGTTGCCGCAGCTGCTCCTGTCGGGCCTTCGCACCCTCGTTCTGGGCCGGTGCCGGGTTGGGGGGCGCTGGAGTCCTCAGACTCCGCTCGATCTGCTTACTGCTGCGAATGATCGCTGTCGGTTGGCCACCTTCCGTCGGCCACACCTGCAGGAGATATGCCTCGACGGGCTCCTCGTGCGATTGGTCGAAGGCGTCTGCACGGCCCTTGGCGTGGACCCGCACCCGGTACTCCCCCGCTCCCGAGCTGCTGAGGACGGGAAGACCAGTCGCGGGACCCTGCTCGAGTGACTCGACGCTCAGCTTGCCGTGAGGGGCGCGGACGGTGACCTCCACGATCTCGTCCCATCGAGCGTCGGCGGGTGAAAGGTCCGGTCGATAGTGCTGGCTGATCGCTTGAACTCGCACGTAGCCAGTGTGAGTTCCAGTTGCGATGAGCGCTCCGCACTGCATGGTGGCCACGAAGCCGTTTGACCAGTCGGCTGTATGGGCCGGGATCTCGCCAGCATCGAGCAGCCCGAAGGAGCCCTCCGCGATGTAAACAAGGCTTTCCGGTGTGTCCATGGACGGGCTTTCCTGTGATCGAGTCTCGGCTTCGGTGCTGTGTCGGCATTATGGTGTGGCGCCGTCCGGGACCGATCCAGATGTCAGCCCCGGCGTCTCTGTACTTGCTTGGGTCAGTGGACTGGACTAGGAGATGGCCACGCGGAACGGGTCACCCTGCAGGACGCGCTCGCCCCTGTAGAACTGAGTGTTGGTGCCGCCCTGCGAGCTCTGATCCGTCGCCGAGATCATGCAGATGCTCACTCCGGTCGGGCCGGTCTGCGAGGGAATATTGCTGAGCCCGCACCCATCGAAGCTGCGGCGTTCACCGCCTGCACTGAGGCCCTGCTGAGAAGTCGCGAGGGGGTATTCATCGCAGCTCTTACCCTCCACGCTAGGCGCGTCGCTACACGCTTTGGCCCGGTTGTCGCTGATGACCGCCGGGTCAGTGGTGCGGGTGAGCGGATTGTCGAATCCTGAGCCCGGCAGGCCCGACGCCTGAGCACGCTGCACATGCGACGCCAGCTCGGGAGTTGCCTCGCTGCTGTATGTGAGCGCCGATGCGTACCAGGGTATGACGCACCCCACCGTAGCCCGACCAGCAGTGGCGTTGTCACAGCGGAAGTCATCGAAACCGAACTGCGTCAGCACGGTGCTGTATCCGGGGTTCGTAAACGTGAACCGCCACCTCGTGCTGCACGGGCCGATGTCCCCGGCGTTGGTTGCGGTTGTGTCGAAGAATGCCTCACCCGTGTCCCACGTTTGCTGCTTCAGCGGCCCGTCCGGGTACGTGTAGCTCTCCGTGGTGCAGTCGTCGTACTGGAATGCTTTGGCTGTCAGCGTGGCTTTGGGCGCATCACCCCAGGAACTTGAGACGTACGTTTGGATCTGATGGGCGATCGTTCCGATTCCTGTGTCGCCGTAGCTGTAGCTGATGACGGCGAGATTGGCCTCGCCGGTGATCGTCCGCTCACCGTCTACCGTGATCCACGTCTGATAGACGAAAGTGTCGGTCTCACATACCTCTGTCCGCGTCGCCTGGCGCTCCGCATTTCCGACAGGGCACCACGCAGGCGGATCCACACCGGCCTGAGCGGAGCGGGCAGTGTTCAGTCCCTGGATGGACTGTGCCGATGTGGATGCTGGCTCAATGCAGACGAACCGGCCCTCCTGCGTAGGAGCTGAACAGCTGCTGAGCGAGTGAAGCTGCGACGGATTGGCCTGCTGTCCGGTTTATCGGACCCTGGCGTTCGATGAGGAACTAACCCCTTTGGTGCTGACGCGTTGGGCTTGGCGGTCTGGGCCGCAGCGGTTGCCGGTCCTACCCCTGCAACAAGTGCCAGTGCTGCAACAGTGGTGAGGATGCATCTCAATCTCAAAGGGACTCCTCCTGAGTTCGTGGGTGCGGAGCGCGTGGCCGTGTCGAGGCAGGCTTGTACACCGACCCTCAGAGCGAGGAGTCTCCACAGGATCTGATCAGTCAGGTCATAGAAAGATCAACATGTCGCGGCGGCATTGGCCGGTTCACCATGGCGATCAGCGCAAAACACGCTCTTGACGTCGTGCGCCGCTCAACCTCCATACGCGGAGATGCGGTCCTTCGTCTGCAACATCCACAAGGCGGTCCAGCCTGATGCAGAAACAACGGGCCATGCAGGAGTAGCAGAAGCGGTAATGCGCGTCGACGTCGCTCAGGAAGCTCACCTCGACGGCGAGCGTCGGTGCCTTGGTCGCGAGTGTCGGGGCCACGGTGCCGATCGGCGCAGCGAGCCGGGCGTGGGCGGCTGCGACCGCCCCGGCCCGGTACAGCTCACCCTGCCCGCACCCACTGGGCCGCACCCCGTGGGCGTGGTGCCGCTCCACCTCGTCGACACCTCACGTCCGGATCCCGTCGCCGGCCCCGGGCATCACCGCGAGTTGATGGCCAGCGTCTGGTACCCCACACGCAAGGCCAAGGACCTGCCGCGCGCCCCCTGGATGACCGAGGGCGCATTGCGGGCGTTCCTGGCGGACGTCGGCTTCCCCCTCGACCCCGCCCTCGGCCCGCTCACCGCCGCACACGCGAGCGCGCCCGTGCACCGTACGGGCCGTCGCCGGCCCGTCATCGTGTACTCGCACGGCTCGGGGAGCCACCGCGGCGACCACACCATCATGGTCCAGGAACTCGCCAGCCCGCCGTGCTCACCGTCGACCACACCCACGACACGTTCACCGAATTCCCCGACGGCAGGGTGCTCACGCCGGACGACGTCCCGATGTACCCGAGGGACTTCGCCGCGGACCTCCGGTTCCTGCTCGACTGCGTGGAGGAGTTCGCCGCCGGGCGCAACCCCGACGTCGACGGCAAGGCACTGCCCCAGGGCCTGATCGGCGCACTCGACCCGCGGTGCATCGGCGCGTTCGGCTGGTCGAAGGGCGGCACCGCCACCGCGCTCACCATGCTCGCCGACCAGCGTGTCCGCGCCGGTCTCAGCATCGACGGCCCGATGCAGCCGACCATCACCGTCGACCTGGACCGGCCGTTCATGATGATGACCGCCGTGTTCACCCGGGCCGCCATGCCGGACGTCGCCGAGTTCTGGACGCACCTTCGCGCCTGGCGGCTCAACATCCAGGCCGACGGGGCCATCCACAACTCATACGGCGACAACGCGACGCTCATCCCACAGGCAGGCAAGATCCTCGGCATGACCGACCAGCAGATCCAGGACTGGGTCGGCACCCTGGACCCGGCCCGGGCGGTACGGATCCAACAGGTCTACCCACTCGCGTTCTTCGATCTGCACCTGCGGCACCACAGGGGGCACCTACTCGACGGCACGAGCGCGGCCTTCCCAGAGGTGAAGTTCATCCCGTGAAGCGTCGGACCACGCGGTGCGCGGCCCGAACAGAGCCGCCAGGAAGTGCCGTCGACGCTTTCACGTCACTACGGTTTTCAAGACCGACGGGGCGCCGGATCGGACCACCTGGGTGACCTGCCCAAACGCGGCGGTCTCGGGGAAGTGAGGCACGCCCCCACGCCGCCCGGCACGCACTCTCGCCGCACCGGGCGAGGACCCAAGTACATCCAAAACGAGGGCCTTCGCCCGGCACCCCGGTAGCACGCACCGAACGACGCGGGAACGCGCCCCACTTCCCCGAGACCGCTTAGCGTCGGCGTGATGCTGATCAACTGGTAGACCCCGACAGTCACGTCAGGCCCGGAGGTCTGCGAGCAGTTCGCCATCCGCATCCTCACCCGCTCCATGAGCGTGCTCAGGCCGTCATCGGTGACACCGCCCTCAAGACACAGGTGCTGTTCTTCACCGACACCAAAGCCTGGGAGTGGACCTCCGCCGGCCTGACCACCCCGACCAAGCGCACAGCCGCCCCGCTCAGCCAGGCCGGGTACCCCTGCAGAAGCGCGACCGTCCCCGCCGCGCTGATTGCTGCCCACCCGCCAACTATTCTCACCAACGCCTGGGGTAGCACCCAGTCCGACCAGCCCAAGCCGACCACGGCCTCCGGCAGTCCTGTCACCGCCAGTCGCCAAGGCGCGTGAGAGGAAGGCCGTAGAGACCGACCTCCAGGCCGCTTGTCCTGCCCAGCAGGGTGAAACCGGGTACTCCACAGTTTCATCAGATGGTGTGGATCACCCGCCATTTGGCCGTCTCGCCGATCTTCCCCGCCGATGCTCGAAGGGCGTCCGTCGCCATCCGGAAAGCGTTGTCCGTGATCTTGGCATGCCCGGTCGCACGCACAATCCGAACAACAGAGACGAGTCATCGTGCATTTGACTCCGCATGAGCAGGAGCGCTTGCTGATCCACGTGGCGGCCGACGTGGCAGGAAAGCGTCGCGACCGGGGGCTGCGTTTGAACTACCCCGAGGCGATGGCCCTGCTGACCGTTCACGTCTTCGAGGCGGCGCGCGACGGGAAGACGGTCAGCGACATCATGGACTCGGGCCGACGGGTGCTCACACGTGACGACATGATGGACGGCGTCCCGGAGATGATCAAGAACGTCCAGGTGGAGGCGACCTTCCCGGACGGCACCAAGCTGGTCACGATCCATGACCCCATCCCGGAGGCCACGGAGGAACCCGAGGTCTACCCGGGCAAGGTCGAGCACCCCCAGCCGCCCCGCAAGCCAGGCTCCTCGGTCGACTGCGACGACAGCGGCAACTCGTCCGTCAGCTGCGACGAGGACGACGACACAGTCTCCCGGTACGACGCGATCTGCTTCAACGTGCACCTCGACGGGGACACGCAGGGCGTCAACCTGCAGACGGACGCCACCACCTTGCCGGGGCCGGGCAAGACGAAGATCAAGGTGAAGAACGAGTCGGACCGTCCCATTCAGGTCGGCTCCCACTATCACTTCGCCGAGGTCAACCCGGGGCTGAAGGTCGTCAGCGTCGAGGTTCCCGCCGGGCAGACAGTCCCCCAAGACCGCAGCCTCTGGAGCTGCGACGCGGCGAGGGGCCGGCGGCTCAACATCGCCGCGGGCACGTCCGTACGTTTCGAACCGGGCGACGAGTGCTGCGTGGAACTGGTGCAGATCCAGGGTGATGTCACGGCCGGCGGCAGCAACACCAGCGACCTCACCAAGATCCAGGGGTTGCGCGAAGGGATCATCCGATGAGTAATCCGCAGGGACAAGGCCGTGGCCAGGGGCCGAAGCCTGGCAAGGGCCGGCTGAAGCCGAGCAATGAGCTGACGCGGGCGGATTACACCGCGTTGTACGGGCCGACCACGCGGGATAGGGTCCGGCTCGCCGACACCGACCTCACGCTGGAGATCGAGGCCGACTGGAGCGGCGGCCCTTCGTACAGCGGCAATGAGATGATCTTCGGTGGCGGCAAGGTGATCCGCGAGTCGATGGGGATGTCGCACCTCGCCAGGGACGGGCGGACCAGCAAAGGCGACGCCACGGCCCACAGGCCCGTGGACACCGTCATCACAGGCGCGCTGATCCTCGACTGGTGGGGCGTGGTCAAGGCCGACATCGGCATCCGTGACGGCAGGATCGCGGCCATCGGCAAGGCGTACAACCCCGAGACGATGGATCCGATTCCGAGCAACAGGTTCGAGATGCCGAACCGTACGACTGTCGGCAATGCGGTGCCGGTTCCGGTGACGCCGGAGAGTTTCGTGGTCGGGCCGAGCACCGAGGTCATCTCCGGCAACGGGCGGATCCTCACCGCCGGTGGCGTGGACACCCACGTTCACTTCATCTGCCCCGAGGAGATCCACGAGGCCCTGGCCTCGGGCGTGACCACCCTCATCGGCGGCGGGACGGGACCGGCCGAGGGCAGTACGGCCACTACCGTGACACCGGGCGCGTGGCACATCAGGCGGCTCTTCGAGGCGCTGGATGAGTTCCCTGTCAACATCGGCCTGCTCGGCAAAGGCAGCACGATGAACAAGCACGAACTCAACGCACAGGTGGACGCCGGTGCCTGCGGCTTCAAGGTCCACGAGGACTGGGGCGCCACGCCCGCAGTGATCGACCGGGCCCTGGACGTCTGCGAAGAGCGCGGCGTCCAGCTCGCGCTGCACGCCGACTCACTGAACGAGTCGGGGTTCCTGGAGAGCACGCGGGCAGCCTTCACAGGCGACGCCAGGGACGCAGATGGGAAGTTCACGGCGAAGAAGGCGCGCTCCATCCACATCTTTCATGTCGAGGGTGCCGGCGGCGGTCACGCGCCCGACATGATCGAGCTGGTCAAGGACCCGAACGTCCTGCCGGCCTCGACCAACCCGACGCGTCCGCTGACGGTCAACACCGTCAAGGAGCACGTCGACATGATGATCGTGTGCCATCACCTCAACCCGGAGATTCCGGCAGATATGGCCTTCGCCGACTCCCGGATCCGGCCGTCCACCATGGCCGCAGAGGACCTCCTCCACGACATGGGCGCCATCTCGATGATGTCCTCCGACGCCCAGGCTATGGGCCGCATCGGCGAAATGGTCATGCGTACCTGGCAGACCGCGCACGTCATGAAGTGCCGCTACGGGGCGCTGAAGGAGGACCTCGAAGCCGCGAAGGTCCGCACGATCACCGACGACACGGACCACCCCTTCAACGACCAGCAGCTGCAGCCGAACGACAACTTCCGCGCGCGCCGGTACGTTGCCAAGTACACGATCAACCCGGCGATCACCCACGGCATCGCCAAATACGTCGGTTCCGTGGAGACCGGGAAGCTCGCCGACCTGGTGGTGTGGGAGCCGAAGTTCTTCGGCGTCAAACCGCACATGCTCCTCAAGGGCGGCCAGCTCGCCTACGCGCAGGTCGGCGACGCCAACGCGTCGATCACAACGCCGCAGCCCTACCTGCCGCGCCCGGTCTGGGGCTCCACCAGCCGCTCCCCGGGGAAGAACTCGGTGAACTTCGTGGCCGACGAGCAGGTGGCGCTCCGGCTGAACGGCGGGACCGACTCGAACAACACCTACGACGGTCTCGGCCTCGGCAAGAAGTTCGAAGCGATCGAGAGCACCCGGAGCGTCGAGAAGAAGCACATGAAGCTGAACGACACGGTGCCTGACAGCCTCGAAGTCGACCACAACAGCTTCGAGGTCACCATTGGAGGCGCGACTACGAGCGACGCCCGCACCGAACTCAACGGTGCCACCGTGCCGCGCTCTTACGTCACCGAAGTCCCTCTGGCACAGCGGTACTTCCTCTTCTGAATGGCCGCCGGCCCCGCCGCTGCGGCCGGGCCCCGGGCGGACTTGATGTGCCCGCCCGGGCCACCGCATCACCATCCGACCTGCGAAAGGCAGCCGCTCACCTATGAGCCGCGCAGCCCTGCTCCTCCTGGCCGACGGCCGCTTCCCCGCCGGCGGGCACGCCCACTCCGGCGGCGTCGAGGCCGCCGTCGCCCACCAAGCCGTCCACGACACCCCGGGCCTGGAGGCGTTCTGCCGCGGGCGTCTGCACACCACCGGCCTGACCACGGCAGGACTCGCCGCCGCAGCCGCTGGCGGATACGACCCGCTGCTGCTCGACGTCGCCGCCGACGCACGCACCCCCGCCCCCGCACTGCGCGCCGTCGCCCGCAGGCTCGGCCGGCAGATGATGCGCGCGGCCCGCGCCACCTTCCCCTCCGACGCACTCGAACGCCTGGCCGCTGCACGTCCCCAGGGCGCCCACCAACCCGTCGTCCTGGGCCTCGCCGCCCGCGCCGCCGGGCTCACCCCGCTGGACGCCGCCTACGCCGCCGCTTATGAGAACGTCGGCGGCCCGGCCACAGCGGCGGTGCGCCTGCTGAGCCTCGACCCGCTCGACGCCTCCGGGCTGCTGGCCCGCCTCGGCCCCGAGACCGACGACGTCGCCCAGGCCGCGGCCGACGCCGCAGCCCGCGCCATGACCGAGGGCCTCGACGCCCTGCCGTCGGCCTCCTCACCTCTGCTGGACATCACCGCAGAGCAGCACGCCGCCTGGACCGCCCGCCTCTTCGCCTCCTGACGACCAACAACCACACTTGAGTCTTTCGACGGAGTTGCCATGCACCTCGACCACTCTCTGCCTCACGAGCACACCCCCAGCGTCTCGGCGGCCCGACCCGACGGCAGCCGCCGTGCCCTGCGCGTCGGCCTGGGCGGCCCCGTCGGCTCGGGCAAGACCGCGACCGTCGCCGCGCTGTGCCGCACCCTGCGCGACCGCTGGTGCATCGCCGTTGTCACCAACGACATCTACACCCGCGAGGACGCAGAGTACCTGCGGCGCGAAGCCGTCCTGCCGCCCGAGCGCATCACCGCCGTCGAGACCGGCGCCTGCCCCCACACCGCGATCCGCGACGACATCTCCGCGAACCTGGAAGCCGTCGAGCAACTGGAAGCAACCCTCGACCCTCTCGACCTCGTACTCATCGAGTCGGGCGGCGACAACCTGACCGCCACCTTCTCCAAGGGCCTCGCCGACTTGCAGATCTTCGTCATCGACGTAGCCAGCGGCGACGACATCCCTCGCAAGGGCGGCCCCGGCATCACCACCGCCGATCTCCTCATCATCAACAAGACCGACCTCGCCCCGCACGTCGGCGCCGACCTGGACACCATGGCCGGCGACGCGAAACGACAGCGCGGCGACCTCCCCGTCACCTTCACCAGCCTCACCTGTGACAACGGCATCCGCGAAGTCGCCGACTGGGTCACCGGCCACCTCACCCAGTGGCGCGCCGGGGCAACCGTATGAGCCCCTCCCCCCAGCTCATCCCCGCTCGAACCACGTCCGGCCCCGGCCTTCCCCCATCTGGCGCCCAGGAGCCCGCCGGACACCCCGACGGCGTACTTGCCACGGCCCGGATCCGCGCCGCGCACAACGGACGCGTCACCACTCTCCCGCAACTGCATAGCGACGGCCCCTTCCACCTGCGGCGCCTGCGCACTCACGGCAACGCCACCACAGTGGGGATCATCGGCGCGATGAGCGCCCCGCTCGGTGGCGACCGGCTCACCCTCGACATCAGCGCCGAGGACCGGGCCGAGCTGGAGATCACCACGGCCGCCGCCACACTCGCCCTGCGCGGCCCCACCACCGACGCGGCCACCTACGACGTACGCCTCACCATCGGAGAACACGCCCGTCTGCGCTGGCTACCACAGCCCCTGATCAGCGCCGCCGGCAGCAACCTGCACCAGACATACACCGTCGAACTGGCCGCCACCTCACACCTGGTGCTGCGAGAAGAACAGCTCCTGGGCCGGGCCGGCGAGGAACCAGGCCACCTCGTCACCCGGATCCTGGTCCACCGCGCCGGACGCCCACTACTCGACCAGCACACGGCCTACGGGGCTCCAGAACCTGGCTGGGACGGCCCGGCCATCCTGAACGGACACCGCGCCGTCGGCCAACTCCTCATCGTGGATCCGCGCCTCGACGTCCGACGAGATGCCGTCCTGCTCGGCGAAGGCGCCGAAGACGGGTGCGCTGTCCTCGCACCATTGGCAGGCGGCCCGGCACTGCTCACCACCGCCGTCGCACCCACCGCTTCAATACTGCGACAACTGCTCGACGAAGCGCACGCACACGCTCTCGCCCCCTAGAGCCGGGCGGCCCACCGCGCCGACGGCCCAGAGCGGAGGCTCACTGAGGTGTGTCCGTGCAACACCAGGTGCCCAACGCCACGACGGCGTACATGCTGCCTCGCTCCCGAAAATCATCCGTTCGACGTAACTTGTCAGGAATCGGCGACGATACTCGGCCAGCATCGGAAGGATTCCCGAAGGGTTCTTTCCTGTGGCACCGATCTGGAGGTGTTCGTGACGAGCCGAGGCTTGATCATCGTGGATGTGCAGAAAGACTTCTGTGAGGGAGGCAGCGTGCCCGTCGCGGGAGGTGCGCGGATCGCCTCGACCATCGCGGACCTGGTGGAGCGCAGTGCGGAGCGTAACTATGAGTACGTCGTGGCTACCCGCGATCATCACATCGATCCGGGCAGCCACTTCTCCGAACACCCGGACTTCAAGGACAGCTTCCCCGTCCACTGCGTAGCCGGAGGCGAAGGCGGCGAGTTCCACCCTAACTTCGCCCCCGCCGTCACCAGCGGCAAGGTCGACGCCGTCTTCTTCAAAGGCGCGCACAGCGCCTCCAAGAGCGGCTTCGAAGGCGCCGACGAACAGGGCACCTCTCTGGCCGACTGGCTGCGTGAGCGCGGAGTGGAGGACGTCGACGTGGTAGGTATCGCCACCGACCACTGCGTACGCGCGACCGCGCTGGACGCGGTGAAGGCCGGCTTCCGGGCACGCGTACGCCTGGACTACACCGTCGGTGTCGCCCAGGACACCACGGCAGCCACCCTTGAAGACTTCCGCCAGGCCGGCGTCACCGTCTCCGGACGTGTCCCCGCATAAGCTGCTGACCACGGTCTTGAGCTGGGGAACGGGTCTGTCGACATCCTCGCCGCGTCCAGTCCTCCCGGGCCAGGACTACGAGGGCGTCTCACGTGGCAAGTTTCGCGAGCTTCTTGTAGCAGGTCAGGGCAGCGGCCAGGCCGAGGAAGGCGAGGAAGTGCGAGCCCTTTCGTTCGTATCGGATGGTCAGGCGGCGGTAGCCGAAGAGCCAAGCGATCGACCGCTCGATCTTCCAGCGGTGCCGACCGAGGCGTTCGCCGGACTCGATGCCCGGCCGCGCGATGCGCGCGACGAGCCCACGCTCGCGCAGCCAGCTGAGGTGTTCGGCGTAGAAGTACGCCTTGTCCGCGCGGAGTTTGACCGGCCGGCGTCGCCGTGGTCCCCGGCGGGACCGGACTGCGGGGATGCCGAGGATGAGCGGCTTGAGGGCGAGACTGTCGTGCATGTTCGCACCTGACACGGCGACGGCGAGCGGGATGCCCTGAGCATCGGACAGCACGTGCAGCTTGCTGCCCTTCTTGCCGCGATCGACCGGGTTCGGCCCTGTCAGCGATCCCCCCTTTTGGCGCGAACGGAGGCCGCGTCGACGATCGCCGAGGTCCAGTCCACTTCGCCCCGGACCCCGAGTTCGTCCAGCACCGCCCGATGCAGCCGACGCCACAGGCCGACCTCGGTCCATACCGTGAAGCGGCGATGCGCGGTGGCGGAGGACGTGCCGAACGTCGGCGGCAGATGCCGCCAGGCACAGCCGCTGGTCAGCACGTACACCACTGCGGTGAACACGGCCCGCTGGTCGCGCGGAGCGGTCCCTCCACCTTGCGGTCCCGAGCCGCGAACGACGGCAGTAACGGGGCGACCAGCCTCCAGAGCTCATCAGGAACCAGACGCTTCGACAGATCAGCACTCACGGCCGGCATCATGCCGCTCGAACATCAAGCATCAAGTCACGGGGACAGCCTTCTATGCCTCGACTGATGCGGCCGATCTGGCGGCCTGCTCGATCTTCGCGCAGTAGGCGGTGCGGGCGTCCTCATCGATCTGCATCTCGTGTTCGGGGCGCATCCCGGTTCGGCCGTCCACGCCTTCGCGCAGGATGTCGGCGTGCCCGGCATGCCGGTTGGTCTCGCCGAGGACGTGGACCAGGATGGCGAACAGGTTCGTGTTGGAATAAGGCTCCGGCCACCACGGCACGTGGCCCGGGGCATCGAGGGCAAGCTCGTCGATCGTCGCGTCTGAGTGTTCCCACGTGCGCCGGTAGGACTCGATGATCTGATCGCGCGCCTCGTCCTCAGCCGCCCATAGATCGCTGCCGTCGTGGTCCTGCCACCGGGGCAGCGGTTCTGGGGACGGCCGGTCGAAGACCTCGCCCAAGTACCTGGCCTCGACGCTGGCCACGTGTTTGACCAGGCCGAGGAGGTTGGTCCCAGTCACTGTCAAAGGTCGGCGAGCGTCGTATTCGGACAGGCCGTCGAGCTTCCAGAGCAGCGCCTTGCGGTCCCGCCGCAGTCGCCCGTGCAGGGTGCCCTTCGCGAATTCATCGATCATGCGGCATGAGCCTGCCATGGGCTACTCGTGGCCTCAAGATCCCGTACGTGAACCGCAACGACCGGCAGTGCTGACGCCCGGCCAAGGCCACCGCCCCGAGCTACTGAAGAAGCTCGCGGAACTTGCCACGTGAGACAGCCTCTTAGGTAGACAACTTCAAGGAGCTCAGGGCCCGGATCCGGGAGCTGGAGACCGAGCGGGAGATCCTGCGGAGGGCCGCGAAGTATTTCGCCCGCGAGACCAACTGGTGAGCCGTTTCCAGTTCGTCGAGGATCATCGAGGCGCCTTCGGCGTCAAGCGGCTGTGCCGGGTCCTGGAGGTTTCCCGGTCCGGGTTCTACCGGTGGCTGAAGGCCGCTGGGGCACGCATGGAGCGGGCGCGGGACGATGCCCGCCTGGCGAGGCGGATACGGGAGATCCGCAAGGAGTCCGACGGCACCTGCGGCGTTCCGCGCATCAGCGCCGAGCTCAAGGGTGCCGGGGCCTGCGTCAACCACAAGCGCGTCGCGCGCGTGATGCGCAGGATCGGCATCGAGGGCGTGCACCTGCGCAAGAAGGTCCGCACCACCGTCCCCGAGCCCTCGGCCACACCGGTGCCCGACCTCCTCCAGCGGGACTTCACCGCGAGTGAGCCGAACGCCAAGTACGGGGGAGACATCACCTACCTGCCGGTCGGCGACGGCCAATTCCTGTATCTGGCAACGGTGTCGGACCTAGAGCGCGCGCAGATAGGCGGCGTGGAAAGCCTCGGCATCGAGGTGGGCACAGGCCCGAGTGAATATTGAGTTGCGACGCTCTGTGACCGTTGGCGAGACCTGTGCGCATCCTTCGTTTCAGGTCGCCTGCGTGGCCAGCCTGCGCAGGGCCCGCACGGCAGGTGATCCTGGGTCGGCCGTCATCAGGACAACCTCCTGGTCATCCTCGGGCACGAGCAGGACGTCGCAGTTCAACCGCAGCGCACCGGCCTCCGGATGGTTCAGGGTCTTGGTGCGATGCCCGGGAGCGTGGACCGGACGCGTCTCCCAGATCTGCCGGAACTCCTCACTGCCGGCGTGCAGTTCGGCCAGCAGCGCGGCCAGGTGCGGGTCATGCGGGTAGCGGTCCGCGGCCCGGCGCAGTCGCGCCACCACGATGTGCCCGAATTCCTCGGCGCTGGAGCTCTCGTACGTCCGCCCCTGGCCCAGGAAGCGGCGTCGGGCCAGGTTCGTCGTCCCGCCTCCGAGGTCGGCGCCGAGCAGTGCCCGGGCCAGGGGGTTCCAGGCGACGACGTGGTACGCCGCGTCAGTGACGATGGCACCGGTCTCCGGCAGCCGGTCCAGCATCCGGGCCACGTGCGGGCGCACCCGCCGCACGGCGCTGGTGCCGGGCGGCGCGCTCGAACCCGCCAGGCGGAACAGGTGGCTGCGCTCGGCCGGCGTGAGCCGCAGCGCGCGGGCCAATGCGTCCAGGATCCGGGCCGACGGCCGCGGTCCCCGGGCCTGCTCCAGCCGCGTGTAGTAGTCGACCGACATGTGGGCGAGCTCCGCCACCTCTTCGCGGCGCAGGCCCGGTGTGCGGCGGGCGGTGCCCGTCTCCGTCAGGCCGATCTCGTGCGGACGCAGGGCCGCCCGGCGGTCCCGCAGGTAGTGGGCCAGCTCCTGCCGTGCCATACCGCCTCCTCCCACTGCCTGGTACAGACTGTCCCTGGCAGGGCGCCTGCGACCAGGGAAGCGTGGTTGCCATGAACGAACGCACAGCTCTGGTCACCGGTGCCAACAAGGGCATCGGCAAGCATATTGCCCGGCTGCTCGCCGCCGAGGGCCTCACCGTATACGTGGGCTCCCGCGACCCCGGGCGCGGGCAGCGGGCCGTCGAGGAGATCGGCGCCGGGGCCCGCCTGCTGGTCCTCGACGTGACAGATCCCGACGGCATCGCACAGGCCGCGGCTCAGATGGACCGCTTGGACGTGCTGGTCAACAACGCCGGCATCTCGCCGTCACTCGCCCCGCCGACCCACACCGGCGTCGAGGAGTACCGGCGCACATACGAGACCAATGTGTTCGGGGTAGTGGCGGTGACCAATGCCTTCCTGCCCGCCCTGCGCCGGTCCCCGCGCCCGCGCATCGTCAACATCTCCAGTGGCACCGCGTCGCTGACCTGGAGCACGAATCCCAACCCCCAGTTCACCCCGGGAAGCGGCGGCGGCGCCGCCTACCGGTCGTCCAAGGCCGCCCTCAACGCCCTCACCGTCCTCTACGCCCAGACGCTGGCCCAGGACGGCTTCAAGGTCAACGCGCTCGCCCCCGGCTTGCGGGCCACTGATCTCAACCCCCGGGCCGCCGCTGCCGGCGGCGACCCGGCCGAGGCCGCCCAAGGTGCCCTCCGCCTGGCCCTGCTGCCGGACGACGGCCCCACCGGTGGCTTCTTCTCCTGGGACGGAACCCCCGTGCCCTGGTGATCAGTCATGGGTGGCGTCGAGGGCGAGTGCCCCAGCGGTGTGTGGTCCATGCCCGGCGGATCAGACTGCGGACGGTGATGATCGTGTCGGCAAGGTCGAAGAAGGCGTCGATGACGGTGGCGCGGCGTTCGTAGCAGCGGGCGAGCCGGTGGAAGGCGTTCTGCCAGGCGTGGGTGCGCTCGACATGCCAGCGCCGGCTCGCCTGGATCGGCGCCTTCTCACCCTTGTGCGCGATGCGGCCGTGCAGGCTGCGCGCGCCGAGTTCGGTGCGGGTCCTGTCCGAGTCGTAGCCGGCGTCCAGGTGCACGGTGATGTCGTCGGGTAACGGCCCCAGGTCGTTCAGACGATCCAGGGTCGGGGCGAGCAACGGGGAGTCGTGGCGGTTGGCACCGGCCAGGACACGACCCAGTGGAATGCCGTACCCGTCCGTCATGCCCGAGCGTTTCAGGCCCTGTTTGCCGCGGTCGACCGGTGAGCGACCGGCCACCTCGCCGCCTCCGGGCGCCTTGATGATGGATCCGTCCACGGCGATCTGAGACGCGCGGGCGCTTGGCCCGGTTCGGTTCTGCCTCGCGCAGGACCTCTCGGGTGACGGGGGCGACCTCGCCCTGGCCGAAGAGGAAGAAGCGCAGGAAGTTGGCGAAGGGGTTGCCCTCGGTCCACTCGAAGTAGATGTGCGGGGTGCACCGGGTGGTGTCGCGGACGTGGAGGAGCAGGGCGGCCAGGGCGTTCGGGATGGAGGAGGACTCCAGGGTGAGCACCCGGTAGCGGTTGTGCAGGACCTCGCCGCGCACGGTCAGGCCCGCTTCGAACTCGGAGGGGTCGGTGACCGTGACCTCGACGAAGACGAAGTCCTCCTGCTCGGGCAGGTCGTTGTCGTTGCGGATCTGCTCGATCTTGTCGCGGTACTCGGCCTTGTCCCGCTGGTCCGGCTCGTTGGCGATGAAGCGGATCTTGCGGCTGGCCATGTCCCGGATGAATCGTTCCGCCATGTCGTCCAGCGTCACGCTGGTCACGCGCAGCTCGAAGGCGCGGGCCAGCCGGGATGCCAGCGAGACCAGGATGATGCCGGCGATGAAGCAGGCGCCGATCTTCACGCCGTCCGGGCGCTCGACGACGTTGGCCGCGGTGACGTAGAGCAGGACCGCCGAGACGGCTCCGAAGCCGATGGTCCAGTTCCGCTGCTGCGCGCGGCGGGCGGCGATGGTCACCGCAATGGCCGCCGAGGACATCAGCACCAGGACGCCGGTGGCGTAGGCGCCGCCCTGGGCGTCGACGTCGGCGTCGAAGATCCAGGTGACCAGGAAGCCGATCAGGGTGAAGACGATGACCATCGGGTGCACGGCGCGGGCCCAGTGCGGGGCCATGCCGTAGCGGCGCAGATAGCGGGGCCATCCGGTTGAGCAGGCCGGCCATGGCGGAGGCGCCGGCGAACCAGAGGATGGCGATGGTCGAGACCGGATCGCACTTCGGATCTGCGGCAGGCGGCAGCGCTGTTCCTTGGCCTGTCGATGCGATCGGCCTCCGCCTGCTCCACGAGGCGGTGGACCGGTTCGTCGGTGATCGGAAGAATCATGGAGCGGGCTCCTCAACGTCACTGGTGCGGATTGGCAGGCCCCGGAGTTCAACAGCCTGGCCCGTACCGCGGCGCTGTACCTGCACACCCCGTTCCCCGAACGCTGGCAACCCCGCTGCGTGGTCCCGGGCTGGGACACCGAGGTGTTCGGCTGTCCGCTGCCCGACTACGTCGGCACCGCCCAACTACTCTGGGGATGTGCGCTCTTCGAAGCCGGGCGGTTCGACCCCCCGATCTTCGACGGCCCGGACGGGGAGAGGTTCAACCGGACGGTCAGCCGGGATACGGTCCTGAGCGTCATCGAACGGCAGGTACGACAGCAGGGCCCGGACCGCGCGTCGCGGTCCGGGCCCTGCCCCACGCGGTGTCGCCCTGCGACGGCGGTGCGTCAGCTCTGTGCGGTGTCGTCGCTCGTCTGCCCGGCGCCCTCGGCTGCGCCTGCCTTCTCGCGCATCTTGCGCACCAGCTCCGCCTTCTGGTCGGCTGCACCCTGGCGGTCGAGGTTGCGGTGCGGACCGTTGTTCTGCCGTTCGGCGCGGGACAGCTTCTTGCGCTGGCCGCCGCCCATGCCCACGGGGTTGTTGATGTTCTTGCTCACGGTCACGGGTTCTCCCGGTAATGATGTGAAGTGATCTACGGATTCATCGGTGGAGGACGGGCGGGGGACGTCGAAGGACGTCAGCAGGGGCCCATCACGCTCTCACTCGTAAATCGGCGCCTGGAAGAACATGACAAAGACGTTACCCGCTTCCGTCAGCC